>NZ_JALDUB010000001.1:735529-1040507 GCF_023109195.1 Streptococcus oralis
GAAATCATGTTTCTTACTTGGGTATTTGTCAATAAAGACCTTGAGAACTTCAGTACCTTCCAACTTGATAGCCGGTTTCTTCACATAAATCGGTTGGCTGATTTTTTGATTTTTGGAACGAATATAGCCAGCATACTTGGGCTTTTCCTGATCCAAAACGATTTGCCCGACAACTGTCGTCAGGCTATGCTCTAAGATATCGATAATTTTTGCTTCTGCAGCAGTTCCCTTGTTGCGGTCAGCAACTTTCTTGATGACCACTTCAACGGTATCGCCATCAATGGCATAGTTGACATCATTTTTCCCTACAAAAAGATCGTCCTCTTCGCCTTCTAGACTGACAAAGCCAAAGCCGTTTTTATGGGCATGAAAAATCCCTTTGAGTGTAATTTCATGTTTCTTCTTTTGGTCCAGACATAAACTACCATCATCTTCAAAACGAATCTGGTGCTTTCTTTCCATCAGAGACAGGGTTTTAATCAACTCACGGAAATCCTTGGACCCATCCTTTCCGAGAGCCTGAGCTAGATCATTTACCGTCACTCGCCCCTTCTCTTGTAAATATTCTTTAATTTTATCTTTCATGTTTTCTTTCTAGATTTTTTAATTTTCTTTTACAGTAAGACCTTCTCAAACATCATTTAATACTCAATAAAAATCAAAGAGCAAACTAGAAAGCTAGTCGCAGGTTGCTCAAAATACCGTTTTGAGGTTGTGGATAGAACTGACGAAGTCAGTAACACATATACGACAAGCCGACGCTGACGTGGTTTGAATTTGATTTTTGAAGAGTATAAAAATAAAAATAGGCAAAGACCTAGTCCTGCCCATTTCTTATCTACTTGATAATACTGTCAATGCTAAGGCAATGGCTAGCCAGAAAAAGACTAAAATACCTGTTAAACGTTGCATCACAGCTTCAAAACCACGCGCTTTACTACGTTCAAACAAATCACCTGAGCTGGCATCAAATACATTGCTGGATTGGTTCTTAGTTGGTTGCATGAAAATCGCAATCACAATCACAACAGATAATACTAATAAAATGGTTAATAATAGGTTATACATATCAAACTCCTTAAAATCCCTATTATTTTACCATAAATTCTACTTAGATTCAAGATGTAAAGTTACTTTTCTTTCCTTTGGACAATATTTTAACACCTCAATCTTGTCTGGATGGGTTTTGGAGTTCTTACTGGTTAGATAATTCATGCTGCCACAAGAGGAGCACTTGAGATTGATTTTTACTCGCACTAGATCTCCTTTACTTTTAATAATGATCTAAATTGCACTAAGTTACATAAACAACTGAAAGCCACACAGGCTGCTGTCGCATAAAAGACAGCATGGTAGCCAAAATATCCTGCAACTGCGGATCCCGCCATAGGTCCGATCACTCCACCAAGGTAAAAAAAGACTTGGTTGAAGGCGAAAATCCTTGAAATACCTGATTTTGGAGTCAATTTGCTAAGAAGGGCATTAACCCCCGGTATGAGAGCTCCCGTTCCCAAACCAAAGAGAAAACGATACAAGCCAAGTTGAAGGGGGCTGGTTGCATGGGCACAAAGTAGGTAAATGATGACGGAATAAATCTGCGCCGCGACCAACAATCTATGATTCCCTACCTTATCGCCAAGTTTTCCTAGAATTCCAGCACTCATCATGCTAGAAAATCCCATGCTGGATACAATCAATCCTGATACGAAGAGGAGATTCTCAGTCTGCCCTAAGTCCCGCACATAGAGAGCTAGAATGGGGCCAATTGATTGAGCTGAAAATTGAATGACAAAGCTCGTCAAAAATAGATTCACTAAAAGCCTAGGATACTTGAAAGAAGAAAATACTTCTTTCGTTGGGATAGCCTTCTCCTTAGCCACTGGCTGAAAATCTTCCTTGATAAAGAAAATGGTTAGGATTGCAGCTAAAAATAGGAAAGCGCCTACCAATAAAAAGACATTGCGAATGCCAAAAATTTCAGCAATAAAGCCTCCAACAAAGGGACCCGTCAGTGTTCCTGCAACAACACCTGTAGATAGAGTTCCCAGAGCCGCTCCCGACTTATCTTTCGGTACCTGACTAGCGATCAAGGCTGTTGCATTGGGGACAAAACCAGTAAATACACCATTGAGCAAGCGCAGAAAGAGTAGCCAATAGATATTCGGAACAAAGGCCAAACCTCCCATGGTAATGGTCATGGCAAGACCTGCTCGAATCATCATGGGTTTTCGACCGTACTTGTCAGCTAGAATACCCCAGATGGGAGAAACTAGAGCTGCTGAAACAGCCGAAACTGAGATGGCTAATCCAGCATAGAAAGCTACTTGATTCCTTTCGATTCCCAACTGCTCTACAAAGATGGGCATGAAAGGAACGACCAAGGAAATGCTGGCGCCCGTTAGAAAACTACCGAACCAGGCGACACGAAGATTCTCTTTCCAACTAATCTCTTGCACAGCTATCGCCTCCTTCAAGTAACTTCACTACTTGAGTCACAAGCTGATCACGACTGCCATTGTTATCTAATATATGACTCGCTAATTTTTTCTTTTCTTCTAAAGACCACTGGGTTGCCAGACGGGACTCTGCTACTTCCTTAGAAAGATAATCCCGTTTCATGAAACGTTCCACCTGAACATCACGGTCCACATAGACCAGCCACGTTTCATCAAACCAAGCACTGTAGTCCTGTTCAAAAAGTAGGGGAATATCCATGAAAAAAATCGCTTCTGTCTGAGCCAACTGGTCTCTCAGTGCAGCCAATTCCTCACGAATAATCTCTCCTTGGGTTTGTTTAGACCATTCCTGCTCCTCAGGATTTGAAAAGATGAGACTAGCCAGGAGAGGGCGATTGAGTTCTCCATTTTCAAGGATTATTTTTTGTCCAAAGTGCTGAACTAAGACCTGATATAGGCGCTCTCCAGGTTTTTGTAGCTGGTGGACGACTGCGTCAGCATCAACCACTTGAAAACCTTGCTCTCTTAGGAAATTTGTCACAGTTGACTTACCTGAGGCAATTCCTCCTGTGATTCCGATGATTTTTCCCATCAGCCCCTCCTTTGACACTGAGGACAAAAATGAGTGCCCCTTCCACCGAGCTGGAATTTCTCAATCACTGTCCCACAGCGGGAACACGCTTGCCCAGTCTTATCATAGACCTGATGGAAGTCCTGCATGGTTCCGTCTTCTCCAAAGGCATTGGTATAGGTTCGAATGGTGGAACCGCCCTTTTCAACTGCCTGTCCCAAAACAACAATGGTCTGGTCATGAATAGCTGACGCTTCTTCTGCAGTCAAAGTTTGGGAAGGTCTAGCTGGATGAACCTGAGCTCGCCAGAGGACCTCATCCACATAGATATTGCCAAGGCCAGCTACCAGGGTTTGGTCTAGTAGATGGGATTTGATAGGCTTTTTAGACTTGGCTAGGGCAGCTTGAAAGACCTGCAAATCAAAGTCCTGCTCTCTTGGCTCAGGCCCTAGTTTTTTAGATACAAAGTAGGCATCCAAAAGGTCGGGTGCCAATAGTTCCATGGTACCAAACTTGCGCACATCCTCATATACAAGAGTGCCGCCATCCTCAAACTGGAAGAAAACATGGGCGTGTTTACGTTCTGGAACTTGGTCTGGATAGTAAAAATATTTTCCCTCCATCCGCAGATGGGAAATCAAAACCTTGTCTGTTAGGTAAAAAAGCAAATATTTTCCACGGCGCCCTATGAACTCAATTACTTGACCAGGCACTTCCTTTCGAAACTCGTCCAAATCTGTCTTAATCATCTTGGGATAACGAATCTCTAGGCTAGAAATCTTCTTTCCCAAGATCAATTTTTCTAAGCCACGACGAACCGTTTCAACCTCTGGTAATTCAGGCATAAATCCTCCTTCTGTAAAAACAAGAAGCAGGCATGAGCCCACCTCTACTTAGTATTCTTTTTCATTATAGCCAAAGTCAGCCAAATCTAGCTTTTTATCACGCCAGTTTTTCTTGACCTTGACCCAAGTTTCTAGGAAAACCTTATCCCCTAGCATGAGTTCGATATCACGACGGGCCATAGTCCCGATTTTCTTGAGCATAGCCCCACCTTTTCCGATGATAATGCCTTTTTGACTATCACGCTCGACCATGATGGTTGCACGGATATGGACCTTGTCTGTCTCTTCATCACGCTTCATAGAGTCGACCACTACTGCGACTGAGTGTGGAATCTCTTCACGTGTCAAATGGAGAACTTTCTCACGAATCATTTCTGAAACTAAGAAACGCTCAGGATGATCTGTGATTTGATCAGCTGGGAAATACTGGAAACCTTCCTCTAGATTTTCACTCAAAATATCGATTAGTCGAGAAACGTTATTTCCCTGAAGGGCTGAGATAGGAACAATTTCCTTAAAGTCCATCTGGTTACGGAAGTCATCAATCTGAGCCAAAAGTTGGTCTGGATGAACCTTGTCAATCTTATTCATCACCAGAATTACAGGAACCTTGGTAGCTTTCAGACGCTCGATAATCATGTCGTCGCCCTTACCACGTGGCTCATCAGCTGGCACCATGAATAGAACAGTATCCACTTCACGAAGAGTACTGTAGGCAGATTCCACCATGAAATCGCCAAGGGCTGTTTTAGGCTTGTGAATCCCTGGTGTGTCAATAAAGACGATTTGCTCCTTATCCGTGGTGTAAATCCCCATGATTTTATTGCGCGTTGTTTGCGCTTTGTCACTCATAATGGCAATCTTTTGCCCCATGACGTGATTTAAAAAGGTTGACTTCCCAACATTGGGACGCCCTAAAATGGCTACAAAGCCTGATTTAAATGTCATAATTTCCTCTTATAGTTTAGAATAGTATATCCCAAATGCGTGGGATAAAGATAAGTGCACCTGTCACTGCAGCAAAAAGAGAGACAACTAGCACGGCTCCTGCTGCCATGTCCTTGGCTTTCTTTGCCAACATAGAAAAGTGATAGTGACTGGCTAGATCCACCACATTTTCAATAGCAGAGTTAATAATCTCAAAGGCTACTACCAAGAAAATGCTCATTAGGAGAAAGAGCCATTCAATTCGTGACACCTGAAAAACAAAACCTGCAAGGATGACTACTAGAGCCGTCACTGCATGTTTTCGCATATTGCGTTCTTCCTTGAAAGCAGTCAGAATTCCTGTAAGGGCAAATTCTAAACTGGATACCAGGTCACGATTTTTCCATTTTCGTTTATTGTCTTGTGAGTCCATAGGCTGTTAATATTTCTTCTTGTAAACCGAACATCTCCGCTTCTTCTTCCGGAGTGTAGTGATCATAGCCGTTGATATGTAAAAAGCCGTGTACTGCCAAGAAGCCCATTTCACGCTCAAAGCTGTGACCGTATTCCTCAGCCTGCTCATGAGCCTTATCGATAGAGATGAACAATTCCCCAATATAGGCATCAAACTCAGACATCATCTCTGCTAATTCAGGATTTTCAAGCAAATCCTCTTCGTCAAAGGCAATTTCCAACTCTGGCTTATATTCAAGGCTGATAACATCTGTCGGACGGTCCGTGTCACGATACTCCAGATTGAGTTCATGGCTACGCTCGTTGGTCACAAAAGTGACTGCCATCTCCTTGTCTTCTTTTCCTATTTTTTTGGCTGCAAATTCCAAAATTTCTTGGGTTTGTTGCAAGATTTCTTGTGAAACTTGACCAGTTTCATCTACCATTTCAATATACATGTACTTCTCGATTCTCTTTACTTGGCTTTATTATACCATATTTCCATGATTTTATTCTACCTTTTTGATATAATACTATGGAATACAATCACAAGGAGAGAACGATGTCATTTGACGGATTTTTTTTACATCACATGGTTGAGGAATTGAAAAGCGAGTTAGTCAATGGTCGCATCCAGAAAATCAATCAACCTTTTGAACAAGAGTTGGTCTTGCAAATCCGCAGCAATCGCCAAAGCCATCGCCTGCTCCTTTCTGCCCATCCCGTTTTTGGTCGCATCCAGCTGACCCAAACAACCTTTGAAAATCCAGCCCAACCTTCGACTTTTATCATGGTTTTGAGAAAGTATTTGCAGGGTGCTCTGATTGAGTCGATTGAGCAAGTCGAAAATGACCGTATCGTGGAAATTACCGTTTCTAATAAAAACGAGATTGGAGACCATATCCAGGCTACCTTGATTATCGAAATCATGGGTAAACACAGCAATATTCTTCTCGTGGATAAAAGTAGCCATAAAATCCTCGAAGTCATCAAACACGTCGGCTTTTCACAAAATAGCTACCGCACCTTACTTCCCGGATCGACCTATATCGCTCCGCCAAGCACCGAGTCTCTCAATCCTTTTACTGTCAAGGATGAAAAGCTCTTTGAAATCTTGCAAACACAGGAACTAACAGCAAAAAATCTTCAAAGTCTCTTTCAAGGTCTGGGACGTGATACGGCAAATGAATTGGAAAACATTCTTGTCAGTGATAAACTGTCTACTTTCCGAAACTTCTTCGGGCAAGAAACCAAGCCTTTCCTAACGGAGACTTCTTTCAGCCCAGTTCCTTTTGCGAATCGTGTAGGAGAGCCTTTTGCCAGCCTTTCGGATCTCTTAGATACCTATTATAAGGATAAAGCTGAGCGCGACCGCGTCAAACAGCAAGCCAGTGAGCTCATTCGTCGTGTTGAAAATGAACTTCAGAAAAATCGACATAAGCTTAAAAAACAAGAAAAAGAGTTACTAGCGACAGACAATGCTGAGGAATTTCGCCAAAAAGGGGAATTGTTGACAACCTTCCTTCATCAAGTACCTAATGACCAAGACCAGGTTATCCTAGACAACTACTACACCAATCAGCCTATCACCATTGCGCTTGATAAGGCCTTGACTCCCAGCCAGAATGCTCAACGCTATTTTAAGCGTTACCAGAAACTCAAAGAAGCTGTCAAATACCTTACTGATCTGATTGAGGAAACCAAGGCAACCATTCTTTATCTAGAAAGTGTGGAGACTGTGCTCAACCAAGCTGGACTAGAAGAAATCGCTGAAATACGTGAAGAATTGATTCAAACTGGCTTCATCAGAAGACGCCAACGCGAGAAAATTCAGAAACGCAAAAAACCAGAACAGTATCTGGCGAGCGATGGCAAGACCATCATCTATGTCGGACGAAACAACCTGCAAAATGAGGAATTGACCTTTAAAATGGCCCGCAAGGAGGAACTTTGGTTCCATGCCAAGGACATTCCTGGAAGCCACGTCGTCATCTCAGGAAATCTTGCCCCATCTGATGAAGTTAAAACAGATGCGGCCGAACTAGCTGCCTACTTCTCCAAAGGGCGCTTGTCAAATCTCGTGCAGGTGGATATGATTGAAGTCAAGAAACTCAATAAACCAACTGGTGGCAAACCCGGTTTTGTAACCTACACAGGACAAAAGACCCTCCGCGTTACACCAGACCCAGAAAAAATCGCATCTATGAAAAAATCCTGATTTCAGGTGAAATCAGGATTTTCGTTTACAATTTACTCTGCAATCAAGGTTTCCAAACCAACCTTCATCATATCGGTGAAGGTATTTTGGCGTTCTTCTGCCGTAGTGTCTTCATCTGGATTGACCAAGCTATCAGAAATGGTCATGATAGCTAGCGCATTAACATGGTGTTGGGCAGCAAGATAGTAAAGGGCTGCTGCTTCCATTTCGACAGCTTTAACTCCCCATTTACCAAGTTCGATGTTCTTTTCAAAGTAGTTTGAGTAAAAGACATCTGATGACAAAACGTTCCCAACGTGGGTAGTCATACCGAGTTCTTTGGCGATATGGTAGGCCTTATCTAGTAAATCAAAACTAGCGATTTGTGGGAAATCATACTGTGGCCAGTCGTTGCGGATGATGTTTGAGTTGGTTGCAGCTGCTTGCGCCAAAACCAATTCACGGACATGAACATCCTCGTTTAACGAACCCGCAGTTCCCACACGGATTAATTTTTTCACACCGTAGTCCACAATCAACTCACGCGCATAAATCGAAATGGATGGCATCCCCATCCCAGTTCCCATGACCGATACACGGTGACCCTTGTAAGTACCAGTGTAGCCAAACATGTTACGCACTTCGTTAAAACAAACAGCATCTTCAAGGAAGTTCTCCGCAATAAACTTAGCACGAAGAGGATCCCCAGGAAGAAGAATTTTATCAGCAATTTCACCCTGATTAGCAGCAATATGGATAGACATAATTTATGATACAAAGAGCGACAAGAAAACGACTGAAAATTAGGAGTCTGACGAGAAATCCTGATTTCTCAATCAGATTATCTATTTTCCGAGTTTTCCGCTCGTGTTCAAATTAGAACACCTTGCTCTACCTTTCTTTATTGTATATTTAGGATAGCGACGGAGAACAAAGTAAAAATAGGAAACTGACGAAGCATCGCAGATGTTAGACAGTTTATCTTTTTTACACAGTTCTCCGCCCGTATTCAGTTCAGTGAATACAAGGAGCCCATCCTTTCTTTAATTTATATTTGATATTTAGAAAGATACCAAACCCGTCAAAAAGCGAAGGGAAAATAGGAATTGGGTGCAGTGAGCGATGCTCGCTAGACCAACTATCTTTTTCCCACTGCTTTTAGGGTGGGTTCAATTCCTTTCTTTCTTAATTTTTTGATATAGAAGAGAACAGCTCAGGTTCAATTCAAATCCGAACTCCCCTTCCTTTCTGAGTCTCTAGAAAAGCTTTCCTCTCGTGTTCAAATCAGAACACTTCACCCTACCTTTCTATGGTAAGTATTGATTACAATTCAGCAATAATCGCTTTAAGCAAGCCTTTGAAGTCGCCTTTGACACGTTCAGTCACTTCTACAACTTCTTCGTGATTGAGTTCTTCTTGGAAACCAGCAGCATGGTTAGTAATACATGAAATACCGAGAACTTTCAAGCCAGAGTGGGCTGCCACAATCACTTCAGGAACAGTAGACATACCAACTGCATCTGCTCCCAATGTCTTATAGGCACGAATCTCTGCTGGGGTTTCATATGTCGGACCTGTTACACCAATATAGACACCTTCATCAAGCTTGATACCAAGTTTTTTAGCCACTTCATGGGCAGTAGCACGATATTCTGGAGTGTAGGCTTTAGACATATCTGGGAAACGTGGACCAAAATCATCCAAGTTTTCACCCATCAATGGGTTTTGCCCCGTCATATTGATATGATCTGAGATAGCCATCAAGGTACCAGGACCAAATCCAATACCTCCAGCTGCATTGGTTACAATGACACCTTCGCATCCGAGGACTTTCATCACACGAACTGGGAAAGTCACGACTTCAAGAGGATTTCCTTCGTAGAAATGGAAACGACCTTGAAGAGCCAAGACCTTGCGACCTGCAAGTTCTCCATATACCAATTTACCAGCGTGTCCGACTACTGTCGAACGGCCCCAGTTTGGAATATCTGCATAATCTACTACAACTGGATTTTCGATTTCTTCTGCAAGTTCTCCCAGACCTGATCCAAGGATTAGACCGAACTCAGGTGCTTGGATTCCCTTGTCTTTCAGGAAGGCAGCTGTTTCATTGATTTTATCTAAAAATGTCATTGTGTGTCTCCTTTATTATTTTTTAGCATTTGACCGATTTTGTCAAAAGTTTTAGCATTGCGAATGGTGATGTTGCGATAAAAAGGCATCTTGAGCAAGTACTTATGATAGGCAGTTGCATAGTAGGATTCCTCAGAGAATTTCCCCCAGAAAATCCCAAGTCTTCCAAAATGAACCACTTCATCTTCCAATTCCAAACTGTCCACTTTCTCGATAACTTGATCCACATCCAAGCCCTCCGTGTAGAAGAGGACATCTTTCCGTGCTAAGTCTTCGTTCCACCAACCTGGTAGATTGTCAAGCTCCGCCTCAAAGTCCTCTAGACTCAGCAAAGAAAAGCTCTGAATAAATGGATAATGGACTTCAAAGAAAGCCTCTAACTGTTCAACCAATCGGGCTTTGGGAGCTATCGAAGTAAAGAAAATGTTGCCACTGTTGATATAGGTTTCAACCTTTTCCAGTCCCAACTCTGTCAGTTCTTGACGAAGTTGCGCCATGACAACCTTATTTTTCCCTCCGACATTAATACCCCGAACAAGTAAAGCATATCTCGTCATCTTATACCAATTTATCTAAGAAACTTTCCCCAATCATGGCTGTTTCAACACCAAAGTTATCCGCAACAGTTGCTGAGATATCTGCAAAATGTCCAACTGGAATGACACCATTTCCCTTAAAGCTAGGGCTGTAAGCTAAAAGCGGAATGTATTCACGAGTGTGGTCAGTTCCTGCATAGGTTGGGTCATTTCCATGGTCAGCAGTAATCAAGAGAAGGTCGTTCTCTCTCATGGCTGCAATAATTTCAGGCAAGCGTTCATCAAACTCATGCAAGCAATCACGGTAACCATGAGCATTGCGACGGTGGCCGTAAAGGGCATCAAAGTCAACTAAGTTTGTGAAGGAGAATCCTTTTTCAAACTCAGCAAGGCCCATGGTCTTCAAGAGTGTATCAATTCCATGACTATTTGACTTGTTGTGGCCCATGTCATGATTGATACCAGCGCCATTAAAGATATCGTTGATTTTACCAACAGCGTAAGTATCGATACCTGCTTCGTTCAATTTATCTAAAACAGTCGGTGCAAATGGAGATACAGCCAAGTCACGACGGTTTGCTGTACGAGTGAAGTTACCTGGTTCACCAACATATGGACGGGCAATGATACGACCTAAAAGGGCAGGACGCTCAAGGGTAATCGAACGCGCGTATTCACAAATACGATACAATTCATCCAAAGGAATGATGTCTTCGTGGGCAGCAATTTGCAAAACTGGGTCAGCTGAAGTATAGATAATCAACTCCCCAGTTTCCATCTGACGTGGTCCAAAATCGTCGATAACAGCTGTACCTGAGTAAGGTTTGTTTGCTTCACGAATGACCTTACGTCCTGAAAATTCTTCGATCTTTGTCAAGATTTCTTCTGGAAATCCGTTCCAGAAAGTATCGAAAGGCTCGGTAATGTTGAGTCCCATGATTTCCCAGTGTCCAGTCATAGTATCCTTACCAAGAGATACTTCTTCCAATTTTGTTGCATATCCTGTTGGGTTGTTTTCAGCTGGTACAGTCTTCAGAGGCGTTTCACGAGGAATATTTCCTAGACCGATTTTAGCCATGTTTGGCACATTCAAACCAACAGCTTTTGAGATATGTCCCAGTGTGTCGGAAGCTCCATCTGGAACTCCTGCATTGACAAAGTTATTGGCATCTGGTGCAGCACCGATTCCCACGGAATCCAGTACTACCAAGTGAATCCGATTAAATTTTGACATAGTGTATCTCCTTATTATGTTGATTAGTTTTCTTTTGTTGAAGTTAAAATCTGAACACCATCTCGTCCAGCAACGATGACCTTATCCACCATTTGGTTGAACAAGCCATGCTCTACGACACCAACGACATGATCCAATTCTTGTCCGAAGGCAATTGGATCTTCAATGACATCCAAGGCTAGGTCAATGATAAAGTTCTGCATATCGGTCACAAAACGTTGGCCGTCTTTTTCACGGAAACTTGGTTTGTAGCCAGCTCGCTCAAACCGACGAAAGACCTGTTCTGCACCATACTGAACCACTTCTACAGGCAATTTAAAAGCACCTAGTTTCTCTACCAGTTTGCTTTCGTCAACCACCCAAATGTATTCTTTTGAGGGCGTTGCGACAACCTTCTCCATCAGAAGGGCACCACCACCACCTTTGATCCCGTTAAACTGGCTATCTACTTCATCCGCCCCGTCAACCGTCACATCGACAAAGTCCACTTGATCAATCGACTTGAGCGGGATATTAAGACCTTCGGCCTGTTTACTAGTAACACTGGAAGTCGTTACAGCAGTAATCTGCAAACCTTCTTCCTTAATCCGACGACCGATTTCTTCTACGAAATAGTAGGCAGTAGAACCAGTTCCCAGACCGACTACCATACCATCCTTGACAAACTCAGCAGCCTTGATACCTGCCATTTTCTTCAGATTTTCCACTCAAACACCTCCATTAAAGAGCTATTTTTATTATAACATGTATCCGTTTTTATTTCATGGATACACTGGAAAAACCCGAACATTTTTATTTCGGGTTTTGGTGTCCTATTTAACCATATCAGGATCGTAATCATAGAATCCAGTATCGAGAAAACGGTTTTTAGGGTGTAACTTGCGCACTTCCTCATCTAACAAGAAGGCTTGGTCATGGCTGAATTTGCCCTCTTGGATCAAGCTGCGTGCTTGAATAAAGAGTTTGGCAATTTCTACAAAATTCTGACCGGGTGTGTAGAGCCCCTCTAGCTTCCAGTGAGTGAAACCATGTTCTACTAATTCTGTCAATTTAGTCATCAAATCAAGATCGTTATTTGCAAAGATGTGGGTCCCATGATTGTCTTCAAAGATAGAGTAATGGCTCTCTGGATCACTTGGTTCAGCCAAGAAGAGGTCACGTTTACGCGTTTTTTCATCATCGATATGCGTAAAGTTATAGTAGTTTTGTAAGAGCGGACGCTTAGAATGGTGAATGACACTAGCACCATAAACCAATACTTCAGCAGGAATTTCCAAAATCTCTGGCATCTTAAAGAGTTCGGCAGATGGAATTTCACGCGCCAAAACCGCCTCAGAAGCACCTGCCTTTTGGCCCCAGAAGTTAATCTGACGACTACTTGTTACCATGGTTGAAGCATCGTAAATAGTCTTGAAGGAATAGCCATCACGGTTGACTACGTAAAAGACACCTGCATCTCCTACTGTAATATAGTCTGTCTTGATTTCTTCCAAGAAGTCTAGGAAAGGCTTGATACGATCCATCATGTCTTGGTGCATAAGGGCGTTAACCGCAACGATCAATTCCTTACTCCCATCATGAACCAGCTTAGCGATTTCTCGCAACTCTTCATAACTAAAGGTCGTTGGCAAACGGAGGCCAAAATCTTTCTCACCGACATAGATACGGTCTACGCCAGCTTCGAGTAGTTGTTCAACTTGTTCAATGCTTTCAGCAGTTGCTGTAATGATAATCTTTTCCATAAGGAAAATTATACCACAATTCTCAAAAATCAGCTATGAATACTAAGAGTTTTATAAAAAGTCAAAGTCATTTTTAAAGCTTTCAATAAAAAAATGAACAGTAACTAGTACCGTCCACTTTCTTTTTTATGCATGTGTTTTTTCTACTAGGTGTCCATCATTCATAACATAAATACGGTCAACCTTATCAAGAAGGCGTGTATCATGTGTAATCATAACAACTCCTCTACCTTGTTCGTGCGCAATGGCAGCCAACATCTCCGTTACTTGGTAAGCACGCTCGGTGTCTAGACTGGCTGTCGGCTCATCTGCAAGCACAATGCTTGGATTGTTATAGAGCGCTCTAGCTATCGCCGCACGCTGACGTTCGCCACCCGATAGAGCCTTGGGATAATGATCTTTTACTTTGTCCAAATCCAACAAGTCAAAGAGCTCTTTTCGGTCACTTTTACTATTTTTTCCCTTATCCAGTCTGTCAATCAAGTCCAACTGTTCCTTGACTGTTAGGAAAGGAATTAGGTTTGAAGCCTGGAGAATGAAACCAAACTCTCTAAAACGGAGGTCTGTTTTTTCCTTCTCTGTCAAACTGCCTGTTTCCTTCCCCTTTACTAGAATCTTTCCACTCGATGCTTCCTGAAGTTGTCCTAGAGTTGTTAGAAAGGTTGTCTTACCAGAGCCAGAAGGCCCAACGATAGCTACGAATTCTCCCGCATTTAGCTGAAAATTCGTCTCATGCAGAGCTACGACTTTCATCTTTCCTTCCCCGTAGGTTTTTGTCACTTGAGTCATTTCAATCAATGCTGTCATACTATTCTCCTTATCACTCTGCAATTGCAGTAATCGGGTCCACCTTTAGCAAGCGTGGAAGTGAAATGACACCACCTAGAAGGGCCATCAAGGAAATTACCAAGCTTAGGACAGAGTAAGCTATCCAGCTTGGGTAGAAAAAGAAGGTAGCTGGTAAGACTAAAATCACTCCTCCGATTGCCAGCAAGGCTAAAGCAATCCCCATACCAGCTAGGAGGAAGATTTGACAGAATAGAGACCATACAATGGTTTTGATCTGTATCCCTTGAGCCCGCATTATTCCATAAAGTCCTAGTTTTTGGATGGTAATGATATAAACAAAAATACCCACAATCAAGCCTGTGATGACAATCATAGCAAGAATCATCCCTGAAAATACATTAACCTGTGGTGTGTAACCAGGAATTTTCGAAATCATTTTTGGAATGGAAATCTGTTTCAGTCCGTCTCCAGCCACTTCTATGTCATTTTTCAATACCAAGGCAGAGATGGAACGATTGGCTTTCAAGGTTCCTTGTAAGGTCCAATAAGTTGTCAGACTCGTAAAGACAACAGGCTCAGTGAAAAATTTATTACCTTCAGTCAGGCCTACAATCTTGTAACTTGCCTCACTTCCATTCAGCTGAATGGTATCACCTAGCTTCATCCCATAGTTCTCAAAAGACTGATCCACGACAACCTCATCATCTCCTTCAGGATAACGACCCTCCGTCAAACTAGGAGAGATAAAAGCGTCCCAGTCTTGAGCAAAGATGGAAACATTGACCTTTTCACTACCATCGACTAGATTGGTTACAGCAAACATATAGCCCAATGGAGCAGCCTCTTCAGAACTCTTATCCTTGTAGTCCTTTTCAGGAATAAAAGATGCCGTCAAATTATCATTTGCGTAGTCAGATAAAACCACCCCCGTCGCTTGCCAATTATCAATAGCTGCTCGGTTATTTCGCACAAGACCAAGAGCTAGACTGGTCATAAAAAAGACCATAAAAGCGATAAGAAAAATGGTAGTTAGAATCAAACTATATCGAAGTTTATTTCGTACTATTTCTTTGATAGCAAGATACATGCTTATCTCCTTTAACATTTCCCAGAGGTAGTTTAAAAGCCACCCAGACCAATAGACAGAATCTCTGTCCTTCCATCCATTCAAAACAACTCCTACCAATACTCTTCAAAAGTATACAGGTAGCAACTCAACAAATCATCTTAGGAAAAGCACTTGCTTGCTATCAATTTATATAAGTTATCCTTTCCTTTCTCAGTATATTTATAATAGAGAAGGTTAGGTCATCTGTTTCAAGTGTAACATCCATGCTATCACTTTCCCTATTAGGTGTCAAGAAGAGTGACTTAGATAATGATAAGAGACTTTAGTTGTTTTGTAACAATTCTGTAATAATTCTCTGCATAAAAAATGATAAAATAGTTATGTACTGTTAAGGAGAGAATCATGTCCGCAAGAAAACTAGAAGCTTATGAGTTTGAACAAGCTCCCGAATCGAAACAAACTCCGCTTTACCAAGATTACACACCTGAAGCCCCAGTCGGCCCTAACCTAAAAGAGATTTTATTTTTTGTAAATATCGCTTGTTTCTGTATTTTTATGGTGCTTTTTAGCTTTATCTTTTTAGCCTTAAAATTTAATACAGCTTTATCATTTATCGCTGCTATGGCAACAAGCTTCGCACTTTTACAACTTCAACGAAAGATTATTAAACGAAAATTTTCAAAATAAAGGTTGGTACTACTACCAACCTCTTTTCTAGTTATCAAAAAAGACAGTTATCTAACTGTCTTTTTTATTTATTCTTACGTTTTGAAGGAGATTGAATAGCGATCTTAACTTCAAAAATTGTTCCTCTAGGTTTGTTATCTTTTACGCTAATCGTTCCTCGTAAGGCATCTACGATTTGCTTGGCCAAAGATAGTCCCAGGCCGAAACCACCTTTCTGACGGGTTCTCGCCTTGTCCACACGGTAAAAGCGGTCAAAGATTTTCTTCTTATCAGCAGCTGAAATTCCAATTCCGTTATCCGTTACTGTAAGATAGAGGTGGCGATCTGTAGCATAGACTACAAACTCAATTTTCCCATCTTCTTCGGTATACTTGATGGCATTGTCAAATAAAATGGTCATGAGTTGTTTTAGGAGCAACTGATCGGTCAAGAATGGACGATAAATTCGATTTTCATAGTTGAAAACACGATCATTTTCAGAAGCAATCAACTCATAGTTGGCAAAGGTTGTTTTAAAGAATTGTGGAGAAACTTCTGCTATTTCTGGTTTGATTCCATCATCTCGACGTGCAAGGTTGAGAAGATTGGTCGTGAGGAAACGCATATTGCGAACCTCTTCAAGACTGGAAGCGATACTTTCGCTGGATTCCATGATGGTTGCCTCTGGTTTTCGAAAGAGATTCTCTAAACGATTTTGTAAAACGGCCAAAGGCGTTCTCAGTTCATGACTGGCATTTTCAACAAAAGACTTCTGCTTTTGCATGCTTTCCAGTAGCGGTTTGACACTGACACGTGCCAGGTAAACACTGGCAATTAAAGACAGGAGCCAGAAACTAGCCATCACTACAACAATTAAATGCTCGTGTTTTTGGCTGATTTGCTCGAGCTGGCTGGTATTGATTAGAACCGCCGCATATTTGACATTACTTGATACGGTGGAAGAGTTGGTTTCCATCAAGACCATTCGATAGGTTTCTTCCTGACCATAACTATTGACGACTTGGATTTGGCGAATATGATTCAACTCTTTCTTATCCAGCTTGATTTTGTCCAAGCCCAAAAAGCGATTGCCCAGTAAGAGTTGGTTAAAATCCTTGTCAAAAAGCAAAACTTCTGTATTGGAGCTGACATTGGGCTTGATTTCAGCCTTGCTGGCATCCGCAGTTGCGGGTTGAATATCCTTGACTTCTTCGGTTGCCCGATTCAGGGCTAACTGGATAACCGCTTGGGGACTGCTACTAAGGGCTTGGAGTTTTTCATCTACAGAAGTATAGAGACTCGAGTGCATGACCTGGAGGATAATCAAGGTCATAGCAGAGAAGATCAGGGTGAACACTCCAAAGTTTCGAATGAAATAGCTGAAATCATCTGCATACCATGTTTTTTTTAGTTTATTGAACATCTTTTAAAATATACCCGACACTACGCAAGGTTTGAAGATTTTCAGCAAAGGCTGTTCCCTTCAATTTCTTACGAACTTTTGAGACATAGACTTCTACAACGGAAATAGTCGTATCGCTATCAAATCCCCATAGACGGTCAAAAATCTGTGTCTTGGGAAGAATGACATTTTGATTTTGAAGGAAGTAAACCAATAACTCAAACTCTTTTCCGAGCAGCTCCACAGGCGTATCTTCCACTTTTACTTCATTCGTTGAAAGGTTGACGACAACATCCCCATAGGTCAAGGTATTTTCGTTAAACTTGCCTGAACGTTTGAGAAGGGCTTGAATCCGCATTTTAAGTTCTTCTAGGTAGAAAGGTTTGGTGAGGTAGTCATCCGCTCCTAACTCAAAACCATGTCCCTTGTCATCCAAACTTTCCTTAGCTGTCATGATAAGGACTGGTGTCGTAATTCCTTTTTCACGCAATTCTTTCAAAACTTGGAAGCCATTTTTTTCAGGCAACATCAGGTCAAGCAGAATCAAGTCATAAACGCCACTTTCTGCTTCGTAGAGACCTTCTTCTCCATCAAAGACCTGCATGACATCTGCAAAATCATCTAAAAAGTCAAATACTGAGTTTGACAGGCCTAGGTCATCTTCTACTAATAAGATTTTTATCATCAGAAACTCCTCCTTGTTATGATTATTATACCAAAATTGCCTTAAAAAAAACTCAACTCTCTCTTGTTTTCAGAGAGAAAGTTGAGTTTTTTATTTACATTTCGAATGAATTAAGCTTTAGCATATTGGGCTACAACAGCTTCTACTGCTGCTTTCTCACGCATAATCAAGTCAACACGCGCTGCGATATCCTTGATCCCCATGCGAATGTTGCGGCTAAGAGCAAGGTCAGAGAGTTGTGGCTCAAAGAATTCCTTGTACTCTACCAAGCGTTGCTCAGTTTTAAAGATGTGTGATGGGAAGATAACAAAGCTATCAAAACTCATGTCGCCACCGAGAGCTGCCTTGATCCAATCCCAGTTTTCACGCGCCCAAACCCAAACAGTTTCTTGAGTTGCTTGGTGTCCGAGGAATTGGAGGTACCATGAAGAAAGGTCTTGTGGTTTCACCACAAATTTATCTTTCCATGAGCCAATCAAGGTTTGGATATTGTCGGCATCTGTACTGTAGGCAAGAGCTCCTGCCAACTGACGTTTGAAAACAGCATCTGTGGCATGAGTGTAGAGGTCCAGATAAGTTGCGACCAAGTCCTTGGTCTCATGATGTTTCATCTCATTGATGAGAACTTGAGCACGGATTGCTGCTGGAAGTCCTGCAAGATTATCCTTGTGAGCTGCAAAGATTTGGCTAGCGACTTGACTAGCTTCTGCATCATTTGACCGAATCATCATAGAAACGGCCAACTGACGAACCAATTCATCCTCATCTGATTCCCCGTCTTTGGCTTCAAAGCCAAGACGGTCATAGTTGTGACGAGCCAATTTAGCAACGAGTGTATTAAAGGCTTTCTCAGTTTCTGTACCTTCATCAATAAAGCGCTCAAGGGCAGAAATCACTTGAGAAACAGCTGATACAACAAGGTATGACTCTTCCTTAGCAAGTTTATCAAGGACTGGGAGCAAGTCAGCATAAGAAATGTGCCCTGCTTCAGCAAGCAGACGACGTTCTTGGACGATTTGCAGTTTGCTTGTGTTATCAAGTGACTCTAGCTCAGCAAGAACAGCATCTAACAAGTCTCCTTGATAGTCTGTAATGTAGTGGGCTGTATTTTCAGTGTTGAGACGAAGTGCTCCTTTGTTTTCAGCAAGAAGAGCGGCATAGCCAGGGATTTCGATACTTTCAGTTTCAAGTGTGTCTGGCAAACCTTTCCAGTTGCTGTTGAGTGGCACTACCCAGAGGCGGTTCTTGTCTTCGTGCTCACCGATAAAGAATTGTTTTTGCGAAATCTTCAAGACGTCATTTTCAACTTTGACAGTGAGAACTGGATAACCAGGTTGTTCCAACCAAGAATCCATGAAGGCTGCAACATCACGGCCTGACGCTTGTCCAAGGGCATTCCATAGGTCACGACCAATGGTATTGCTGTACTGGTGTTTTTCAAAGTAAGCGTGCAAACCCTTAGCAAAATCTGCATCTCCTAGCCAACGGCGAAGCATGTGCATGAGACGGCTTCCTTTGGCATAGACGATAGCGCCATCAAAGAGCGTATTAATTTCATCTGGGTGTTTGACTTCGACATGAACAGACTGAACACCATCCGTCGCATCGCGTTTAAGCGCAGCTGGAACACCACCTGTTTGGAAATCTTCAAAGATATTCCAACTTGGTTCGATGGCATCCACACAGACGTATTCCATCATGTTGGCGAAGCTTTCATTAAGCCAAAGGTCATCCCACCATTTCATAGTCACGAGGTTACCAAACCATTGGTGAGCCAACTCATGTGCCACAACAAGGGCAACTTGTTGACGGCTAGCAAAGGTTGAGTTCTCATCCACAACCAAGTAAACTTCACGGTAAGTCACAAGACCCCAGTTTTCCATTGCACCTGCTGAGAAGTCAGGAAGGGCGATGTGGAGCGATTGAGGAATTGGATACTTAACTCCGTAGTAATCTTCGTAAAACTCGATTGAGCGAACGGCGATGTCCAGTGAGAAATCAAGGTTTGATAGGGGGTGGGCTTTGGTTGAGTAGACACCAACGAGAGTACCATTCTTGGTTTTAGCGGTTACCCCTTGCAAATCACCAGCTACAAAGGCTAACAAGTAAGAAGACATGCGAGGTGTTGTCTCAAACTTCCAGACGCCTGTTTCCTTACGGTCTTCCACATCAATTTCTGGCATGTTTGACAGGGCCACTTCACCTTCCGCTTGGTCAAAACGTAGAGCGAGGTCAAAAGTTGCTTTGGCTTCAGGCTCGTCCACACATGGGAAGGCTTCACGCGCAAAATGGCTTTCAAACTGAGTAGACAGGACTTCCTTCTTGACACCATCAACTGTGTAATAAGAAGGGTAAATCCCTGTCATGTTGTCTGTGATTTTTCCTGAAAAAGCGATGACCAATTCAACTTGACCAGTCTCAGCCAATTCGATATGAAGGGCTTCATTGTCATGGTCAACTGTAAACGGACGAGCTTGACCCGCAACTTCTACAAAAGCGATTTCCAAATCTTTTTGGTGAAGGGAAATACGGTCAGTCTTGGCTTGACCAGTGATGGTCACCTTCCCAGAAAAGGTCTTGGTCTCACGACTCAAGTCTAAAAATAAATCATAGTGTTCAGGAACAAATTGCGTAATAAAATGTTCAACTGCTTGCATAGTTTTCTCCTATTCTAAGTTTAAGAGTTTTACTCTTCTTCAAACAAACTTATTATATCATGTTTTGCTTTAGAAAAAAGGATTGGACGGTAATTTCCAAAACTTTCTTCCTTCTGCAGTCTAGAGTGGGTAGACCTTGCGAAATTCTTCCAAAACAACCTTGCTGTCAGGTGTAAAAGTCAGTCCTGCCTCTCTCAGCCACTCGGCGAAACAGTCTTCATGAACCTGACGCCAATAGGCTAAAGATTTGTCTCCCTCACCTTCCTTATAGGCATGGTCAGCAGAAACTTGATGAAAGGGCTGAACGGAAACCTTAGTAATTTCGACAATGCAGACAGCTCGATCTTGGCTATCTAAAATGATGTCAAAGGTTCCTTCTCGTGGAAGAGGTTCGTCTTCTATTGCATAGAGGTCGTAGGCTGAGGCAGTTGCTGTCTTTTCGCCTTTTAAAACCAAATCTGCCAAGAGATCTGCTTCCACTCCAAAAGCCCAGGCATCTATCTCATCTCCGATAGAGGGGTTGATTTGCTTGTAGTCATTCCACATTTCTTGCGGTGTCATGGGTTGCTCCTTTGTAATTTTTTACTTAATTCTTTTACACGTTTGAGGTGGTCTGGATGGTCAATCTCTAAATCAAAAATCTCTGGAATAGAACTGTAGTGGATAATACACTTGATACCCGTCTGATTCATTTTTTGTATGAAAGAAGGATTCAGATAGCCTGCTACAGCAAAGTTAATCTTTTTCATCCTTGCTTTATCCTGCATATCTCTCAGCATATCTAACATTATTGGACTTTCCATATCATGCCATTGACTGTTTCTCACAGTCGCAAAAATAAATGAAGTCAAATCATTCATTCCAACTATAATCTTTGAAATACCAGTTTCCAGTATCCTGTCCAAGTCGAAATAAGCTGACGGCAATTCAATCATTGTTCCGACTTTTCCAGTAAAACCATGCTGACGTAATACCCTAATAGCTTGCTTTAACTGCTTAGCATCATTGACAAAAGGAAAGATAACAGACAGATTGGGATTGGTTTGATAAACTTCTGTAACGACATGTGCTTCAGCCTGAAATTCATCAGGACACGCCAGCAAGCGCCTAGTTCCTCTATAACCAAACAAGGGATGATTTTCATCAAAATGCTCTTTAGTCCCCTCTAAACAATTAGCTTCTGTATTTGTTAACTCTGAAAAACGATACCAAACCTCTTCATCTGAGTACAAGGAGCAAATGGTGTCTAGATAATCTTTTACAAATTGCTGACAACTTGATAAGAGAATATTTTGATTGAGCTCTCTCAGTAAGTATTCTCCACGAATTATGCCAACATGATGCAATAGTTGTGGGTAAACTTTTGCAACAATTTGTTCGCCACTAAGGGCAAGTTGGTTTCTCATTATTCACCTTCCAATTCATGTAGGAAGTCTTGTCCAGTTCCGGAAATCCTAATAATTCAGACTTAACCTTCAAGACTAATGGCGATGCATTTTCTTCTGTGATTTTCTGAATATCCATCCAAACATATCCAAGTGAATCATTCGCACCATCAGAGACAGCTTCCGAAATAGTAACTTGAGCTTCCTTCTCGTTGACCTCAATATCATAAAATGCCATGATATGGTGAACCACACAATTTTTTAACTCTTCCCTGACGAAAATATCGTAGATTCGAGGATTGGAGTAGCTTCTAACAGTAAATCCTGTCTCTTCCATAACTTCTCTAATCAGCGTTTCCGTCAGTCCTTCACCAAGTTGCTGACTACCACCGGGTAGATCATAACGATGTTGATAAGGGCCTCTCGTTTTTTCAATGCAGAGTAACTTCCTATTTTCAAAGCAAACAGCATAGACTCCAAAGTGTTTTTTGATTTCCATCCAACTCCTCCTACTTCAAAGACCAGCCACCATCAATAGTCAGGATTTGTCCTTGCATGGCGCTCGCTTTTCCACTTGCTAAGAAAAGGCTAATCACTGCTACTTCCTCTGGCTCAATCCAGCGTTTGATGGGCGTTTCACTAGCCACCCAGTCAGCTAAGCCACCTGGTTCAAAGTCGGCAGCGGTCATAGCTGTCTTGACTGCCCCTGGAGCAATCCCAAAGACCTGAATACCATCCTCAGCATAGTCTAGAGCCAACTGCTTGGTAAAGCCAGCTAAGGCGTGCTTAGACGAGGTATAGGCGTGACCACCTCCGCCAGCTAGACTTGAAGCAATCGAACACATATTGATGATAATTCCTTTTTTATTTTCCAGCATTTGCGTCAAATAATAACGAGTCAACTCAACAGGAGTCATATAGTTGATTTCAAAAATCTCTTGAATTTCCTGGGCTGATTGTTCCAAAAGTGGTTTGAAATCATCCAAAACTCCAGCAGTATTGCACAAGACATCCACCTGAGGACACCAGTCAAAAATTGGCTCCAAGTCCAAGGTCAAATCTCTCTGTAAAAAGTGAAAATCACGCTCTAAGAGTGGATTTTCACCTTGGTCAACTCCATAAACTTGATAGCCATTCTCTAAAAAGAGTCGTGCTTGAGCCAGACCAATCCCTGAACTTACTCCCGTCATCAATACACGTCTAGTCATGGACTTCTACCCAGTCCGTCGCCAAAACATCACAAGGTGTCGGGCTCCACATGGAAAAACCTTCTCCCTCCCCAGACACGTTGATTAGGAAATAGGGCGTCACTTCAAGTGCAATCCCGTTTTGCTCGATAGTGTCAAAGAGTTGGACATAGTTTTCAGCCCCTCCCCAACCAGTTCGTACATATTTTTTCTTGGCCTTTAACCCAGGCAGGATTTCTTCAAAAGTCATGATATTCTCCTTTAATTCTACATTCTTCATTCAATTATAACAAAAAACCGTTTTCCAACGGCTTTTTGACTGTATATCTGCTAAATTCTTCCTACCACTGCAATCCGGCTTCTCTAATTTCTTTCTTAGAAGCAAATTTACCATTTGGTCTGTGCCATCTTCCGTTTTTATCTCTAAAGTAGCCACCTGAATTAGTTGATTGCGAGTTTGATTCTTGGCTTTCTTCCTTTTCTTGTGCGGCCTGACGTGCTTTTTCTTCTTCCTCTTTCGCTTTCTTTTCAGCTGCTTCTTTTTCCTCAGCCTCTTTCTTGGCTTTTTCTTTTTCTTCTTTTATCTTTGCATCTTCAACTGTATTTTTAGCAGTACCATCCAAATAATTGATTTCCGCATTAGCTGAATCATTTTCTAAAACGACATGCGTCACAGAATACTGATCAACCTTTTCCTTACTACCACCCAACTTGATCTCCAAGAGTTTGCCGTTTTCATCTATTCCCACATACTGCAACTCAATCTATCTCGGGATCAATTCGTCCTTTTGATAGATTGGGGTCACCTTGTAGTCTAAATAATAGTTTGGGTGATTGGCCAACCAAGAGTCCAATCGATTTTCATAGTAAAGCATGCTACTTTGGTTTTGATCATCTGTTCCAGAATAATTTCCAGCATTGAGCTAATTAGTCATAGGGACCAAGTTTTTCTTTTCATCATACAATCCACTAAATTGGTACCCGATCAGATGGCCTCGACTCATCAGCCAAGCTTCTTTTTTACCATCACCATAAAAGAATTTATAGTTGTGCCATCCAACTGGATCATAAGTCAACTTAGGTTCTCTCTTCTCAGTTGGCTCATCGCTGTCCTTGAGTTGAATATGAGCACCCGTCGCGCGTGATTTGGAATCCAATTCCCCAAGTTCTAACTGCTTTTCATTTTTAAAAGGCAAGAGTCCAGCTTCTTTAAACAACTTTTCATCGAACTTGGCTTGCTTCTGTTCGACTTTTTCTTCTGGAACTGTTTGTTCTACCTTATGACCAGAACAAGCAACAAGTGTTGTTACTGAAAGTAAGGCAAGTGAAAGGGTGAGCAACTTTTTCATAAAAAACTCCTTTATTTTGTATAATAACTATATCAATCCTTCCTTTTACATTTTACTATCATTTTGCTAATTATTCAAGAATAAAGAGGCTATTATTATCCTATTTTCTTCCTTTATCCAAAACAAAAACGATAACTACTTTTTCAGTAGTTACCGTTGATTTCTTTTGATTAGTCTTTCCAACCAAGTTTGCTGTTGATAGTCATCATGATGCTGGCTATCTTCTCACCCCAGTATGGATCTGAAGCATAGCGAACATTCATTCCGGTTGCTTTATTTCCAAGGTGGTCTCTACCGTAGTCGATGTAATTCTCACGGATCCACTTGGCCGCTCCGAGAATTCCTTTGTCCACATTATCAAAGCTCTTGGCTGAGAGATATGGGCTAGTATCATAAGCAGCAATACCAAAGAAATTGTTCTTATCTCTGGCAATTTGACTGCGTCCCCAAGCACTTTCAAGGGCACTATGGGCCATCAAGTAAAGGGCATTTACACCGTAGCGTTCCTCAGCTTCTTTGAAAGTCGCTCCTTTACCTGCAAGAGGACTATCCTGCAAGTTCATCATTGAATACAGTTTATCCAACTCAGCTGCACTATAATTACTTGGTTCTCTCAAGTTTTTATAGAGGAAAGGATTTTTAATGGTAAAGCCATCAAAATGCTCTCCATCAGTTGAGTAGTACTTCTTGCCAATAACCATAGCAGAGGTGTGTGGAGCTACTTTGATACTCGTGTATGGAGAGAGTTCATGGTAAAGGAATTTCCCATCACTAGTATAATGAGGGATAAACTCGCTTCCTTCATCCACTGCTGTCAAATCACTTTGATTCATATAGCCAGACAAGCCAGAAATCGAAACTGCAAGTCGGCCACCTTTTCGCGTCGAGCTATCCAGTGAAACAATACTTCCTTGATTAATGTAACTCAAGATTTCTCCAGATGCACTGTAGACATAGGCTGTGATGGGTTTAACTTTGTAATATTTGGTTTTATCCGCAACATGCCATCTACCAGAAGCATCCAAGGTATGACCATCCACAGTTTCATTTTTTGCCATATAACCGCCTGATTTAAGGTAATACCATGATTGGTCGGATGAATCGTAGATTAATTCTTTCTCAGCCATCTTTCCATTTGACTTGAGATAGAACCAGTTATTCTTGTACCATACCCACTCACTCGCAGCCATATAACCACCAGATTTGAGATAGTAGTAACCATTATCCCAGAGCCATTCTTTATTGGCATAATTTCCATCAGAGTTGATATAGAACCAAGAGTTATAGTTCTTGTCAAAGAGCCAACCTTTGCCGGCTTTTACACCACTGCTCGTCACATAACTACGGTCAATCCAAGTTTCCGTAGAGAGGTAGCCGCCTGATTTGAAATGGTAATCCTTGCCTTTGATGGTTTGCCAACCTTTTTCAGCATAGGTTCCATCATCTTTCAAGTAAAACCAAGAGTTATAATTCTTGTCAAAGAGCCATTCCGATTTCAGTTTGGCTCCACTTTTAGCAACATAGAAGCGGTCAATCCAGCGCTCGGTAGAAAGATAGCCGCCTGATTTGAAATGGTAATCTTTTTCTTTAATCGTTTCCCAGCCTTTTTCGGCATAGGTTCCGTCAGCTTTCAAGTAAAACCAAGCATCATAATTCTTATCAAAGAACCATTCCGATTTCAATTTAGCTCCACTCTTCGCAACATAGAAGCGATCAATCCAACGTTCAGTAGAAAGATAACCGCCTGATTTAAAATGGTAGTCCTTCCCATCTATAGTTAACCACATATTTTCAGCATAGGTACCATCTTGTTGAAGGTAGAACCAACTGCTATAGTTGTCATCATAAATCCAGGCTTGTTTAACCTTATTACCATTTTCTGATATATAGCTCTTACCAAGCCAAGCATTTTTCAGCATTTTACCTTGTGAATTGATGTAGTACTGGTTCTCCCCTTGAGTGATCCACTCATCTTTGGCCATTTTCCCGTCTTCTTTAAGGTAATATTTTTCCTGACCTTGTTGAATCCATTCGTTTTGAGCTTTCTGACCATCAGACTTGAGATAATACCAGGATTCTTGTTCCTGATTAAATACCCACTGTTCCTTGGCTTTAGCACCACTTTCAGTCACATAGTACTGGCCAACCCACGTTTTCGTAGCTAATTTTCCAGCTTCGTTAAAATAGTAATCCTTACCACCAACTGTCAACCAGCCGTTCTCAGCACGATTTCCATCAGCTGTTAAATAAAACCAGGCCTGTTGCGTTTGGTCATAGATCCATTGGTTGGTTGCTGGTTTCCCGTCTGCTTTGAGGTAGGTCTTTCCTTGCCACGTTCCCTCTTCTGCTTTTGCTGTCTCCACTACAGTAAAAAAACACCCCAATAAGCTAGCACTTACTAGGGCCACTTTCCATCGTTTCATTTAAATGCTCCAATAACGTTTTCTAAACCCTATTGTAACATAGTTAATCGACGGAAATATTACAAATTGATGAAGATTCTATTTCTTGTTGACGATAAGGAAGACCTAGCTTATCTCAGATTGGCTTTGACTTCCTGACGGAGATTTTCTAGACTGCTAATGCCGTATTTATCCATGACTTTTGGTAAATTTTCAATAATATCAGGACAGGCATATGGATTGGTAAAATTGGCTGTTCCAACTCCGATAGCAGAGGCACCAGCCAGATACATTTCTAGCGCTGCTTCAGCAGAATCCACTCCTCCCATTCCAATGATGGGAAGGTCGGTTGTTTGGGCGACTTGGCGGATGAGTTTGAGGGCTACTGGAAAGACTGCTGGTCCAGACATTCCACCTGTTCCATTGGCTAGGATTGGTTTTCTGGTTTTAAGGTCAAAGCGCATACCGACAAGGGTATTGATCATGGTTAGGCCACTTGCCCCTGCATCTTCTGCGGCTTTGGCGATGGTGACAACATCCGTTACACTAGGGGTTAATTTAACATAAACTGGCACATCAGAGGCTTCCACAGCTGCCTTTACCACTTCATAAGCCAAGTCAGGATCTTGCCCAATCAAAAGTCCATGATTGCCGTGATCCACATTCGGACAAGAGATATTGAGCTCGATAGCTTTTACATTTGTAGCCTTGGAAATCCCCTGAGAAACGGCAGCGTACTCTTGTTTTGAAAAGCCTGCTACATTGGCGATGATGGGAAGCGAAGGATATTCTCTTTCCAGCCAAGGCAACTTTTCAGCTAAAACAGCTTCTAAACCTGGATTTTGTAAACCGATTGCATTGAGCATACCTGCAGGCGTTTCTGCCACCCTGGGAGTAGGATTCCCAAAACGGGGTTCAAGTGTCGTCGCCTTGATCATAATGGAGCCTAAAAGGTCTAAATCATAGTATTTGGCATACTCTTGGCCGAAACCAAAACAGCCTGATGCTGGAATGATGGGATTTTTCAAATCCAAGCCCGGTAGAGAAACTTGTAAACGTTTGTTAGTCATGACTTTCTCCTTATAATACAACTGTTCCTGTGCGAAAAACAGGGCCATCTTCACAGACGCGTTGGCTGACGGTCTCACTATCTGGCACTTTTAGAACGCAGGCATAGCAAGCTCCCATCCCACAAGCCATACGAGATTCTAGAGATAGATAGGCTCTTGGATGATCATAAAAGGTTTGATTGATATACTTCATCATTCCCGGAGCACCACATGAGTAAACCGCATCAAATTGACTGTCTAAATCATTGATAACAACAGAAACATTTCCCTTGATGCCATAAGAACCATCATCTGTCGTTACAAAGACCTGACCATATCGGGCCAATTCGGTTTCGAGAATAACAGCATCCTTAGTCGCAAAACCGAGGACTGTCACTACTGTCACCCCACGCGCATGCAATTCCTTGGCTACTTCTAGCAAGGGTGGAACACCAATCCCACCACCAACGAGGAGGACTTGACTCTGGTCGTCTAGGTCAGACAAGTCAAAACCATTTCCCTGAGGTCCCATCACATCAAGAGTATCTCCCTGACTTAAGGTTGAAAAAATAGCTGTCCCAGCCCCCTCAATCCGATAAATAAGGTGACACTGCTTGTTTGCTTTGTCAATAGACGAAATTGAAATAGGGCGGCGCAAGAGATGGGCGTCATCAGGCACACGCAGATGAAGAAATTGGCCGGCTCGCATGGCTTCAACCATCTCCCCTTCTAGGACTAATTCAAAGATTGCTGGCGCAATTTCCTCTTGTGCGACCACCTTCATGGTTTCCAAACGAATGGCACCCAAACGCTTCTTACATGTGGGATTCATGACTTTTCCTCCTTAAATTTAAGGGGACCAGATAAAGAAAAGGCCTTGCTAATGCAAGGCCTCAGTTGGGTTAGGCTAGAACTCATGCGCACACTTAAAAAGTCTCCACAGAGAGTCCCCTTATCCCTTTTATCTGACACCTTGTGAGTCTCTCTGGACTCCCCTTAAAGGTTAAATTTGTATTAGTATACTCTTTCAAAGAAAAAAAGTCAAGTAGAAAACGAACATTCTACTTGACTTCACTGGATTATTTTTCACGAATGACTTCGACCTTGTAACCGTCAGGATCCTTGACAAAGTAATAGTTTGGTTGAGTTCCTGGAAGTCCATTAGGAGCTGTCACCTCATAGCCTTTAGCGCTATGTTCTTGATGTAGGGCCTCAAGGTCAGGTGTACTGAGGGCGATATGGGCGAAGCCATCTCCTACCACGTAAGGACCGTGATCATAGTTATAGGTCAACTCCAACTCATAGTCATCCCCCTCAAGTCCTAGATAGACAATGGTGAAAGCATGATCTGGAAAATCTCTGCGACGCAATTCTTTAAATCCAAAAGCATCTTGATAAAAAGCGATTGATTTTTCAAGGTTTTCTACTCGCAAGCAAGTGTGTAGCATTTTTGAAGCCATTTTCATTACCTCTTTCGTTTTAATAGTTCTATTATACCTTTATTCAGGAAAATTTACTAGAAACTTGAACCAGAGTCCTCTTCTCTACGCTTTCATTCTAAGCAGCACTTTTACGATTTTCCTTGCGTATATTGCGAATAAGGAAAAGCATGATCAGGACAAAAAGTCCCTCGAGGAAGTAGAACGTAAATTCGCTGTTCATGATTAGTAAGTCTTTGTAATGATAGTTATTACCGAAAACTGAATTTGGTGCAAATAGGATTCGGAACAGTCTTCTTAGGAAAATAAAGATCTGCAATCCATAAATCATAAAGACCTTCTTCACACCAATCATGAAGCCTTGTTCCTTTGTAAAATAAGATAAGGCAATTCCATTTAACAAGAGGATAACAGTTATAGCCAGTGTTTCATTTCGTAGAATAGTTGGATCAAAGATATCTAAACGGCTGTGAATATATGGCAACGTTTGAAAGAGTAGGATTCCCAAGATTGCTGGTATGAAAATTTTCTTCAGAGATGGTGGAAATCCAGGACTAAATCGTGTAAAAGACAAGCAAATCACAAGGATTACAAAAATATGGAAGTACATCATTGCAACTCCGGAAATGATCTGGCTTCGATTTACCAAAGCAGATAAGAAGCCAGCAGAAAGAAAGATACCGACAGGAATCAGCTTATCCAAAGAATAATCCCACTTCAGCCCCTGACTCACTTGGAAACCATCGATGAAGCTGAAAAATGTAATGAACATAAGGGCACCAATGAGACCAAACGGTAAGGATGGAATGACGAGGGTTAATAACAAGATTAGCAGGAACCATGGATGAGGACTGTAGTAGAATTTTCGTTTTTCTCCCCTAGCAGTCACTCCTTCCTCAATCGGTGTTTTCCTTAATTTTAGCATATAGACGTAAAAGAGAGAAAACATACCAGCATGAACCCATGAATTATAACCAGGTCTCTCTAGAATACTAAGTAGCAAACATACAATCGTAAAGAGACCAGAGAAAAGCTGAAGAAACTTATTTTTAAAGACTTGTCTTTTTTTCCAATCCAAATAAGAGAGCTTGGCCTTTGGATGACTAAGTTCATAAGCATAAACTGTCATCTCTTCTAGTTTCTGGTCTGTCTCCTCCGTCATCATTTGGGGAGCCATTTTAGAAGTAGGAAAAGGAGCTAAAACATATCTTAGGAGATCGCCATCTGTAAATCGATGGTACTCCTTATAGATCTGTTGAAGTAAAATCGTTAGAATGCGTGGTCTTCCTTTAAAGTAGCTTCTCCACTTCTCCCAATCATTGATATCTTCATCGCTATTAGTAAGCTTATCCACATAAAGATAACCTTCATTGTACCAGTAATCAAAATTTTCTTTTTTATCTAGTGCATACTCCTCTACCACTGAAGGATAGTAATGGATACTCTTCCAGAAATGGAGTTTTTTCAGGTAAGGATTTGATTCCTCATCACTGTAACGCTCCACAAATTGGAGAACGAGGGCTAACACTTTCGCATTGGTTAAAGGATAGACGTCCACCTTTTCTAACAAATCAAGTAGGAGCGTGTGATCTTTGACTGATTCAAAAAGGTATTGCCAATCACGTAACAGTTTATACTCATCTTCATACTGAGCATGGAGCAACTCATAGAAGGCTGCCTCAACTTCATCTGGATTATCTAGAAAGTAGTGACTAAAGTCAACGTTTTCTCCCAGCTCCCCTTTTACTTCGTCTAAGTAATCAGCCAAGTCATTCAAGAGTGGATAATCCTCTTCAAATATGACTTGTCGGTTTTTTTCAAGAATATAGGTTAAAACGGGCACACTCTTGATTATCTGACGATTTTGATTTACTTGATCTAAGACCATAAAGCTCAGATAGGGGTGCTTGAAAAACTCTATCCAAGAGCTCAATTGATTTGCTTGGTTAGAATCTTGAAGAATTTCTTGGCAAAGTTGATAAGAATAATAGAATTCTTCAGTGGCTTCATGTGCGCTTTCAAGCGAACTGCCTTCCTCTTCTGCTATAGCTCTTTTAACTTTCCAATACTTCAGCTTATAGTAATAGCCCCAGTACTTAAAGTCAGGTATATAATCTTCCAGCAAGGGGATGAGGATAGAGAATTGCTCCGGTTTGTTAAAAATATAAACATCCATTTCCTCTAAAACGGATTGAACAATGTCCATATCATACTGATACTGATGAAAGAACTGACGCCATAGATGCTCTTGTTCCTCTTGGTTATACCCGTCGTTTCCAACAATACTTTCAATCGCATTTTGGATCAGATAGGTTCCTTCATTATAACCACTAAAGTCAAGAGTAGACCTTGTTGTTCCTTCTTGCCCTTGGTTCTCTTCGTCACCAAACGTTTCAAAGTTGAGGGTATTCGTAGCTCTTTCTTCAGAATCTCCATTTAGCTGAACTTCCTCATCATAGTCACTAAAGTCAAGGGTGGACTTTTGCTTATCCTCTTCTGCTTTAAAGGTTTCAAAGTTAAAGGAATCGCTGAATTTATCAGTCGATTGCTGATAATCACTGAAATCAAGACTAGATCTTTCAGACTCTTCGTTCTCAGTATTCGTTTCTTCAGTCAAGTTTTCAAAGTGGAGACTAGAGTTAGGCTTTTCATTCGCCTCTTCTTCAAGTTCAGCAGCTTCTTGAGAGTCACTCGCTTTTCTTAGACTATTTTCTGGTTTTGTATTTCTAGATCTCACATAAGTCAAGGCTTTTTGATAAGCTTCAACAATTTCTTGGTAAATTTCTGGTTGGTCTTCTGGGTGATAGAGCCGAACCAGTTCAGCATAACGCCTTCTAATAAGCTTGACGTCAGTCGTTGGCTCTATCCCTAAAGTTTCCCATATATTCATAAGGTCTCCTCTTTTACAGTCCTCGCTCTAGGAAGTCTAAATAGTTTGAAAATGATTGATAAAGTTTTGGCAAATGATACACAGATGCTTGACTGACCTCTTCTTCAAATCGTCTAGTTTCAACCATTAGCTCATCTCTTCTTCTCCCCAAGAGCATACTGTACACGCGATTCGCTTTTTCAATCAAGAAACGATAAACCTCTGTTTCTTGAGCATTAATCTTATAGCGAGTCAACTCTGCTTGCTTAGCCTTGATTTCCTTTTCTGTCAGAGTAACACTATCTTGGAGAATAACATTGCTAAAGACTTCCTGTGTTGAATCAATTTTCACTTCGACATCCAAAATCCCATTTAAATCATAGGTAAAACGAACTGTGAAACTTTCATTTTCTCTAGTATTAACAGGGACGGGAACTTCTAATTCTCCTAGAAACAGGTTTTGTGATGCCTTCATCATCTCACCTTGATAGACCTTTATCTTGACTTGGCTCTGTCCCAATTCAGCCGTGTAGTACTGCTCAATGCGTGAAGCAGGTAGGGTAGAATTTCGCTCAATAATCGGTGAAAAACGGTCTCCAACTATCTCAATCCCCAGTGTAAAAGGACAAATATCAGACAGCAACAAATCTCGAATCTCACCCTGGCGTTCTTTGATTCCTGCTAGAAGGGCACAACCTCTCGCAATCATCCGATCAGGATCATCCGAAACCTGCACCACTTGATTGATACAGTAGGATAAAAAGTCCTGAACCAAGCGGAGTTTCGAAGTCCCCCCAACAAGAACAAAGTTATCTGATGATACATAGCTATAGCGTGCATCCATCAAGGCACGGTCCAAAACGGCCTTAACACGGGCTAGCAGAGGTTGACAAAGCTCATAAAAACGCTGGTAGCTCAAGTCTAAAGTGTATTCCTGTTCTTGGTCCAGAACTGTCATCTTCACTTCTTCTTTCTCATTGAGTTCTAGTTTAGTCTTTTCAGCCTGTACCAGAATTTTGCCATAAAATTCACGGGAAATCGTATCCTTGGTTAATTTATTGGAGACTAAAAATTCCTCAGCAATAGCCGCAGTGAAGTCTTCTCCTCCCAAACGATTGTCCCCTGCAATCGACACGATTTCGACGATATTATCAAAAAGCTCCACAACTGAGATATCTAGCGTACCCCCACCAAAATCGACTACAATAAAAGATTGATCTTCTTGGTTTACCATAGATCTTTTAGCAAGAGCCGCTGCGGAAGGTTCATTGATAATCCGATCAATCTGAACACCTGCAAATTTCCCTGCTAGTTTGGTCGCATAGCGTTGAGCATCATTGAAATAGGCTGGTACACTGACAATCACTTCCTCGACCTTTTCTCCAAGATAGGTCTCTGCATCGTCTACCAACTTTCGAATGATAAAAGAGCTCAATTCTTCAGCCTTATATGCTCGATTTCCTAGCGTCAATTCATGCTTGGTCCCCATAAAACGCTTGAACTGAGAAACGGTCTTGTCTGGGTGAGTCACCAAGCGTTCCTTGGCAATTTTTCCAACTATAATCTCATCATTGTCATCTAAAGCCACAACAGATGGCGTCAAATATTCACCAAAAGCATTGGGAATCAGCTTGACCTGGCCATCCTGGTATACCCCTACTAAAGAATTAGTCGTTCCTAAATCAATACCTACTATCATTTTCTTGTAACTCCAAATCTTTTTTAGATATTCCTATTATACAGGAAATATCCTATTTTCTTTGAAAAAATCTGTCATTTACTCTTTAAAATCGAAAATCGTTTAAGGAAAATAAAAAAGTTTCACCCTACTCTTGCGGTAAAAACCACGAGAGTAAGAATGAAACAGTTTGTCATTATTTACCAAGTTTTGCTTTAGCTGCATCTGCAAGTGCTGTGAAAGCTGCTGCATCGTTAACAGCCAAGTCAGCAAGCATTTTACGGTTAACTTCGATTTCAGCCAATTTCAAACCATGCATCAATTGTGAGTATGAAAGTCCGTTCAAACGAGCTGCCGCATTGATACGAGTGATCCACAATTTACGGAAGTCACGTTTTTTCTGACGACGGTCACGGTATGCATAGTAGTAAGAGTTCATTACTTGTTCTTTTGCAGTACGGAACAAGATGTGTTTAGCTCCATAGTAACCTTTTGCTAATTTAAGAATACGTTTACGACGTTTGCGTGATACAACGCCACCTTTAACACGTGCCATGTTTTATTTCCTCCAAATATTTCCTAGAATTGTTTACTTACTGTTAGGCTATTATTTCAAGCGAGTAAGCATTGCTTTAATACGTTTGAAATCTCCTGAATGCACCATAGATGCTTTACGAAGATGACGACGTTGTTTCTTAGTTTTTCCGTGGAAACGGTGAGAAGTGTAAGCACGGAAACGTTTAAGTCCACCAGAACCTGTACGTTTGAAACGTTTAGCTGATGCGCGGTGTGTTTTTTGTTTTGGCATGATTTTTTCTCCTTTATTTAACTTTCTGACAATTATTTTTTGTCAGTTGCTGGCGCCAACTGCATGAACATTTGGCGTCCATCCATCTTAGCTCGTTGTTCGATGATCGCAATATCTTGTGTTGCTTCAGCAAACTCGGCTAAAACTTTTGCACCAATCTCTTTATGGGTGATCATACGCCCTTTAAAGCGAATGGATACCTTAACTTTATTTCCTTTTTCAAGGAACTTGCGTGCATTGCGAAGTTTTGTGTCAAAGTCACCCTTGTCAATCGTTGGACTCAGACGAACTTCTTTCACAGTAACAACACTTTGTTTTTTACGTTGTTCTTTTTGCTTTTTCTGATACTCAAATTTGAACTTACCGTAGTCCATAATTTTTGCAACAGGTGGTTTTGCTTGGGGTTGAATCAATACTAAGTCAACATTTGCACTATCAGCCAATGCTTGCGCTTCGCTGAGTGGCTTGATGCCTAGCTGTTCTCCCTCAAGACCGATCAAGCGAACTTCACGTACACGAATTTCATCATTGATGAATAAGTCTTGCTTTGCTATGGTTTTCACCTCTTTTTTATTATTAGAGAAAAACAATAGCGGACTCGTAATAATACAAGCCCGCACGTTATGATAGCGTTTCTTAGAAACTTTTCATCCGTAGGGCCAGGCAACTTGATGTCACAAGGCGAGAAGCTCTCACTTCTGCTTTTCTCAACTTTTATATGATACCAAGTTTTCTATTCCTTGTCAAGATAAAAAGTCAATTTTTCGAAAAGTTTGTCTATTTTATCGAACCGTTTCAATTCTCCAACTATTCCACCCTGTAAAGCGGATAGCCCCTTGCTGGTCAGTTCGGTAGATCTTACTCTTGATACTTTCCAGTCGTGTCAAGGTTTCCTGATGGGGGAGTTTCGCACGATTGCTCTTTCCGACTGAAATGAGAGTAATTTCTGGTTTGATTTTTTCTAGGAAAGCTGGATTTGATGAGGTTTTAGCACCATGTTGGCCTGCTTTCAGGACATCCACCTCTAAGCCAGGGTATTGCTTTAGAAGATCCTTCTCTCCCTTCTCTTTCAAATTTCCTATGAAGAGAAAGTGCTTATCCAAAAGTTTTCCATAAAGAACCAGAGAATCATCACGATTCCCATCTCCAATCTTCCTTGGAGATAGGACTTCTAAGAAACTGCCAAAAATCGGGAAATTCTCCCCAGCTACCACACTACGTACCTTGTTTTGACTTGCTTCTAGTTCCGCTACAAATTCCTTCTGTGTCAGACTTCCTTTTGATACTAAAATCTCCCCAACATGGAAAGCCTTGGTCACCTCCAGTAAATCACCAACATGTTCCTTGTCTGTATTGGTCAAAATCAGCTGGTCAATCTTATCTACTCCTCGACTTTTAAGATAGGGAATCAAGGTACGCTGGGCAGTGCTGGTCGTCGACTTTTCTTGCCAAGCCTCGATTTTCTTATCAGATTCTGCCTTACCACCTACATCTATGAGAATAGTTTTCCCAGTCACATCCCGTAGGAAAATACTTTCACCTTGCCCCACATCCAGCATGGTGATTTCATTACCCAGCGGATGTTTGGTTAGGAAAAAGAGACCTATAATCAATAAGCTGACTCCAGCTACTCTTTTGATATTTTTCCTAAAATCATACAGTATTGCCAAGGAAATTAACAGTAGAATTAACAGCCATGCGTTGGGTTGACCAAAGACCAGAGGCCTGCTTGCCAGCTGCGATACCAATCGAATGATATTCTCCAACCACTCAAAGACAAAGTTAAACTGAGTGACTGGGTAAATAAAGGACAGAATAAATAAGATGGACAAAAGTGGCAAAAAGACCACATCAAACAGAAAGGAAAAGACAAAGGTCAAAATGATAGACCAAGGCTGAAATTCTGCAAAATAGAAGGATAGAATAGGCAATATTCCCAAGGAAATGACTAGACTTTCTCTAGCAACTGCCTTGATCCCATCGCCTTCTTTGCTAGTCATGGTCAAGATAAAAGCATAAGCGCAGGACAAGACTCCTCCTGCAGTTAGGAAAAAGTTTGGCATAATGATAAAAAGGACAAGGACCGTCAAGGCAAAATTATCCAAACCCTTAATACCATGTTGGGCCAGTAACTTTTGCAAGAGACTGCGAATGACCGATGCTGAAAATCCTGTCAGACCTGCATAGATAAGAGAAAAGGGATAAGTTAGCCACTTCAACTTTTCTTGGGTCAAGCCCAATCGCAAGAGGAGTTTCTTAAAAGCATCCATAAAGAAGCCCACCTGCATACCCGACAAGGCAAAGAGATGGATAATTCCAAGACTGGAATAAAGCTCATTCATCTCCTCAAAGTCCGTGTCCAAATGTCCTAAAAGAAGACCTGTCATATAATTGCGCATAGGATCTGGAAAGTACGTCTTGATCCAAACTACAGCCTTTCGACGTAAACTAGACAGATTTTCTCCTATATCCCAACTGTTAACCTTTTTAAGCGACTGGATGTTCTTGATAGTCAGTGTCTGGTAAATCCCTTGAGTCTTTAGATAGGCTTGGTAGTCAAATCCACCAAAATTTCTCTGTCCTTCAGGTTCAGAGACTTTCCCTTCTAGCTCTATCTCGTGAAGGTCTGTTAAGGCTTGAAAGTACTCTTTCTCCTCCTCGGACTGGAGTTTATAGTAAACTTGGAAAGTGCTGCCGTCAGCCTTGCCCCGAAAGGACAGACTGTCTCCATTGACTTTGATGGTATCTGGTAAAATCCGTACCCTCTCAACAGAATCCACTATGTTCTGACTAGCTTGTGTCTGTTGCCAATTTTGAAACAAAAACCAAATTCCAAAAACTCCACAAATCGCTAGAACTTTACCAGCCGATTTCCAAGGAAATTGGAAAAAGAGGCAGATCAGCAAAAAAACAAAACCTAGCAGAGCGAGATAGGACACTCCAAAAATGGCATAGTAAAGCCAGAGCAACAGAAAGCTCAGATAGATTAGAGGAATAGGGAAATTCTTAATCCACTGTGACATAATCTTTTAGCTTTTCTATGGTCTTAGCGCCTATACCAGAGACTTTCTTTAATTCATCTACCGACTTGAATTTGCCATTTGCCTCACGATGGTCGATAATATCCTGCGCTCGTTTTCCTCCCAAGCCTTTGACCTGCTTGAGTTCTTCCAGACTAGCTTTATTGAGGTTGACCTTCTTATCTTTACTTGTCGAAGGAGTCGTTCCAGAACCAGTCTGCTGGCTAGCTGCTTCTTCTCCCTTAGTTGGAACATAGACAAGAGCCTCGTCACTGACTTTCTGAGCGAGATTGAGCGATTTACTATCTGCTTCCTCTGTCAATCCACCTGCCTTCTGAACGGCATCATGAACCCGACTCCCTACTGGCAAATCATAAATCCCTGGCGATTTAACAGCCCCCTTAACATCTACTGTGATTAGATCTTGTTCAGGAGATTCTTCCTTTTCTTCCTTCTTGATTTCCTTTTCAGATGATGAATCCTTTGAAACAGCTGCAACTTCAGCCTGCAAGTTTGTTTCTTTCACAGATGTTTGTGAAGTTGGCTTTAGTAGGAAAAATCCGCCCAAGGCCAAACCTAAACCAGCACAGATGACAATGATTTTATACTCTTTAATTTTCTCGATAATTGCTTCCATATTTTCTCCTCTCTTAAGTTATTCGCAAGAGAAAGAAAAAACAGCTGAAAAATCTTTTCACCTGCTTATTTATTTGCAAAATAGTCTTCCTTGGTCAAGACATAATGAACTCTTGTGATAATTCGACCTGGTTCTTTATTATCCATTCTGGCATAGGGTTCTTCGTGGGAAAAACGCATACCTGATTTCTCCATGACCTTGCCAGATGCGGGATTGTCTTTGTCATGAAGAGCGGTCAACTTGTTCATTCCAATCTTCTCAAAAGCCAGTTCAATCACGGCACGATTGGCTTCTGTCGTCAATCCTTGATTCCAATACTTTTTATTGATAATGTATCCAATAGCTGCTTTTTTGAGAATGGGATCAATCTTGTGCAAGTCAATAGTTCCGATAAACTGACCAGTGCTTTTTAGTTCGATTCCCCAACGGCCCAAGGGATTAGCCAAGTAAAGCTGAGCAATGTTATTCTTAGTTTCTTCTAAGCTTTGATTTGTTGGAAAAGTATAGCGTGTATTTTCTCTGTCTGAAGCATACTCAAACATAGCTTCTGCATCGTCCAAGGTTACAGGTCGGAGCAATAAACGCTCCGTTTCTATAGATGGATACTGGGCAAATTTCACAAATATTGATTCCATACTTTTTCTCCATTAGAGCTTGATTCTCACTAGTCTAGCATAAATAAATTTGGATGACAAGTTTTTCTTGATTTTTGAAGCGGTTTCATATACAATAAAACCATCACATTTTTGATCTATGAACTTAAATGTGACAACTAAAACAAGACCGTCAATTGAAAGGTAGGTTATCTCTATGTTAATCGGAATTCCAAAAGAAATTAAAAATAATGAAAACCGTGTTGCCCTCACTCCTGCTGGCGTCCACAGTTTAGTCAGTCGTGGACATCGTGTCCTCATTGAAACAAATGCTGGTCTCGGTTCAGGATTTACTGATGCAGACTATCAAAAGCAAGGAGCTGTGATTGTCGCTACTGCTGCTGAAGCCTGGGCTGCCGAGTTGGTCGTGAAAGTAAAAGAACCACTAGCTTCTGAATATGGTTATTTGCGCGACGATCTTCTTCTCTTCACCTACTTGCACATGGCCGCTGCTCCAGAATTAGCAGATGCTATGCTAGCAGCAAAAACAACAGGAGTTGCCTATGAAACTGTTCGTGATAATCAAGGACAACTACCACTCCTCGTTCCTATGAGTGAGGTTGCTGGTCGTATGGCTGTTCAAATCGGAGCCCACTTCCTTACTAAGCAAGCTGGTGGTTCTGGTGTCCTACTAGGTGGTGTACCAGGCGTTCCAAAAGGAAAAGTAACTATCATCGGTGGTGGTGTCGTCGGTACACATGCTGCCCGCATTGCCCTTGGTCTTGGTGCTCAAGTGACTATTTTAGATATCAGCGCTAAGCGTCTCTCGGTTCTAGAAGAAGTCTTTGGAAACCAAATTCAAACTCTTATGTCTAATTCATTCAACATCGAAGCAAGTGTGAGAGATGCTGATGTGGTGATTGGTGCAGTTCTCATCCCTGGTGCCAAAGCACCGAAATTGGTGACAGATGAGATGGTCAAACAAATGCGTCCAGGCTCTGTCATCGTTGACGTTGCCGTTGACCAAGGTGGCGTTATCGAGACAGCTGACCGTGTGACAACGCACGATGAACCTGTCTATGAAAAACATGGTGTTCTCCACTATGCCGTTGCCAATATCCCTGGTGCGGTCGCCCGTACTTCTACTATCGCCCTAACCAATGTCACTCTTCCTTATATCGAAGCATTGGCTGACAAAGGATTCGCACAAGCAATTGCTGAAGATGAGGGCTTGCGTCAAGGTGTTACCACTTATCAAGGTTACTTGACCAGCCTCCCAGTTGCTCAAGGGCTCGATAAAGAGCACACGTCTATCGACGAACTTGTTTAACAACAATCAGTCATTAAATCAGAAAAAGAGCAGTTCAAATCTGAACTGCTTTTTTGCTATTCTGTTTCTTGGTTCTTTTCTTCAACCTTAACTGGAGCTGGTTCATAAGCTCGGATAATCTGAGCGACAACTGGATGACGAACCACATCCTTGGCTGAAAAATGAACAAAGTCGATTTGGTGAATATTCTTGAGCTTTTCTTGGGCATCAATCAAACCGGACTTAACATTGCGTGGTAGGTCAATCTGGCTGATATCTCCATTGACAATCATCTTCGAATTAAAGCCTAAACGAGTCAGGAACATCTTCATCTGCATGATGGTCGTATTTTGTGCCTCATCGAGAATGACAAAAGCATCGTCCAAGGTCCGCCCACGCATGTAGGCAAGGGGCGCGATTTCGATAATTTCACGCTCCATGAGACGGGTCGTTTGGTCTTTGCCGAGAATCTGATACAAGGCATCGTAAACTGGTCGAAGATAAGGATCCACCTTCTCCTTGAGATCACCTGGAAGAAATCCTAGACTCTCACCTGCTTCCACTGCTGGACGAGTAAGAATAATCCGCTTGACCTGCCCACGTTTAAGGGCTGTCACTGCCAAGGTCACTGCAAGAAAGGTCTTCCCAGTCCCTGCAGGTCCGATTCCAAAGGTCACATCATGCTGTTTGACACTGTCCACATAAAGTTTTTGACCCAAGGTTTTGACACGGATAGGCTTCCCAGTATTATCCTTGATGATTTCTTCTTCGTAAAGGGCGACAAACTTGTCGATTTCATCGTTTTTGACCATGCTAATCGCAGTCACCACATCTGGTGTGCCAACCGTCATGCCCCGATTCACCAAGACCATCAAAGCCTGAATAACCTGACGGGCTTCCTCACAGGCAGACTCTTCTCCGATAACCTGCACAATCTCCGTACGAGCATGAATCACCACATCGAGCTCTTCTTCCATCAAACGAAGATGGCGCTCATTGGAACCAAAAAGATGGAACAAGTCATCTGGATGACTCAGTTGAATGTCTATTGAATGTTCCTTCAAATAAAGAACCTCTCTAATCCGTTTATTTCTTTTTATTATAGCAAAGAGAACAATAAAATACTAGCCTCATCTCATTGTCTCTAGTGTTCTAAGTATTCTTGCCAGATGGCGTCAAAGTCTCCTAGGTTAAAAGAGAAGCTGGCATGCTCCTCCAAAAAGCGACTCACCTCATCAAAATCATCCGTGTGTTTTGGGAAGGCTGACTCCTCAAAAGCGAGGTCTGCCAAGATGGCTTTGGGGCTATTACTTTTAGGATTGCGCTCAGTCATGAGCCAAGTGTAAAATGATTTTCTCAATTCTTTCTCCTATCAAGAGTTTTTTGATGACACTTTTCTGATTCTTGAAAATTACTGGACTTAGCCTCTGAAACGTAGTGGTTTATAAAATCCGTTTTCGCATCTGTATAGGCGTCTCGATTGTGTTCAAATTGTTTCCACAAACTTAGTTTTAATTCCTGATACGCTTGGGCAATATCTGGATGCTGGCAGAGATAATCTCTAAAATAAATCTCGTCATGATCTCCCGTCATTCGCAAATGTAGATGAAAAACGTTCTCAGCAAATCCCTGCTCTGTATATCCTTTATTTAGCGAAATCCTGTTAGGACTCTCCGACATCACTAGCCAACCATTCTTCACCAATAAATCCCTGACTCTTGCTAAATCCTCTATTCTACCTACTTCTAGCAGAATATCAACGATATTTTTGGCCCAAATATTAGGGATAGCAGTGCTACCGATATGTTCTATTCTTTTAATAACATTTGCACCCAATATTTTTTTCAGACTTGTTTTTTCCGATTCATACCAGTCTTTCCACTCTGACTTATGCTCTACTAGAAAAATAGGAAAAAGTTGACAGAGTTCCTCTAAACTCATTTCTTCAAGTTTCTTTATCATGTCTATAAGGTTTAAATCAACTCTGTCCCAAACTGATCTTGCTTGATTTTACCAGCCTTCATCAAGCCACCGAGTGCTTTCTTGAACTGACCTTTAGAAATGCCAAAGGTTGCCTTGATGTCTTCAGGAGATGACTTATCATTTAAGGTCATGAAACCGCCATTGCTTTCCAAGTAGGTCAAAATCATCTGGGCATCATTTTCCAACATTTCAAAGGAACGTGGTTTAAGGGATAGATTCAAGGTGCGGTCCACCTCACGGAAACCAATAACACGCGCATCTAGCACTTGTCCCAAACGTGGCTCTGCGTAGCGCTCACTTGGGTGAATGAAACCAAGCATGTTATTCTCTGGCAAGTAAACAAAGGTTCCTGACAACTTGAGACGATATACAATGGCTGGCCAGTTTTGATTCTGCATATTATTGTAGGCAGGACGAGCCAAACGTTGGAAGTCTTCCTGATACGCTAAAAGTCCCCAGATGCGGTCTTTCTTGTCCACTTCAAGACGGATGTAAAGTTTATCACCCTTCTTAGGCCAGAGTTCTTTGAGCTCAGGGAGGATATCGAGTGACACAACGATTTCCTTATCAGGTAGACCAGTATCGACAAAGACACCCAAGTCCTTACGAACTTCCGTTACCGTTCCCCAGCCAAATTGGTCCTGAGTTGCAGTCACTTCTAGAGTGGTCAAGCGGAGTTTTTGCTTCATATCTGTATAGGCAAAACCTTTGACCGTATCCCCTACTGTATGTTGACCTTCTTCCTTAGAAAGTGCATAGGTTTGACCATCCTTTTGCACAAAGTAAAAACGGTCATTTTCATCGATGATAAGTCCAACGATAAAACTTGCAAGATTTGTATTCATATTTCCTTCTTTCGAATAAAACTCAGCCAGCAATGCCAACTGAGTTTTTCTGTTTATTTTTAGACTTCCAAGATTTCTTTTTCTTTATTGGCAGTCATGTCGTCGATGTGTTTCACAGCATCGTCTGTTACTTTTTGAATATCTTTTTCAAGAGTCTTCAATTCGTCTTCAGTGATTTCTTTTGCTTTTTCTTGTTTTTTAGCCTCATCCATAGCATCACGGCGGATATTGCGGACAGCCACTTTAGCATTCTCACCGACCTTCTTCACTTCTTTAGCAAGGTCACGACGAGTCTCTTCTGTAAGAGCAGGGATAACCAAGCGGATCACAGAGCCGTCATTAGCTGGTGTAATTCCAAGATCAGAAGCGTTCAAGGCACGTTCGATGTCCTTCAATGAAGACTTGTCAAATGGTGTTACCAACAAGACACGCGCTTCTGGAATGGTAATTGAAGCGATTTGGTTAAGAGGAGTTTCGACTCCATAGTATTCTACGTGGATACGGTCTAGTAAGCTTGCGTTGGCACGACCGGCGCGGATACCACCAAATTCACGAGCAAGTGATTGGTGAGACTGGGTCATTCTCTCTTTAGCTTTTTCTACAATTGCATTAGCCATAATTTTCTTATTCCTTTTCTTCGATATTGTTTGAAACTGTTGTTCCGATATTTTCACCAAATACAACACGTTTGATGTTGCCTGGTTGGTTCATGTTAAAGACAACCAAGTCAATGTCGTTGTCCATAGAGAGGGTTGAAGCAGTTGAGTCCATGATACGAAGACCTTTGTTGATAACGTCACGGTGGGTCAATTCTTCAAACTTAACAGCTGTCTTGTCTTTCTTAGGATCGGCATTGTAAACACCATCTACACCATTTTTAGCCATCAGAATGGCATCTGCTTCGATTTCAGCTGCACGAAGGGCTGCTGTTGTATCTGTTGAGAAGTAAGGTGAACCAATTCCAGCACCAAAGATAACGATACGGCCTTTTTCAAGGTGGCGAAGGGCACGTCCACGTACGTAAGGTTCTGCCACTTGTTGCATAGCAATGGCAGTTTGCACACGCGTATCGACACCAACTTGCTGCAATGAATCTGCCATCACAAGAGCATTCATCACGGTCCCAAGCATTCCAGTGTAATCTGCCTGAACACGGTCCATTCCTGCTTCTGCAGCAGGTTCACCACGCCAGAGATTTCCTCCACCAATAACAAGGGCAATTTCGATACCTAAGCTATGAACTTCTTGAATCTCTTTTGCGATTGTTTGAACTGTTTGGATATCAATCCCTACGCCACGTTCACCGGCAAGGGCTTCACCTGATAACTTGATTAAAATACGTTTATACTTGGGGTTCGCCATTTTTACTCTCCTTTTTTTATCCTACCTATTTTATCACAATTTCTAAGATTTTTATAGTATCATGAGCAATTCTTTCAAAAAAATTAGACAGTTAAAAATTCCTCTAAGTCGGCAAGGGCACGCTCTGCAATTTTTTCATAACGAGCTTTTTTATCACGGATACGCTCGCCTTCCAATTCCTTGATAATCCCAAAATTGACATTCATTGGTTGGAAATGTTTGCTGTCCGCATGAGTGATGTAATGAGCTAGACTTCCGATCGCTGTGGTCTCTGGGAAGATAGCTTCACTTTCACCCTTGAAGAGTCGAGCCGCGTTAATACCTGCAACCAAGCCTGAGGCTGCTGACTCAACATAGCCTTCCACACCCGTCATCTGACCAGCAAAGAAGAGGTTAGGCTGTTTCTTAGAACGGTAAGTCTGCTCAAGAAGATTTGGTGAATCCATGTAAGAATTGCGGTGCATAACCCCATAACGAACAAACTCAGCATTTTCAAGACCAGGAATCATTTGGAAGACACGCTTTTGTTCTCCCCATTTGAGGTGGGTTTGGAAACCGACGATATTGTAGAGACTACCAGCCGCATTATCCTGACGAAGTTGGACAACCGCATACGGTGTTTTGAACTCCCCGTCACGAGGGCCTGTGTAGTCGTCTGGATACTCCAGACCGACTGGCTTCATCGGACCATAAAGCATGGTTTTAATGCCACGCTTGGCCATGACTTCGATAGGCATACATCCTTCAAAGTACTTTTCTTTTTCAAACGAATTCAGCGGTGCTTCTTCAGCATTGACCAAGGCTTCATGAAAATCCATAAACTCTTGCTTGGTCATAGGGGCATTGAGGTAGGCTGCTTCTCCCTTGTCATAACGAGACTTGAGATAGACCTTGCTCATATCGATGGTATTGACATCGATAATCGGCGCCGCCGCATCGTAGAAATAGAAACCATCACCGTCATTAAGGGCATGAATCTTTTCAGCTAGGGCATCGCTGGTTAAAGGACCAGTAGCGACAACTGTAATAACATCAGTCGGCAATTCTGTAATTTCATCACGAACCACTTCAATCAAGGGGTGATTAGCCACTTTTTCAGTCACCATTTGAGAGAAACCATCACGGTCCACCGCAAGGGCTCCACCAGCAGGAACACGTGTAGCTTCAGCAGATTCCAAGATAACAGAACCCAAGCGACGCATTTCTTCCTTGAGAAGCCCAACTGCATTGGTCAAAGCATCCCCACGTAAGGAATTGGAACAAACCAATTCAGCAAAATTGTCTGTTTTGTGCTGAGGTGTTGACTTGACCCCACGCATTTCATAAAGTTTAACTGGAATACCGCGTTCTGCGATTTGGTAGGCTGCTTCAGAACCTGCCAAACCAGCACCGATAACATTGATATAAGATTGAGACACGACACTAATACCTCTTTGGGTGGAACCTAAGTTCATATCAAAACAAGCTACTAGACTGTTTGACACCCACAAATCTTTCTAATTTTTCTTCTACTAGTATAACAAAAAAAGGGAAGATGGCAAACTTCCCTGTTTAGTCATTTTCTTGATTTTCTTCCCATTCGTGGTAGGCAGCGTAGAGTTGGCTTTTATTCCACTGGTAGAGTTTCGCAACTTCCTTAATGGCTTGATTTTTCTTCATGCCTTGCTGGATACGAGATTGGATTTCTGAAAACAAGTCCTCCTCGTCCTTTTCCTCCACATCCTGACTTGCGCCTTTAACGATGAGAAGGCATTCACCCTTGAGTGGCGTTTCAGCAATACTTTCTAGTAGCTCTGAAATCTTTCCTCGTTGGTATTCTTCATAGATTTTGGTCAATTCCCTGACCAAGACTACCGAGCGGTCACCGTAGACTTCTAGCATATTTTCCAATGTATCTGATACACGGTGGGGCGATTCGTAGAAAATCTGAGTTTCTGGGTAATCTTTTTTTAAGTCGAAAAATTGCTTTTGCTGGCCTGATTTTCTCGGTAAGAAACCGTAAAAGATATGTGGTTGTGGAGCTAGGCCACTGGCAATCAAGGCAGAAATTCCTGCACTAGCACCTGGAACTGTCACTACTGCAATTTCTTCCTCAATAGCTGCCTTAACCAAATCATGACCAGGGTCCGAGATACTAGGCAGACCCGCATCGGAGACCTGAGCGATACTTTGGCCTGCTTTCAAGAAACCAATCAAATCAGGAATTTTTTCCTTGGCATTGTGCTCGTGAAAACTAATCTGCTTGGTGGAAATGTCAAAATGCTTGAGCAAAAGTCCTGTATTGCGCGTGTCCTCAGCTGCAATCCAGTCCACTTCTTTCAAGGTCTGGATGGCACGAAAGGTCATGTCATCTAGATTGCCAATCGGTGTTGCCACTAGATAAAGCTTGCCATAGGGAGACTGCCCCTTAAAACTTTTTTGAATCTGCATGCCTACTCCCTGTACAACAACTCGTCACAGAACATACATTCCTCGTCCTGCTCTCGGCGTTGTCCATAAAAATCATTACATACGTGAAAACCGTCCTTATAGATTCGACGGACGCTTTCACGAACATGCTTGGCCTTGACGGGAGTATCTGCTTCCACCTCGCCCAAGCGTTCGCGCAACTTACTATTTTCCAAGCGAAGAGCTGTATTTTCCTCTACCAGACTCTTGAGATTTTTCTTGATGGCTTCCACATCGGCCAAGGTCACCAGTAATTGTTGGGAAAAATCATCCAGCGCGTCAAATAATTCTTTTTTGTCCATAAACCAGCCCTTTCCTTTCTATATCCTTCATTGAGTTTATATTTCTTTCAAGACCAGATATTCCATGGCATTTTGAAAGCTGACATTAGCCTGCCACATTTTTCTAGCTTCTAGTAAATCTTGTAGAATCTGTCGAATCCTTGCTTGCAAGAGATCCTGCCCACAGAGGACTTCGAGGATTCGCAAGACCTGATCTTGTTTTTCCTTGTCATCTACCAAGCTGGCTAATTTCGCAACTTGCAAATAACTCTCTTTTTTCTTGGCTAATAACCAGGTCAGCAGGCGTTCGCTCTCATCCACCAAGGTCCAAAAACTAGCCTGATTGACCAACTTTTCAGCTTCAGCACGTGATTGACAAAACTGGGCTAAGAGAGTTGCTTTTTTCTTGACCAGACCTGCTTGTTCTAATTGATGGATGAGCTTTTCTTCTTGCTTTTTAAAATGGAAAATCTGGGTCCGACTACGGATTGTTGGCAAGATTTTTTCCTCATCGCTGGTCAAGAAGAAAATGTAAACTTCACTCTGGGGTTCTTCGATGACCTTGAGCAGAGAATTAGCCGCGTTAGGATGCATTTTCTCCGCCTGCTCAATAATAAAGACCTGCTGCTGACTTTCAATCCCTGCTTGAGAAAACTGACCCACCAATTCCCGAATGCGTTCTGTCTTGATGACCTGATTGACTGGCTTAATCAAGGTAACATCGGGGAATTCTTCCTGTTCAATCAGCTTACAGTTTCGGCATTTCTCACATGGTAGAACGCCTACTTTATCCGTACAAAAGAGGCTCTTAGCCAAAAACTGCGCCATTTCCAAGCTTCCAAAGAAACCTGAAAAGAGATAGGCGTGATTGAGCTGGTCTTGTTCTAGGATACGGACAAAGCGGTCAAACTGGTCTGGCTGCCAAGCCTTTAGTTGATCTTGTTTCATTTAGCCAAGCCCATTCTGTCAAATAAGACAGCCTTGGTTGTTTCCACAACTTGCTCCAAAGGAAGACTCGCATCAATCTTGACCATGCGATTTCCTTCTTTTTCCAGAAGAGAAAGGTAACCTTGACGAACTTTCTTGTGCAAGTCCAAGCCTTCCAAGTCCAAACGATTGACCTCGCGATCACTATTGGCAGCAATGCGAGCCAGTCCTTCTTCCACCTCAATGTCAAAATAGAGGGTCAAATCGGGTTTAAGGCCATCTGTCGCAAAGTGATTGAGCCAATCAATAGAATCAATATCCAAGCCACGGCCAAATCCCTGATAAGCAACAGAACTATCAATGAAGCGGTCCATAATGACCAACTTGCCATCTTCAAGTGCTGGAAGAACTTTTTCTACCAAATGCTGTCTGCGACTGGCGATATAGAGAAGAAGCTCTGTTTTAGGATCCATCTGCGTATGACTTGGATCCAAAATCACTTCCCTAATCTTCTCCCCGATCAAGACTCCGCCAGGTTCACGGGTCGTCAACACTTCTACTCCTTTTTCCTCTAAAATTGGGAGTAGAGTCTCTAAAACACTGGTCTTTCCTGCTCCCTCTGGTCCCTCAAAAGAGACTAAAAATCCTTTTGACATGTCTAACTCATTTCTTTTTTACTATCTTCTATTCTATCAAAAAAATAGATTTTTGTGACAATCTTTTTGCGTCTTCTCCATTCAATCGACCATAAAAGAGGCTGGGAGTCACCCAACCTCTTATTTACCTAATTCTTGTGTTCGTTTGTAGGCTTGCTGAACTGCGTCCATGACGGTACCTCTAAAGGCATGTTCTTCCAGACTTGCTACACCAGCGATAGTCGAACCACCTGGACTGCAAACTTGGTCTTTCAAGACCGCAGGATGTTGCTGACTTTCCAGAACCATTTGTCCAGCTCCAACTACTGTTTGGGCTGCCATTTTCAAAGCCCTTTCTCGTGGCAATCCTGACTGAACACCTGCATCTGCCAAAGCCTCTATAAAGAGGTAGACAAAGGCTGGCCCACAACCTGCAAGACCTGTCGCCGCATCAATTAAGTCATCCCCAAGCTCAACCAATAGACCCGCATTGGATAAAAGCTGACAAAAGAGTTCACCGTCCTCAGCAAGACAGTTTGCTGACATGGCATAACTAATCACCCCTTGACCGATAGCCACTGGAGTATTGGGCATGATGCGAATGATACGATGTTGACTTGGGATAAGACTAGCTAGTTTTTCCAAAGTCAATCCAGCTGCCATGGAAATCAAAAGAAGACTCTCTCTTTTTTCAAGGATGGTCTGATATTGAGCAAGCAGTTCAGAAAACTGCGCAGGCTTTACTCCTAGAAAAATCACATCTGCTTCTGCGAAGATTTCTTCATTGCTGGAAGCCTGACCGCCGAAGTTGGCAATGAAAGCATCTACTTTCGCTTGACTACGATTGGCAAGGAGAATCTGAGCACCCGCCTTACCCTGCAAAACAGCCTTAGCCAAGCTACCTCCCATATTTCCCAAACCGATAAATCCAATCTTCATCTCTTACTCCCTTATCTGTCCGTCACCAGTAACCACATACTTGTAGCTGGTCAACTCTTTCAAGCCCATAGGCCCACGCGCATGCAGTTTCTGAGTAGAAATCCCCATCTCACATCCAAGACCAAATTGCCCACCATCAGTGAAACGCGTTGAGGCATTGACATACACCGCTGCAGAGTCCACTTGATTTGTAAAGTAGGCTGCAGTTGCAGCATTTTCTGTCACAATGGCATCCGAATGATGGGTACTGTGAGCTTCAATATGCTCAACTGCTTCTTCTAAACTGCTCACAACCTTAACCGCTAGGATATAATCTAAAAACTCGGTGTCAAAGTCTTGTGCCTCAGCTAATCGACCTGAAAGAAACTGACTTGCTTTCTCATCCAAGCGGAATTGAATTGGTTCCAGTCCAGCTTCTTTTCGATCTGCAACTAGCACTTTCTCCAAGCGAGGAAGGAAATCCGCTGCCTTGTCTTCATGAACCAGTAAAACTTCCATAGCATTGCAGACAGAAGGACGACTGGTTTTAGCATTGTTGATGATGGCTAGAGCCTTGTCTTCATCTGCATCCTTATCCACATAGACATGGACAATCCCAGTTCCTGTCTCAATAACAGGCACGATAGCATTTTCAACCACAGCATTGATCAAACCAGCGCCTCCACGGGGTATGAGAAGGTCTAGATAACCCTTGGCCTTCATCATGGCATAGCTACTTTCACGGCTAGTATCTTCTACCAGTTGAATCACCTCTGGATGAATGGTAGTCGTCTCCAAGCCCTTCTTTAAAGCTGTGACAATAGCATGGGCAGTTTGATAGGCGTCCTTACCACTACGAAGAACGACCGCATTGCCACTCTTGACAGCCAAAGCAGCCGCATCAGACGTCACATTTGGTCGACTTTCATAGATAATACCAATAACCCCCATAGCCACACGTTTTTTGGTGATAACCAAGCCATTTTCAAGATGACTTGTCTCTAGGACTTCACCGATAGGATCTGGTAAAGCAACCACTTCACGAATCCCTCTTGCCATCGCTTCTATACGTCCCTCATCCAAATAAAGACGGTCTAGCATGACATCTGAGATTTTCCCCTTGGCTGCTTCCATATCCAGAGCATTAGCCGCTAATATCTCCTCAGTAGCCGCCAATAAATGATCAGCCATGGCTAGCAAGGCTTGGTTTTTCACTGCTTCGCTGGCAGTATTGATTGATTTCTTAACAGCCTGTACCTGTTCGAATTGTTCTTGTGTACTTACCATCGTTCACCTCTAAAATTCTGTAAAGAGCAGCTGGATTTCAGGAGTGATGGAAATCCAGTCATCACGGTGAATCAAGACTCCCTTAGCTTTTTGAGAACGGAGCATATCTTCTAGGGCTGAGACGCCAAATTGGACACGTCCCTTTCCAAGAGATTGACCTGTTTCTTTATCAGCCACTGTTACAATATCGTGGTAAGAGAAGCTTCCTTCCACTTCTACAACGCCTGATAAAAGGAGACTTTTCCCGTTTTTTGAAAGTGCCTCTGCAGCTCCACCATCTACCCAAATCGTTCCCTGACTTTGAGCATAGAAGGCCAGCCATTGTTTCTGGGTACGAAGTCCCTTCTCTTGCGCAACAAAGAAGGAACCATCCTTGGTCTCCTCCGCTGCCTCAATCAAGGCATCTGATTTCATGGAGGAGCAAATATAGACTGGCACACCTGATTCCGTCGCAATAGTTGCAGCTTTGATTTTTGTCAGCATGCCCCCAGTTCCGTTTGATGAACCTGCTCCACCAGCCATATCAATAATCTCACGATTGATAGTCTCGATTTTCTCAAGACGTTTGGCTGTTGGATCTGAGTTGGGATTTCCAGTATAGAGACCGTCCACATCAGTCAAGAGAACCAAAAGATCCGCTTGAACCATCGCCGCTACCTGGGCACTCAGAGTGTCATTATCACCCACCTTGAGTTCGTCAATAACGACACTGTCATTCTCGTTGATGATGGGGATTGCACCACGATGAAGCAACACAGACAAGGCCTGATGGGCATTCTTATAACGACGTTTATCTACAAAATCATCCTGGGTCAGCAAGATTTGTGCAGAAACGATTTGACGCATGAGGAGGTTGGTTGTGTACTCTTCTAGCAGCAATCCTTGTCCTACTGCAGCCGAAGCTTGTTTATCTGCAATCTTAGTAGGACGCTTTTTAAAACCCAAAGCTCCAAATCCAGCGGCAACTGCTCCAGATGACACTAAAATCAACTCATGTCCAGCCTCATGCAGCATAGCCAATTGCTGGGTAATTGCCTTTACTTTACTCCTTGATAAACTCCCGTCTTCATTTGTTAAGGAGGAAGTCCCTACCTTAAAGACGATTCGTTTGTACTTCATATTCTAACTCCGATTCTTCATATTTATCCATTATAACATGAATACTTTAAAATAGAAAAGACTTGAAATGAAAAAGGTTGAGACAAGGCATCTCAACTCTTTTATCTATTCTCATTTTTTCGCAATCTTTCCAGAGTTTCTTTAAAAATCTCTGGAATATCTGCTGTGAACTCCAAGGTTTCACCTGTTCTCGGATGGGTAAATCCTAGAGTTTTAGCATGGAGAAACTGTCCATGTCCTTTCAAAGTCTTACGAGGACCATAGACCTCATCCCCAGCAACTGGATGGCCAATATAAGCCATGTGAACACGGATTTGATGGGTACGTCCTGTCTCTAGTTGCAACTCTAACAAACTATAGTCTCCAAAGCGTTCCAAGACTTGAAAACGAGTCACAGCTGGCTTACCTTTGGCAGTCACTGCCTGTTTCTTACGGTCTTTTTCACTACGACCAATCGGCGCTTCAATCACACCACGATCATTGGGAAGATTGCCATGAACAATCGCCCAGTATTTGCGGAGAGACTTCTTGTCCTTAAGTTCTTGAGCAAGTGCTAGATGCGCCTCATCATTCTTAGCAATCATGAGGAGACCCGACGTGTCCTTGTCAATGCGGTGAACGATACCCGGCCGGAGAACACCATTGATACCTGACAAGTCCTTGATATGGTACATGAGGGCATTGACCAAGGTTCCGCTAGTATGACCAGCACTCGGATGCACCACCATCCCCTGAGGTTTGTTAACAACGGCTACATCCTCATCTTGGTAAATGATATCTAGCGGAATATCTTCAGCCACATACTCTAAAACCTCCGGTTCTGGCACATGGTAGGTGACGATATCCCCCTCTTGGACAGTGTATTTTGCTTTCTTGACTAGCCCATTAACCAAAACTTGTCCAGCCTTGATTTGTTCATTCGCGAGACTGCGTGACAATTCTGTCAGATCTGACAAAGCCTTGTCTAGACGTTGCCCACCAGTTTCAATTTTTATTTCCATTTACTTCCTCTTTAAGCATTGCAATCAATAAAACAATCACACCAACTGTCAAATAGCTGTCAGCAACATTGAAAATCGCAAAGTTGATAAAGTCTAGGTGAAACATATCCACCACAAAACCTTGACTCATTCTGTCGATAAAGTTACCCAGACCTCCCGCGATTATCAAAGTCAGTCCAAAAACTAACCAGAGAGAATCCTCCATGTGTTTATGTAGATACCAAATGGCTCCTACCATGACGACCAATGTAATGACAGCAAATAACCACTGCTGATCTTGCAGCATGGAGAAGGCTGCTCCTCTATTTTGCAGGTAGGTCAAGCTAACGAGATTGGGTATCCACGAACGCACTTCACCCAGTGGAATCTGCTGGACAACATAATTTTTGACCAACTGATCCAGCCCAATCAAAAGCAGTACAATGACTGCTACTATTCCTCTTTTTTTCATGATTTCCTCTTTTGATCAAAATATTCTTGCATGACTTCTACGAAAAGAGTCCCAGCTTGGCTAAGCTCCACTTCTTCCCGTTTGACATAGACCATGCGATTATCTAGATTATCCTTGAGACGAATGACTGTGATTCCATTGACACTGTCACTATCTAAAAATCCTGAACCTGTCGCATAGGCATCCGTTCGCTCCAAAATACCATTCAAAGTAGCACGGTCGGTCACATTAAACATCTGGGAGCTCGCGCTGGTGTCGACAAAGTTCTCTGAATAGTAAAGGTACTCATCCTTTTCCTGGGTGAAACGAACCGTTGGTAAATCAGCTAAGTCCTCCATGACCAATTCCTCTTTCTGTGCTAAAGGATGCCCTTCACGAAGATAAATGTGAGTCTGGAAAGGAATTAGTTCAATAACTTCTAAACCGAGCTTTTCAACCCGTTGCATGATGCCCTTTTTATTTTGGTTGTTGAGGTAGATAATCCCAATCTCACTGTGTCCTTGGGCTACTTCGTCTAATATTTGAACGGTAGTAGACTCAAAAATACGGAAGTTCTTATAATCAGGATAACGCTCTGAAAAGGCCGTAATCGTTGGTGGCAAGAAGTCATAGTGCTGGCTGGCAATGGAAAATTCATCCTTTTCTTCCTCAGGATTGGCATACTGATTTTGAAAAACATCAAATCCCTTGACCAATTCCTGCGCTTTCTCGTAAAATTCCATACCACGACGGGTCAAGAAAGTCCCCGAACTCGTCCGACGAAAAATCTTAAAGCCCAGCTCTTTTTCCAAATCACGTACAGAAATAGACAGACTTGGCTGACTAACATACATCTTTTCAGCAGCTTCTCGGAAAGTACCACTATTGGCAATAGCAACAACATAGCGTAATTGTTGAATGTTCATCTTTTACCCCCAACTTCTCTATCTGTTCATTATACCATATTTCAGAATTTTTCCAAAAAGGAAAAGATATACATCACAAACCCAGGGCTAACTACTCTCTATTAAATTAAATATAGATATCAAAACAAAAAAATAGGCTCTCCGAAAACTCGGAAAGCCTTATTCTATGCTACTTCTAGCTTCCTCGCCTTAAAATATCAAGGCTCGGGATAAAAAGGTTCACTGGACCTTTTTATTTTGCGATTGGGTAAACAGAAACTTGTTTCTTATCGCGACCTTTACGTTCAAAGCGTACTACGCCTTCAACTTTAGCGAACAAAGTATCGTCCCCACCACGTCCAACGTTTACACCTGGGTAGATGTGTGTACCACGTTGACGGTAAAGGATTGATCCACCTGTTACAGTTTGTCCGTCAGCTGCTTTAGCTCCAAGACGTTTTGCTTGTGAATCGCGTCCGTTTGATGTAGAACCTCCACCTTTTTTGTGGGCGAAAAGTTGCAAGTTGTTAAGAGTCATTTTTAACATAATGTTTTCCTCCGTGTTAGTTTTCTGTGATAACTCTGGTTTGGACGAACTCAGAAGAGTTCTCCGATAAGTTTGCCATACCTAAGAAAAATGATTCGAAGAATAACTGGGTCATTTCTCTCTGGTGTGAAGGAAGATCCGCTGGTATTTCAACCTTTAGATAGCCACCTTCATCTTCGTTTAATTCTAAGATTGGTTCATAGCCTGCAAATTTCTCAATGGAATTGACAAAGTTAATGGCAAGCGTAGAAACTGATGCACACACGACATCTAAGCCGTATTCGCCACTTTCGGCGTGTCCAGTAATTTCCGCACTCCTCAGCTCGCCATCTTCGGCTCTCTCAAAGACTGCTTGTATCATGTGTTCTCCTTAAAATTAAGCGTTGATCGCGTTGATGACAACTTTTGTATATGGTTGACGGTGACCTTGTTTACGGTGACTACCTTTTTTAGGTTTGTACTTGTAAGTAACAACTTTCTTTTGTTTTCCTTGTTTTTCAACAGTTCCAACTACAGTAGCTCCAGCAACAAGTGGAGTTCCGACAACAGTGTTTTCACCACCAACAAGAACAACTTCGTTAAAAGTAACTTCTTGACCAGCTTCAACGTTCAATTTTTCAACGTAGATTGCTTGACCAACTTCAACTTTAACTTGTTTTCCGCCAGTTTTGATAATTGCGTATGTGCTCATTATGCACCTCCTATGATTTTTAGGGTTTCCCCGTGTTTTTGTGAAGACTCGCCTAGCATCGTGGGACGAACCACTTTATACTCACTATGTGAGCAACGATGTTCGTGCGGTTGCACAGGATTGTGCATAGTCAACTCTTCAAGTATAGCATATCTTCTTTTTTCTTACAAGTAAAATCAATTAAAATTAAGCTATTTCTCTCCTTTTTTTCTCCAAGAAGCAAAAAGCATACTGAAGTAAAAGATACTCATCATAAGAGGAACACCTAGAATTGTCTTCTCCTGATAATAAATCGTCAAATAAGCTGAAAAAACAACTCCGAAGACAAAACTGCTAAGCAAGCTAACAAAAATCAAGCCCTCTCGTAGGAAAGGCGTATGCTTGGTCCGGAAATAATCTCCAAAAGCCAACATGGTACGTTTAATATTCCCTGTCATAAAAGCATTATTATAGGCAATACCTGACACTTCTCCAAAAGCAGTTGTCACCAGACCCATACAAAAGGCCAAGGGCGGTACGAGATAGATATTATCAACCGTTTGCGGCACAAAGCCTATAATTAGGGACAGGACTGCAAGAGGAATCAAGGACAAAATCGGCTTTTTAACAATTCGTAGTTTTTCCTTATACAATGTCAGAAAAAAGACACCCATCATAAAGAAAAGCAAGGTCATTACTTTAGCACTTGCATCCGACACATTTTGTTGAATGAGTCCTACAGAAAGAAAAACGACATTCCCAGTCTGTCCAGCCACAAGGGTGTTCCCTCGCACGATAAAGGTATAAGCATCGACATATCCTGCACAAAAAGTCAAAAAAAGCGCTAGTCGCTTAGACTGACGTGATATTTTCCTTATTGGTAATAATCTCATTTTCTCCCCCCTTCTCATTTCATCTACTTATCTAAATATTGTACCACTTTCTCCAAGAAATTCGTAGCCCATTTGAAAATTTTTACCATCTGTTGGATAGTCCTTCTTTTCTATGTTATAATGAAGGAAGGATTTGAAGTCGGAAAAGGAGTATTTATGCTTAAATTAGGTATCATCGGAACAGGGGCTATCAGCCATCATTTCATAGAAGCAGCCCATGCTAGCGGAGAATACCAGCTGGTTGCAGTCTATTCAAGAAAACTAGAAACTGCCTCAACCTTTGCTTCTCGCTATCAGGATATCCAACTCTTTGATCAATTAGAAGACTTCTTTAAGTCTTCCTTTGATGTAGTCTATATCGCCAGTCCAAACTCCTTGCATTTTGTTCAATCAAAGGCTGCCTTGTCTGCTGGCAAGCATGTCATTCTTGAAAAGCCAGCTGTCACTCAGCCACAAGAATGGCTGAATTTGAGACAGACAGCTGAGAAAAATCACTGTTTTATCTTTGAGGCAGCTCGTAATTACCACGAGGAAGCCTTTACCACTATCAAGAATTTTTTGGCAGACAAGCAAATTTGGGGAGCAGATTTCAACTATGCCAAGTATTCTTCCAAGATGCCGAACTTGTTGGCTGGGGAGACGCCAAATGTCTTTTCAGATCGTTTTGCTGGTGGAGCCCTTATGGACTTGGGGATTTATCCTCTCTATGCTGCCGTTCGCCTCTTTGGAAAGGCTCAAGACGCGACTTATCAGGCTAAACAGCTTAACAATAGCATTGACCTAAATGGAGACGGTATCCTCTTCTACCCTGACTTTCAAGTTCATATCAAAGCTGGGAAAAACATCACTTCCAATCTTCCTTGTGAGATTTACACAGCAGATGGAACCTTGACCCTCAACACGATTGAGCATGTCCGCTCAGCTATTTTTACCAACCACCAAGGAAATCAAGTTCAACTCCCTATCCAACAGGCTCCTCATACGATGACTGAGGAAGTTGCTGCATTCGCACAGATGATCCAGCAACCAGACCAGACGCTTTACCAGAACTGGCTGGATGATGCAGGCTCTGTTCATGATTTACTCTATACCATGCGCCAGACTGCTGGCATTAGATTTGAGGCAGAAAAATGAAAACCAAACTACCCACTGAATGGCAAGAACTGAGCGACCAACTCGGTTTCCAAGAATTTACCCTCATTCAAACTCAACTATTTGAGCCTATACTTGCTGGAGAAAACCTCCTAGGAGTGAGCCCAACAGGAACTGGTAAGACCCTAGCTTACCTCCTGCCAAGTCTTCTCAGACTACAAAAGAAAAAAGCCCAGCAGCTCTTGATTCTAGCACCAAATACAGAACTAGCTGGACAGATTTTTGACGTGTGTAAAACGTGGGCAGAGGCTATCGGCTTAGCTGCTCAGCTCTTCTTATCAGGTTCGAGTCAGAAACGCCAGATTGAACGCCTTAAAAAAGGACCAGAAATTCTGATTGGGACCCCTGGCCGTATCTTTGAGTTGATTAAATTGAAAAAAATCAAGATGATGAATGTGGAAACCATCATCCTGGATGAATTTGACCAATTGCTCGATGATTCTCAGATTCACTTTGTCGAGAAAATCACTCACTACGCACCTCGTGACCACCAACTCATCTACATGAGTGCGACGACCAAGTTTGACCAAGAAAATATTGCACCAAACACGCGCACCATTGATCTCTCTGGTCAAAGACTGGACAACATCCAACACTTCTACATGCAGGTAGACCAACGTCACCGAGTGGACATGCTACGAAAACTAGCACATGTAGAGGATTTCCGTGGTCTGGTCTTCTTTAATAGTTTGTCAGACCTTGGAAGTGCAGAAGAAAAACTACAGTATCGCGATATCTTGGCTGTCTCCCTCGCTAGTGATGTCAATGTGAAATTTCGAAAAGTCATCTTAGAAAAGTTTAAAGATAAGCAACTAACCCTGCTCCTTGCAACTGACCTTCTGGCTCGTGGAATTGACATTGATAGCCTAGAATGTGTCGTAAACTTTGATGTTCCTAGAGATATCGAAACATACACTCACCGCGCTGGCCGTACAGGTCGCATGGGCAAAGAAGGCTATGTTATCACTCTGGTAACCCATCCTGAAGAACTTAAAAAACTCAAGAAATTCGCAAGTGTTCGTGAAATTGTCCTAAAAAATCAAGAACTCTATATCAAATAAGGTTGGCATTCGCCAACCTTTTTCTTATCCCCAAGTAATTTCTAATTGATAGCTGGCAAAGGGGTGTCCCTCTTGATTTTGCAGTTGATATGCGAGTTCAATCTTTTGCCCATCCAGTTTGTAGTGATTCGTTTGGATGATAAACTCCTGCATCCCCATTGGAGTCGGAATATAGGCTAAACTATCACTAGCCTTTAGAAAACGCATGATGGTTTTGGGACTCGAGAAACGGGTCATCACCAGTTCTTCTTCATGAAACTTGAGAACCACTTTTTCCTTTTCCTCATTGTAGAAAAGCAGATAGCTATAATCTCCCTTTTTATGCACTTCCACGTCATAGAGTTGGTCAATGACTTCCAATTGTTCATCAAACTGAATCGTATTTCGCATCCGAATCTTCACATCAAATCCTCTTTCTTGTCTCTTGTCCTACTATTTTACCAAAAAGAGCAGGATTTTGCTATAATGGTCATATGAACGAAAAAGTATTCCGTGACCCAGTTCACAACTATATCCACGTCAATAATCAGGTCATATACGACTTGATCAATACAAAAGAATTTCAACGTCTTCGCCGTATCAAACAGCTAGGGACTTCCAGTTATACCTTCCATGGTGGTGAGCACAGTCGCTTTTCCCACTGTTTGGGAGTCTATGAGATTGCTCGACGTATCACGGAGATTTTTGAAGAAAAATACCCTGAAGAATGGGATCCTGCTGAGTCTCTCTTGACCATGACCGCTGCTCTCCTACACGACCTTGGGCATGGTGCCTACTCGCATACTTTTGAAAATCTTTTTGATACAAATCATGAAGCCATTACTCAGGAAATCATCCAAAGTCCTGAGACAGAGATTCACCAAGTCCTGCTACAAGTAGCGCCAGATTGCCCAGAAAAGGTAGCCAGTGTTATCGACCATACCTATCCTAACAAGCAGGTCGTGCAGCTCATTTCTAGTCAGATTGATGCGGATCGCATGGACTATCTATTGCGCGACTCTTATTTTACAGGAGCATCTTATGGGGAATTTGACCTGACTCGCATCCTCCGAGTCATTCGTCCTGTCGAAAATGGGATCGCCTTTCAGCGCAACGGCATGCATGCCATCGAAGACTACGTTCTCAGTCGCTACCAGATGTATATGCAGGTTTATTTCCACCCAGCAACACGCGCCATGGAGGTTCTTCTACAGAATCTCCTCAAACGCGCTAAGGAACTCTATCCTGAAGACAAGGACTTCTTTGCACGCACTTCTCCTCATTTGCTACCTTTTTTTGAAAAGAAAGTTACTCTATCTGATTATCTGGCACTTGATGACGGCGTGATGAATACCTACTTCCAACTCTGGATGACCAGTCCTGACAAGATACTAGCCGACTTGTCGCAACGTTTTGTCAACCGCAAGGTCTTTAAATCCATTACTTTTTCAGAAAAAGACCAAGACCAACTCGCAACCATGAGACAACTGGTTGAAGAAATCGGTTTTGATCCAGACTACTATACTGCCATTCATAAGAACTTTGACCTCCCTTATGATATCTATCGTCCCGAATCTGAAAATCCACGGACACAGATTGAGATTCTACAAAAAAATGGAGAACTGGCTGAACTCTCTAGCCTGTCTCCTATCGTCCAATCCCTTGCTGGCAGTCGCCATGGAGACAATCGTTTCTATTTCCCGAAAGAAATGTTGGACCAAAATAGCATCTTCGCAAGTATCACCCAGCAATTTTTACACTTGATTGAGAACGATCATTTTACCCCAAATAAGAACGAATAGAGGAAATTTATGAGTATTAAACTAATCGCCGTCGATATCGATGGTACCCTGGTTAACAGTAAAAAAGAAATCACTCCGGAAGTCTTTTCTGCCATCCAAGATGCCAAAGAAGCTGGCGTCAAAGTCGTGATTGCAACGGGTCGTCCTATCGCAGGTGTTGCCAAACTTCTGGACGACTTGCAGTTAAGAGACCAAGGTGACTATGTCGTGACCTTCAACGGTGCCCTTGTCCAAGAAACTGCTACTGGCCATGAGATTATCAGCGAATCCTTGACCTATGAGGATTATCTGGATATGGAATTTCTCAGTCGCAAGCTCGGTGTCCACATGCACGCTATTACCAAGGACGGTATCTATACTGCCAATCGCAATATCGGAAAGTACACGGTGCACGAATCAACCCTCGTCAGCATGCCCATCTTCTACCGCACTCCTGAAGAAATGGCTGACAAGGAAATCGTCAAGTGTATGTTTATCGATGAACCAGAAATTCTCGACGCTACGATTGAAAAAATTCCAGCAGAATTTTACGAGCGCTTCTCCATCAACAAATCTGCTCCTTTCTACCTCGAACTCCTTAAAAAGAATGTAGACAAGGGTTCAGCTATTACCCATCTAGCTGAAAAACTCGGATTGACCAAAGATGAAACCATGGCGATCGGTGACGAAGAGAATGACCGCACCATGCTGGAAGTCGTTGGAAATCCCGTTGTTATGGAAAATGGAAATCCAGAACTCAAAAAAATCGCCAAATACATCACCAAAACAAATGATGAATCTGGCGTTGCCCATGCTATCCGTACGTGGGTACTTTAAAATGCTTAACTATTAAAAATAAACGACACCCCAAAAGGTAGAGATGACACTCTAACTTCCGGGGTGTTCTTTTTGAATATTGAATTCGTGACAAACGAGTTACCTTTAGAAACTAACAAATCAATTACTCTTCCTCTTCAAACATCAGAGCATCCAGTTCTTCTCTCTCTGCCGCAATCTCTTCAAAAGTAGAAATAAGATTATTTACTATTTCTAAGGAGATAATACCAGTCGAATCCCTCATCGTAACCTTGGTCCCAATAGCACTCAACTCACGGATGAGTTCTCGAACCTTTCTCAATCCATCCAAATCTAACATGTCTACTTCTATCACCGCGTCATGATCTTTGATTCTAGATTGGATTAAAGAAAGAGGCAAGGATGAATGGTTTCTTAACAACTTATAGGTTCCTGACTTGTCACCTATAGAATCAATAAAAATAGCTAGCATCGTTTCCGCTCCCTTTATCACTCCGGCAATTCTACCTTCAAGCTCATATCAGTCGGTTGCAATACTTTCTGAACAGCTGCGAGAAAGGCTAGACCGTTGTCTGATGGGGAATACTGGAATGTGATATGGATGACTTTTTTGTCAAACTTATCACCGTATCGTGCCACATACTGCTTGCTTTCGAGGAAGTAGATATAGTTGTTAAGTTTTTCTTGAAGTTTCAAGAGATGCTCCTCTTCGGTATCTGGAAGCCAAAGATTACCATCAATTAATAAAAGTTCCAAGTCTGTATCACTCGTTCCGATTGCATCAATTTCTGAAACCTCTAACAGAATAGGGATACTTTTAATCCTACATCTAAACTTTACAATCTCATATAATTCTTCAATAGCATCCTTTTCTCTTTCAAAACTAGCTTTTTCATATAACTGTTGACGTTCAGTCACCTCATACACTATAAATCTATTTGCACTTAAATCCTGATAATACCCTATCGCAAACTGCTCTAAAACTTTTTTATTTAAGTACACAGTATAATATCTAAGTTTGTTACTATTAAATTTTAAAAAGTCTAATAATTCCTGTTTTCTCATTTAAAATTCTCCACAACTCTTACATTCACTATGGCGTTTGCTATAGCTCTACTACCTTAGGGGGATTGTAGTATTTTTCCTTGAATTCCTTGAGAATCTTCTCTACCTTTTCTTCGTCACACTGTCTGTATAATGGACTACGGTCTAATACATTACAGAGTCTTTCATAGGTATAAGTACGTTTCTGCTCATCTGATAGGTGGGAAATGCTTTCTATAATATTTCTTACCAATTCATCTGTTTCAATAACAAAGGGAAGGCTTGTATATCTTCTTAAACGACTGCCTTGCATAGAAATATAATCAGTTACCTTATCTAATTTGACTAGGTCAACCGATAAGCTAAAATCTTTCAAGATTTCAAAGGTTCTGCGCGCTATATCCCTATCACCTTCCATATACAAAGGATATAAGCAATATTCCATTAATACTCCAATATCTGTACTATGAAGTTCATAAGAATCTCGTTGTCGAAAACGATACCAAGCTTCGGTCCCTAGAAAAACTTTAGCTTCTTTCCCTTCCTTCATTATTTCACGATAGTCTTTTACAAAATTTTGATAATTTTCTTTATTTTTCAATTTATATGTCTGCATTTATTTACTCCATTGATTTATTCTGAAAATTCCTTCAACTTGCTCAATTTCATTAGTGCCTGGTTTATAGACACGTGGATTTTTGATTTCATAATAGCCTTGACGTTCAATCGCAGATAGAAAATCATCGTAAGAATGCCCCGTTGTGTCAATCGTTGGCATAAGTAGTTCGCTATTTTTACCTGTTGAATGAGAGTTTTAATTCTAGTCTCATTATAGCATAAAAAATATAAGTAGAATCAACATGCGAAAAACTTAAAACCATCTGAGAGACTTTTCAGATGATTATCTTTACACTATCTTCTTCATTATTTTCTAACATCTGAAAACGTTAACTGAACAGGAATTTTTCTTAAAATCCTCCCTTTTTCAAGACAGCTTGCAGAGTTTCAGGAGAAATCGGGTCCACAAGAACATACTTGGCATCTAGCATATAGATGCCCTCAGTCAACGACTCTAAGAACTGTCGATAAGGAACCTCGGCTAGTTTTTCCCCATCGGCTGTCATGATAAATAGTCGTGCAACTGCAACCTTACTTCCTCGATACTCTTGTAAATATTGAGGTTCTAGCTCTGGTTGAGCCGGTAAGATTGTTCGTCCTTCACTATTTAGATAATTGATAGGGATAATGATGTCCTCTCCATTTTGCTCTACTTTAAAAACTTGCTGCTCAGAGTAATAAGCATTTAGCTGTTGGGTAAAGCGCAAACGCTGGTCATAACTATTTAAGAGTTGCTCGTCCGGCACATGGATAATCTGCCCTAGGTAGAGTTCATTGATGTAAATAGAACGTTTCACTCCCATAATTTCCACGATGGGATGGACTTTTACTTCCTTAGTCAATTCTGAAAGAGCTGATAAGAAAATATCCATGAAATGAAAATCAAGAATGGAATCTTTATCATACTCAACACCATCATGTTCGCACACACTTACATCTAAGAGAATCAGCAAGGTTTTCAAGAACATCAAGGCCCCAGTCCAGTCAGAAGCTGTCGCCAAATCTGGAACAGATACCTGATAGGCTTGACCATCAAAAGATAGACGGAACCCTAAACTAGACTTCTCTTTGACCCCAAACTGAACAGAATGGAAATCCGAAATAAGAGAGTCTGCAGAGGGTTTTAATCCTGCATCCTTAGCGGAAACGCTGTAACATTCAAAAAGTTCTGCTTGAAGCACCTCACCAATTCTTAGTGATTGGTTGCTTTTTATTGTAAAAATAACTGATTTCATATTTTTCTCCTTCGGTCTACTGGCAAATCCTTTCTACGACGTAGAATCGTTACTTCGCTGACAGGGATTTTTCCTGATGCATACATGGTCTGGCCATATTTCTCATCCAATAATTCCGCATCATCAGCTAAATTGTTTTCAATTAGAAATTCTTTATCAAAAACCAGGAGTCGCACATAAGAATCGGGTGCTGTAAAATCATCATCCCCATGCTTGTGACCAGCCATTGTAAATTCCTGACCTTTATATAGGACACGATCATAAACCGAATACCTCTGACTAACCTCACTATAAGGCACAAGCTTTCCGTATACGCCTTCTCCGGCATCATCTACATAGGAACTATAGGGAACGTAGCCTTCTTTCAACATTGCTGGATCTTTTGAAAGAAGAATATAATCATTTATATAATTCACAAAATTAGAGTATACTTTATTTTGGTAAACTAGAAATTCTTTACGCATACTAACCCTCCACATATTCCATTATACCACAAAAAGAGAGCGGTTTTCGCTCCCTCAATTAAGCTAGTAATTCTACTTTTATATCTATCTATTCTGTAGTCTGTTCTTTAGCATGGTTCTCTCTAAAATCTTTTTTGGATCTATCAATGACTCTACGCAATTCCTCATCATCAACTCCGGGAAGATGGAAATCATAGTTATGTGTCTCATCTTTTGAAGATTCCGTTCCTGAACTTTCTTCCTTCGTGCTCTCTTCAGTAGAAGACGATGCACCAGAATCTGAAGAGTTAGCTCTTTCAGAACTAGAAGAGCTTGGTGTTTTAGGTGTTTTGCGGTCCAATTTTGGTATCTTATTGATTTCTTCAATACTAGGTATTGGCTTATTCACTTTAACCGGTCTGTAGAGCATCGCAAAAGAGAAGAATAAGGCCAAAATAGTTCCAATAGCTGCTAAAGTTCTTTTACTGGATTCTGATGAGGGAATTCTGATACCACTGGTGCTAAGCTCTCTCCATTCAGGATGTTCTTTTTCTATCTCTTTTTTTTGTTCCCATAGCGGAACTAGCAGAAAATGATTAAAAGGCACAACTGTTCCCATAGCTGTTGCTGCAAGTGGGATAAATCTAGAAAGGTTAAAAATGAGTACTATGCTTAGTATTGCAAATATAGTAAATAGAAATATCACTAATCCTAAGCGAATTTTATATTCTTTTTTAATCTGGAGATATCGCTCTTGAAATACCTTTTCTTGTTCTTGTTTGGGATGACTTACATCTGCTAATGAGCTCTTCTTCTCTGGTAAAGTGTCATCCTCAGGCAATTCTACCTTCAAACTCATATCTGTGGGTTGCAATACTTTCTGAACAGCTGCGAGGAAGGCTAGACCGTTGTCTGATGGAGAATACTGGAATGTGATATGGATGATTTTTTTGTCAAACTTATCACCATATCGTTCTACATACTGCTTACTTTCGAGGAAGTAGATATAGTTATTGAGTTTTTCTTGAAGTTTCAAGAGATGCTCCTCTTCTAATGACTCTATCCATTTGTTTTCATCAATCAACAACAACTCTAGATGGTCATCAGAGACACCCATGGCATCTATACTCGTAACATCTAGTTCAATTTTCTCATCTGTTTTAATGAAACCTACTACCTCTGGTGGATTGTAGTATTTTTCCTTGAATTCCTTAAGAATCTTCTCTACCTTTTCTTCATCACACTGTCTGTATAATGGACTACGGTCTAATACATTACAGAGTCTTTCATAGGTATAAGTACGTTTCTGCTCATCTGATAGGTGGGAAATGCTTTCTATAATATTTCTTACCAATTCATCTGTTTCAATAACAAAGGGAAGGCTTGTATATCTTCTTAAACGACTGCCTTGCATAGAAATATAATCAGTTACCTTATCTAATTTGACTAGGTCAACCGATAAGCTAAAATCTTTCAAGATTTCAAAGGTTCTGCGCGCTATATCCCTATCACCTTCCACATACAAAGGATATAAGCAATATTCCATTAATACTCCAATATCTGTACTATCCACGTAATAAGAATCTCGTTGTCGAAAACGATATTTAGCTTCGGTCCCTAGAAAAACTTCAGCTTCTTTCCCTTCTTTCATTATTTCACGATAGTCTTTTACAAAATTTTGATAATCTTTAGGCTCTGGTATTTCAAATTTTTTCATTTATTTACTCCATTGATTTATTCTGAAAATCCCTTCAACTTGCTCAATTTTATTAGTTCCTGGTTTATAGACACGTGGATTTTTGATTTCATAGTATCCTTGACGTTCAATCGCAGATAGAAAGTCATCGTAGGAATGCCCCTTCATATCAATTGACGGCATAAGTAGTTCGCTATTTTTACCTATTTAACAAAAGTCGTCATAACCTAGTACAATTATACCACAAAAAAGAGAGCGTTTCCGCTCCCTTTATCACTCCGGCAATTCTACCTTCAAGCTCATATCAGTGGGTTGTAATACTTTCTGAACCGCCGCGAGAAAGGCCAATCCGTTATCAGATGGAGAGTACTGGAATGTGATATGGATGACTTTTTTGTCAAACTGATCACCGTATCGTGCTACATACTGTTTGCTTTCGAGGAAGTGAATGTAATTATTCATTTTTTCTTGCAAAATTTCTAGATGGATTGCTTCTATCTCTTCCTGCCAGCCGACTGGATCCACCAGAAGAAGCTCTAAATGATTATCAACTATACCAATTGCATCAAGTTCGCTAGGTTCCAGTTCTGAAACAATGGCTTGAGTGACAATTTGTTTAAATTCCTCTGCTGTGAAAAGACAACGACTATTTTCAGGATTTTTCAAAATAAAGGAAGGATGATCTTCGATGAAGAGCTTATCGGATTCATCTTGTGTATATTGCTTTTTAGATTTCCAAAAACCATAATCTGCATAATTCATCAACTCTTTACCAGTATGTTCTCCCGACATATAACTATCAGCAGCTTCTTTGGGGATTTCTTGAACTACTTCTGGCATGGTAATATTAAAAGTTGGATAACGCAAGAAATACTTATCACCATCTTGACAAATTTCCAACATGTCTTTTTGACTTACATAAATTGATTCCATTTTTATCTCCTTTGTTGCTTACCAAATGTCTACTGATTAGTTTTCCCTATTTTTTGTCTGTTCTTATGATGTCATCCACTTTACTATAAAGGCCAGTTTCCTGTTTCAGCATAAATCATGACTTCATATGCTCCCCTAGAAGATTCAAATGCTTTATCCATCAGTTCTTTAGTAATAGGATAGCGAACTTCTGGCCCCATGGCTCCGCCAATTTCTTTAAAGAAGCTAATTTCGTAATAGCCGTCTGTCTCATATACAATAAATCCATTGCCTCTATGTACAATCGTATCCGCTTGATTATAGTCTTCTAACTCATCTGCCTTAGGCCAACGATGATGTTCACAATAAAACATTACTTCTAAAGAATCTTTTTCTGATTTTGAAAGACGTTCTACTAATTCCTGGCTAATGGAAAAGTTAATCACTTCTTTTCCTCTACTCCACAGAATCTCATAATCATTGTTGTTTTTTAATACCGTACAATTTTTGTATTGCAGCATTTCTGTTGTCATATAAATCAACTTTCTTTACTTTTTTAATTCTTCTTTATCATAGGCAAAAAAAATCTAGTTAGCGCGCGCATTTCTTATCAAGCTCTCCAGGACCTTCTTTCGCTTGTGTAAATTATTGGCTAGGCACAAATAGAGAATAAACAAAAGCATGGAGTGGAAAAATAATGGCAAAAAACTAGGATATAACAGGAAGGCGACTAAAGATACTAACAAACTAATAACGCTACCACGAATTACGGAAGAAACAACAGCTCTACTTTTCTTTACTACTTCTAGGAATTCTAAGAACTCCAAATCTGTAAATAGAGCCGGATACAAATCCAAATCTTTCTTAAAATAGACATCCAGCAATTTCCCGAAAAGTAAGGAAAGACAAGAGAATAAAATCAAATAAAGATACTTGTGCTCAGCTATACTAAAAATTTTCAGACCATTCAGGAATCTAATAAATGGAAGAACTAGTAATATCAGGGAAAGAATAACGTACTGTTGACTTTTAGAAGTTCTTTCTGGAATTGAAAAATACAATTTCTTTGTCTTTAAGTCATAATAGACTAATTTGTTCTTAAATTCTCCTAGATGAACTAGTTCTTTATAATGTTTTCTCTTTTCTATCATTTCCACTCCCTTTCTAACCATAATCAAATGATATAAGCTTTTTCATAGCTTCAGTGAACTGGATTAGAGCTCTCTAATATCTGGAATTCAGTTTCATTATATATCTCTTTTACTTGAGTGGCGATACATAATCATCTGGAACTTTGCCCATTGATTCTATCCATTGTTGTTCGGCTTGGGGAATAAGCATTTCAAGTTCTTTATCACTAAAAAGCAACTGATTTTTACGGTTGGAAATCAGCACAATTGGCTTTTTTCTAGCTCTATCTTTTCTAATTTCGTTCTTTTCTTCTTCTGTCGGTGGCCAATAATCGTGCTTAACTTTGCAAGATATTTCAAGTAGAGTCCGTTTTCCACTCTCTAGTAAGATAAATAATTCTTGTGGTAATTCATAGACAACTAACCAAGAAACTACGGTTCCCTCTTCTAAAACTAAATAATACTTGTCCTCATCTTTCCAGATATGCTGACCGTAACCTTTTACTTCTTCATACTGGATAACATCTTCCCATTGTAGTCTTGTTGGTTTCATTTATACATTCCTTACTTAAGTGGTGATACATAATCATCTGGAAGTTTGCCCATTGATTCTATCCATTGTTCTTCAGCTTGGGGAATAAGTATTTCAAGTTCTTTATTACTAAAAAGCAACTGGTTTTTACGGTTGGAAATCAGTACAATTGGCTTTTTTCTAGCTCTATCTTTTCTAATTTCGTTCTTTTCTTCTTCCGTTGGTGGCCAACAATCGTTTTGAACCTTCCAAGATATTTCAAGTAGCGTCCGTTCTCCACTCTCTAGTAAGGTAAATAATTCTTGTGGTAATTCATAGACAACTAACCAAGAAACTACGGTTCCCTCTTCTAAAACTAAATAATACTTGTCCTCATCTTTCCAGATATGCTGACCGTAACCTTTTACTTCTTCGAACTGGATAACATCTTCCCATTGTAGTTTTGTTGGTTTCATTTGTATTCTCCTAGTGCAAGTTATTCTCTCAACCAGAATATCATAAAATCAGGATTATTTTTCTCTTCCTCAATAGGCTACGCCATCTTTTATCCATTTTCTAGTTTCTAAATCCACATTAAAATAGAAATCACTTCGACCAAATTTATCAAAACAATCTTCATTAAGAGCTTCACATACAATTCTCAGTTTTTCTTTACTTATCTCAGAAATATATAGCATAGTAAACCCTGCAGGAGATTCAATTTGGTCGATTTTATCACCTTCTAAATTATAAACCTCTAGTTCTGATGGAAGGTCAAAATCGCTGAATGAGCGAAATATACTGAAGATACGCTGATATTTAGGACTAAATCGAAGATGATGTAAATGTTGAAAAATAACCTGATGCTTCCCATTATGATTCCAATCTAGTCTCCCTTCCTCTACATTTTGTCGCCCTAATAGTTTTCCTTCTAAACTATAGTAGAAAACGATTTTGTTAATAAGATTTTCCCCACTATAAACCATCACCATGTTCTCATCTTTATTATATTCCGCATGAATGATATCTGGTAGTTCTATCTTTATTACACAACCATTCCAATCCCATATGACTATCCGTTCACTGTAATCGATTTTCATCATCCTTCTCCTACTCTAACTCAGATAAATTCGATCTGGATTGTTTGCTCCGTCATCATGGAGTTCACTTCCTCGACAAGTTTATCTATCTCGTTCTGTGTGATAGGAATGTGATTGTAAGGTGGCTCCCAATTCTGTATGCTTGACCTATATACAATAAAGCTACCAACAGTCAACAACTCTCCCTCTGCTTTTAGAACATAGCCATTTTCATAGTCAAAAGTAACGTTACCACTTGTCCCAGAAATTTTCATTCCATTTCCTTCTTTGCTCAAACATCATTATTTTTCTCAGAAAACTAAATCCTAATACTCATAATAAGGAGAGAAATTCCCCTTCAAATAAGCACTTATACTTTCTCCTATTATACCACACCTCCATTTTCATCTGAAATGGTTTCTATTTTAAGACAAAAAACACTGATCATTCAGTGCTTTTTGATTGAATTACTGCCCCCTGCAAACATAATAATATATATCAATCTTTCTGATTTGTTGTCATTTATGATTTTTATAAAAAAAAACGATTGAAAAATATAAAATAATAAGTTTTTTGGGGCAGGTTTAGGGTGAAAATATTTTGAAATAATTTATTAAAACACTTGACACCTCGGTTCTCCGTTATATAATATGATTAAGATAAAAAATTGAGGTAAAGAATATGAGAAAAGTTATTCAAGAATTATTAGACAGTTCTATATCTACTTCTACTATTTCACAAGGTGCTGGAGTTCCATGGACTACTGTTTCTGATCTTAGAAAAGGAAAAACAAGCATGGATAAAATGGCGCTTCTAACGGCAGAAAAGCTCTATGAATTTGCTACAGCTGATAAGCATTGATTTCGGTCACTGCTTTTATTATTGCAAACAAAAAAACCGCAAGCTATTGCTTGCGGTTTGTGTAATCTAATTTGAAAGTCTTTCTGTTTTTTTATTTTTCTTCTTTTGGTTTGTCAACGACGGTCACCAGACCATCTGGTTCGGTTTTGAAAGCTAGTTCTGTATGAAGTTCACCCTTTGCCTTCAGGTAGTACCAGCCATCACCAGACTTGATAAATTGCTTAGATAGCAGTCAATAAGACATTGAGAAGAATTGTTGGTAGAAATGTCCATGCTCATTCGCTTAGACATACTTATGCTTCTTTTTTGATTGCAAAGCGTATTGAATTACTATCTATTTCAAAAATCCTTGGTCATGAGAATATGAACGTCACCATCGAAGTCTACGCTCATCAATTAAAAGAACTAGAAGAAGCAAGTAATTCGGAAGTAAGAGAGATATTCGCAAATTTAGGGGCGAATTTGGGGCGAAACACCTCAAATACCCAGTAAAATCAATAGTTTACTGCCCCCTGCAGGAATCGAACCTGCAACTACTCCTTAGGAGGGAGTTGTTATATCCATTGAACTAAGGGAGCTAGAGAAAAACTCTGCTGAATGAGCAGAGTTTTTTAGTCGAATTAACGACGGATTTCTTTGATACGAGCTGCTTTACCTTGAAGAGCACGCAAGTAGTACAATTTCGCACGACGTACTTTACCGTAACGAACAACTTCGATCTTTTCAACACGTGGAGTGTGGATTGGGAAGATACGCTCAACACCTACACCGTTAGAGATTTTACGAACTGTGTAGTTTTCTGAGATGCCAGCACCTTTACGTGCGATAACAACACCTTCAAAAATCTGGATACGTTCACGGTTTCCTTCGACAACTTTCGCGTGTACACGAACAGTGTCACCAGGACGGAATGATGGGATATCTGTACGAAGTTGACCTTCAGTCAAGCTTTGGATTAATGGATTCATTTTATTCTCCTATCTTTGTCAATCTTGAGGAACCTTCCTCAGCGGATAAACTGTATTTTTGTGCGTCCATTACACACAAGATACAGTTTACCAAATTTCCACCTAAAAGTAAAGAAATTTATAGCAGAATTCCTAAAAAAATCGCTAGAAAACCGCCTATGTATGTTGAGGCTAAATAGCTATAAAATACCTTCTTGTCACTTAACAGTTTTTGCAGCTCGTCATTCAAGGTTGAAAAGGTCGTCAACCCTCCACAAAAACCTGTCGCTAGGATAGCATAGACTTCCTTGGACTCCACATGATTGTAGAGCAAGCCAATCAAAAAGCAACCAAGAAGATTGGCGACGAGAGTTCCTAGGGGAAATTTAGAAGCTTGATTGTATCGGGAAAAGAAATACCGCACTAGGGCTCCGAACCCGCAGGCGATTGCAAGATAAACGACTACCATTTCTTCCTCCCTAGAACATAAGCTAAGAGTAGGCCTCCACCGATGCTCAAAAATAAGTAGATGCCTAAGCTAAGATAACGCCCGGTATCAAGCAGTTTTACTGCATCAAGCATTAGGCTAGAAAAGGTTGTCAGGCCACCACAAAATCCTGTCCCCAGCGCCAAAACCAAGCCTTTACTAGTTCCCTTATAGACCAGATAGCCTTTCACCAGATAGACCAAGCAGAAAATGCCCAGATAGTTGACAAGAAGGGTCCCCCAAGGAAAATCTGGACTGGCTGGTAACCAAGTGGAAACCAGATAGCGGACAAGGCCCCCCACCATTGCAGCCAGAAAAATTCCTAGCGGATAAAATTGTTCTTTTTTCATTTGATGTTTTGATCCTGATAATCACGCGAACGTTTGAGAATGTCTGAAAAAGTAGCAACAATGGTCTCCTGATAGCGCTTATCTTCTACTCTATTTCTGACTTTTTCAAAAATGATTTCTTCTCTCTTAGTATCTAAAATAGGTTTTCCTGAGGCTTTCTTATAGGCAACTACTCCCTCAACCAAATGCATCCGTTCTTCTAGGAGCTTGACGATTTGGTCATCGATTTGATCAATTTCTTGCCGAATAATATCTAAATTCATACAGTCTCCTCCTTTATTTGAATTATTGTATCAAAAAGCCACCAAATAGGCTAGTAAAATCCCAAAATAACTAATAAAAAAACGCACTGACTTCTTCCAGTCAGTGCAGCTTGATTTTTATCCTACTTTTGCAGCCAATTCTTCTGCGAATTGTTCCAAACGTTCGATGTCTTCTTCTTCGGCAGAGAGGTCCACTTTAACACACTCTGAACCTTTTTCTGCTCCTGTCGCTACAAATACGCGATCAAAGTCATCAACAGCCTTACAGAATTCATCGTAGAAGGTATCTCCTGAACCTACCACTCCGTAAATTTTGCCATTCAAGTTGAGATCTGCTAGGTCTTCGTAGAAGTCCATCATCTCATCTGGCAATTCTCCATCACCGTAAGTATAAGTCGCAACGATTGCAATATCCGCCTCCAAGAAGTCTGAAGCGTCAACAGTCGTACATTCATCCACATCGACATCCAAGCCCAAGTCACGCAATTTATCTGCTACAATATCTGCAATTTCTTCGGTATTACCGGTCATACTGGCAAATACAATTTTTGCTAATGCCATATCGTCCTCCTCAATTTATCTTTCTCCATTATATCATATCTTTTTCATTTTAAAAATAAAAATTCTTGTGCTACAATGAAATGAGAAAGAATTGAGGTTATTTATGGAAATTTGCCAGCAAATTTTAGAGAAAATCAAAGAATACGATACCATTATCATTCATCGTCATATGAAACCAGATCCAGATGCCTTAGGGAGTCAGGTAGGTTTAAAAGCTCTTCTCACACACCATTTTCCAGAAAAGACCATCAAAGCAGTCGGTTATAACGAACCAACTCTAACCTGGATGGCGGAAATGGATACTGTCCAAGACAGTGACTACCACGGAGCTCTTGCTATTATTTGTGATACAGCGAATCGTCCTCGTATCGATGATAAACGCTACGAACAAGCTAATTTCACCATCAAAATCGATCACCATCCAAATGATGACATCTATGGTGACCTATCTTGGGTGGATACAAGTTCAAGCAGCGCCAGTGAGATGATTGCATTATTTGCTCAAGAAAATCAGCTAACTTTGTCTAGTGAAGCGGCACGACTTCTCTATGCAGGAATTGTCGGGGACACAGGGCGTTTTCTCTACCCTTCAACTAGTGCCCGTACCTTTAGAATAGCTGGCCAGCTCCGAGAAATTGATTTTGACTTTGCTGGACTGTCTCGTCAAATGGATACCATGAGCTTCAAGATTGCAAAATTGCAAGGGTATGTTTATGATCACTTAGAAGTTGATGAGAATGGGGCTGCACGCGTTCTGCTTACTCAAGACATCTTGGAAAAATATAAGGTTACGGATGCTGAAACAGCAGCGATTGTTGGGGCACCTGGTCGAATTGATACTGTTAAGGCTTGGGCTATCTTTGTTGAACAAGCTGATGGCCACTTCCGTGTGCGAATGCGCAGTAAAATCACCCCTATCAATGAGATAGCCAAACGACATGACGGGGGAGGGCATCCATTAGCCAGTGGCGCCAATTCCTATAGTCTAGAAGAAAACGAACAAATATATAAAGAACTGAAAGAGGCTCTACAGATTCACCAAGGCTAAGAAAGAATTTTCTTGGCCTTTTATATGCTAGATTCTTAAAATATACGGTTTCTTTGTACCTCAGTTTATGGTATAATAAATCAAACTGAATAAAAGGAGACTTAATAATGGAAAAAAATCGTTTGTATATTCTCATTTCTGCTGGAGTAGCCATTCTTGGTTCACTCTTGCCATGGGCTAGTTTAAATGCAGGTTCTTTTGGGTCCTATAGCGTGAATGGTTACCAAGGTGATGGTTGGTTTGTCATTATCGCGGCTATTGTGTCTATTGTTCTTGCATGCTTGAATAATATGAATAAAGCAATGTCTAAAGGGTTCTCAATTGGTGTCATTGTTGCGGGTGCAATTGCAACTCTCGTCACACTAAATAGTCTCTTTAATGTAAATAAGTACATGTCTAACTTTGGTGGATATGGCATTTCAATCGGCTTTGGTTTGATTTTGGCTATTCTTGCTAGCATTGCACTTGTTGTAACTGGTCTCTTGGCAATGTCAGGTGGTAAAATTACAAAAGAGTCATTTACTGAATTAGCTGAGTCTGGTAAAGATTTTGCTCAAACTGTCGGACGTGTAACAAGCTCTACCGTTAAAACTGCAGTCGAAGAAATCAAAAAAGAATCTCAAGAACGTAAAAAAGAAGAAACTACTGCTGAGAAAACAGAGACTGCTAAAGAGGAAACCGAGCAAACAGAAGAAGCTAAGGAACCAGCTAATGTGGAGGCTGAATCAGTAGCAGAAAACGCGGAACCAGTAAAAGAAGAAACTACTGAATCTGAAACAAAAACAGAAGCTGAGCCAGTAGCCGAACCAACAGAAACAGAGGCTGAAGCTGAAACTGTAACAGAATCAACGGAAACAGAACCTACTGAAACTGAAAAAGAGGCTAAATCAGCAGAAGAAAACGCAGAACCAGTAAAAGAAACAGAAGTAAAAAATCAACAAGAAGAAAAAGCTCCAAATCAAGAGAATTAATCATTCTTCTACCCTCACTCCAGTAAACACTGGAGTGATTTTTTATCAAGATTTTTAATAAAATCAGGGAAAAGACTTGCCAAACTTATCAGAATCTGATAGACTAGTATGGTAACAATCTATGGCTCGCAAAGAGACCATGGCAGAAAGGAAATATTGCAAAATGAAAAAAGATATCCATCCAGAATATCGCCCAGTTGTCTTCATGGACACAACTACTGGTTACAAATTCCTTAGCGGTTCAACAAAACGCTCTAACGAAACTGTTGAGTTCGAAGGCGAAACTTACCCATTGATCCGTGTGGAAATTTCATCAGACTCACACCCATTCTACACTGGACGTCAAAAGTTCACTCAAGCAGATGGACGCGTGGATCGTTTCAACAAAAAATACGGTCTCAAATAATGATAAAAAAGAACAGTTACCACTGTTCTTTTTTTGTACTTCTTTTTATGAACCAATCACTACTACTTTCTATGTTGTCAACCTTCACGCTGACACTATAATTGATTTCAAACGAGTTTAAAAAATATCGAAAAGAAGCTTGATATTGAGAATGGTCAAGATGATTGAAACTGCGTAACCTAGGATGGTGTTCCACTTGGCATTGGTGAATTCTCCCATCAGTGACTTCTTAGAGGTCAGATAGATTAAAGGGAAGATTGAAAACGGAAGAGCGATTGACAGAAAGACCTGTGAATAGACCAATAACTGATCCAAGGTTTTTTCTTGATGTCCAAACAAAACGGCGACTATAATCACAGGTAGCAATGCAAAAATACGGGTACCGATACGGATCATCCACTGAGGCAATTTCAGATGCAAGAAGCCTTCCATGACAATCTGTCCTGTTAAGGTACCTGTAATGGTCGAATTTTGTCCACTTGCTAAGAGAGCTAGGGCAAATAAAGTTGACAGAGTTGAGCTAGCTATAGCTCCTGCTATTGTCGAATCCTGTAAAGCATTGTACATTTGGGAGAAAGCTGAAATTTCAGATGCATGACCAAAAAAGAGAGAGGCCCCTAAAATGAGCAGTAAGGAATTGACAATAAAGGCGAGGGACAACTGAAGATTTGAATCCCAGGTCATAAAACGAACGGCTTTTCGAACATCCTTCTTATCTTTGTGATTGATTTTCCTTGTTTGGGATAGGGATGAATGAAGATAGAGATTATGGGGCATGACTGTCGCTCCCACAATTCCTAGAGCCAAAGTCAATTGGCTTTCATGACCTGGTAATGGTGTTTCAAATAATGTTGGAGTCGGTAAATAACCACCCAAAATACCCTGAATACTTGGATTGGATAAAGCCACCAGATAGGTAAAGATGGCTAATATGGTTAAAATAAGGGTCGTAACAATGGCTTCAATTTTTTTGAAGCCAAATTTCATCAACAACAACAAAAGAAATACGTCTAAAACGGTTAAGAGGATAGCGACCATAATTGGTATTTTAAATAAAAGATTTAAGGCAATCGCTGAGCCTAGAACCTCAGCTAAGTCGGTCGCCATTAAAGCTAATTCTAAAATCACCCATAAACTATAACGAAGCCACTTGGGAGCATGATGTGCAGTTGCCTGTGCTAGGTCCATCTTAGTTACGATACCGAGCTTTCCAGCCATCTGTTGTAGTTGCATGGCAATGATGGATGAAATCAAAATAACAAATAAGAGACTATATTTGTAGGAAGCACCACCAACCACACTGGTGATCCAGTTTCCTGGATCCATATAGCCAACTGCCACAAGAGCTCCAGGTCCTAAGAATGCTTTTAGATTTTGCCAAAAATGATTGTTATTTGGAGTCTCAATAGATTGATTGATCTCAGAAAGAGAGACTTTTTTATAAGAGGACATAGGGATTTTACACTTTCTAATCTGTCTTTACATATTTCTTAATAGAATATTTTTTGAAAGAATGATGAAAATAGTTTACCTATTTCCAATTCACGCTTATTATATCACATTTTAGAATGATTACAAATAAAAAAAATGATAGTTGAAAGAAGCAATATCAGTATTGCAAAAGCCAGCGTTTTCTGACGCTGGCTTTAAAACTGTAAAAATTCTTTCTCAACTAGATCGCTTCTGTGACAAAACTACGACTTTCTAGCACCTTAAGCATGGCATTTGCTGTGTCTAGTGCTGTAAAGAGTGGCACACCATGTTCAATGGCTGAACGGCGGATTTGCTCACCATCTTCGTCAGCAGTTCGCTTGGTTCCGACAGTATTGATGATCGCTTGGATTTTTCCTTTACGAACAAAGCTTGGGATATCCTTCTCATCATCACCAATCTTACCAACAGGCTGGGCATGCAATCCATGGCTAGCAAAGAAGGCTGCAGTTCCTTCTGTCGCGAGGATACCGTAACCGATATTTTGGAAACGGCGAGCCAAGTCCAAGGCTTCTTCTTTGGTATCATCTGCAATGGTGAAGACTACATTTCCGAAAGTTGGCAAATGGAGGTAAGAAGCTTCAAAGGCTTTATAGAGAGCTTTTTCTAGAGTAGCATCAGAACCCATGACTTCCCCTGTTGACTTCATTTCAGGACCAAGTAAGCTATCTACCTTAGCTAACTTGGTGAAGGAGAAGACTGGAGCCTTGATATGAACGCGAGTACTTTCAGGGTAAAGTCCATCTTGGTAGCCAAGTTCTGATAAACTTTGACCAAGAATGAGCTTAGTTGCTACCTGAGCCATAGGGATATTGGTTACTTTTGAAAGGAATGGAACTGTACGGCTGGCACGTGGATTAACCTCAATAACGTAGACTTTTTCATCCTTGATAACAAACTGGATGTTCATCATACCAAGACAGTTAAGACCAATTGCTAGGCGTTTGGTGTAGTCTGCAATGGTTTCCTGAACCTTTTGCGACAAGGTTTGTGGAGGATAAACGGCCATTGAGTCACCTGAGTGGACACCGGCACGTTCGATATGCTCCATGATACCAGGAATGAGGACATTTTCCCCGTCTGAGATGGCATCGACTTCACACTCTTGCCCAACGATGTAAGAATCGACAAGGACTGGATGGTCTGGACTGGCCTTAACAGCGGTACGCATGTAAGAACGAAGGTCTTCTTCGTTTTCGACGATTTCCATAGCACGTCCACCCAAGACATAAGATGGACGAACGAGGACTGGGAAGCCAATCTTGCGAGCAGCAAGCACCGCTTCTTCTTCATTAGTTGCTGTTTGTCCTGGTGGCTGTGGAATATCCAAGTCTTTGAGGGCTTGCTCGAAGAGGTCGCGGTCTTCGGCACGATCCAAGTCAGCTACTTGGGTACCAAGAATGGTCACACCTGCTTTTGCCAAAGGCTCTGCAAGGTTGATAGCTGTTTGACCACCAAACTGAACAATAACGCCTTTTGGTTGCTCCAAATCAATGACATTCATCACATCTTCGAATGTCAATGGTTCAAAGTAAAGTTTGTCTGATACCGAGAAGTCGGTAGAAACGGTCTCTGGATTTGAGTTCATGATGATCGCTTCATAACCAGCAGCCTGAATCGCCTTAACAGAGTGAACGGTTGCGTAGTCAAACTCAACCCCTTGTCCGATACGGATTGGACCTGAACCTAGGACAAGTACAGATTCCTTGTCAGACTTGATAGACTCATTTTCCCAACCATAGGTTGAATAGAAATATGGTGTTTCAGAGTCGAATTCTGCCGCACAGGTATCGACCATCTTGTAAACTGGGACAATCTTGTTTTCCAAGCGAAGTTGACGAACTTGCTCAGCTGTCGTTTTCCAGAGTTCCGCAATCTTACGGTCTGAGAAACCATTAAGTTTAGCAGTTTTCAAGACTTCTAGATCTTGTGGATGGGCACCTAATTCTTGCTCAATTTCAAAGATGTGCAAGAGTTTATCAAGATAAAAGATATCAATTTTCGTAAGCTCAGCGATTTCTTCTGGTGTGTAGCCACGGCGAATGGCCTCTGATACGTAGAAGAGACGGTCATCTTGGGCTTTCACAACTTTTTCAATCAAGGCATCATCAGAAACGGTTGCCAGTTCAGGCATTTCATTGTGGTGAACCCCAATTTCAAGTGAACGACAGGCTTTTAGAAGAGACTCCTCAATGTTCCGACCGATGGCCATGACTTCTCCAGTCGCTTTCATCTGAGTTCCAAGACGACGCTCACCTTTTTCAAACTTATCAAATGGGAAACGTGGAATTTTCGCAACGACGTAGTCAAGGGCTGGCTCAAACATAGCATAAGTTGAACCTGTAACTGGATTGATGACCTCATCTAGAGTCAACCCAACGGCAATCTTGGCAGCCAATTTGGCAATCGGATAACCCGTCGCCTTAGAAGCAAGGGCTGACGAACGTGATACACGGGGGTTTACTTCGATGACATAGTACTTGAAGCTGTGTGGATCAAGGGCTAGCTGAACGTTACAGCCCCCTTCAATCTTGAGGGCACGAATAATGCTCAAGCTCGCGTCACGGAGCATTTGGTTTTCATAGTCCGACATGGTTTGCGCAGGAGCAAATACGATAGAATCCCCTGTATGAATCCCAACTGGGTCAAAGTTTTCCATGTTACAAACAACGAGGGCATTGTCAGCTGAATCGCGCATGACTTCGTACTCGATTTCCTTGAAACCTGCGATTGAACGTTCAATCAAACATTGGGTAACAGGTGACAGTTTCAACCCATTTTCAGCGATTTCACGCAGTTCTTCCTCATTGGCACACATACCACCACCAGTACCACCAAGGGTAAAGGCTGGACGAACGATAACTGGGTAACCAATTGACGCAGCAAAGGCAACAGCTTCTTCTACTGTGTTGACAATTTCAGATTCAGGGATTGGCTGCTCAAGCTCTTCCATCAATTGTTTAAAGAGGTCACGGTCCTCTGCTTGGTCGATAGCAGACAATTTAGTACCGAGAAGTTCTACTCCAAGCTCATCTAGGATACCATTTTTAGACAATTCCATGGCCATATTGAGCCCTGTCTGACCTCCAAGAGTTGGAAGCAAAGCATCTGGACGTTCCTTACGGAGAATACGAGTTACAAACTCAAGTGTGATTGGCTCGATGTAGACCTTGTCCGCAATCTCCTTGTCCGTCATGATGGTGGCAGGGTTTGAGTTCACCAAGACAACTTCATAACCTTCCTCTTTCAAAGACAAGCAGGCCTGGGTCCCCGCATAGTCAAACTCAGCAGCCTGACCAATAATAATCGGACCAGAACCAATCACCATAATTTTTTGAATATCAGTACGTTTAGGCATAGTTTATGATACAAAGCCCGTAAAGAACACAGTGAAAATAGGAAACTCGGTGCAGACGCCTTTAGCGTCAAGACTATGTTTATCTTTTTCACACAGTTCTTAGGGCGTGTTCACTTCCGCGAACAATGTATCTTCTCCTTTCTATTCGGCAACTCTCGGGTTGCCATTAAATAAATTCTCCGACGATTTTTTAGAGAAACGATATTTTTCGATAAAAAATCTAGTGCAGGGAGTTTTTAGTTCGCCTGATAGCGACTAAAAGAAACGACCTGCCTTTCTATTCGTCGCCTCACAGAGCGACATTAAATAAGATGCAAAGGACGAATAGAAAGCGATTGAATTTTAGGAAACCAAGGAAGGATTGACAATCCAAGTTGGTTTCTCTAAATTCCGAGCTTTCCGTCCGTGTTCAGTTACATAAATTCTCCGACGAGCTTTTACTCGTTCTTAGTTTGCTTGTTTAAAAGCTTCCATCATCTCGATAAATTCATCAAATAGGTAACTTGCGTCGTGTGGACCAGGAGCTGCATCTGGGTGGAATTGTACAGAAAAACCTGGTTGGTATCTGTGGCGAACTCCTTCAACTGACTTGTCATTGATTTCTTCGTGGGTAATGATCAAATGCTCTGGCAAGTCCTCACGGCTGACTGCATAACCATGGTTTTGGCTGGTAAAGTCTACGCGTCCTGTTGCAATCTCACGTACCGCGTGGTTAAATCCACGGTGACCAAACTTCATCTTATATGTCTTAGCCCCGTTTGCCATGGCAAAGAGTTGGTGTCCCATACAAATTCCGAAGATTGGAATTTTTCCTTGCACACCACGAATCATGTCCAGTGCTTCTGGAACGTCTTCTGGGTTACCTGGACCATTTGACAACATAACTCCATCAGGATTTAGGTGGAGAATTTCTTCTGCCGTTGTTGAATAAGGAACAACCGTCACGTTACAGTTGCGCTTAGAAAGTTCACGTAAGATTGAGTGCTTGAGACCAAAGTCCACTAGCACCACGCTCAAACCAACTCCTGGAGCTGGATAGGAAGTTTTAGTAGAAACTTGTTTGATATTGTCTGTCGGCAAGACTGTTGCTTGGAGCTGGTCCGTCACATGGTCCATACTGTCCCCAACGTGAGTCAAGGTTGCACGCATCGTACCATGCTTACGGATAATCTTAGTAAGGGCACGCGTATCAATTCCTGAAATACCAGGGATTTTCTTAGCTTTCAAAAATTCATCCAAGGTCATTTGGTTGCGCCAGTTACTTGCTCTACGCGCTTCTTCGAAAACGACAACTCCCTTACAAGTCGGAATAATGGATTCGTAATCATCACGGTTAATTCCATAATTTCCCACCAAAGGATAGGTAAAGGTCAAGATTTGTCCATTATAAGACTGGTCTGTAATGGATTCTTGATAGCCGGTCATCCCTGTATTAAAGACGATTTCGCCTGTTACATCAATATCTGCTCCGAAGGCCTTGCCTTCAAAAACTGTGCCATCTTCTAATACTAGAAGTCTTTTTGTCATATTTTCACCTCTCGTGGACGCTCACTGGCGTCTTTTAACGTCTTGTGTTTTAGTTGGCGTTTCTACTCGCCAATACGGATTCTAAGATTGCCATTCGAACAAAGACACCGTTGGTCATTTGTTGGACAATGCGTGATTTTGGCGCTTCAACCAAGTGGTCAGCAATTTCCACATCTCGATTAACTGGAGCAGGATGCATAATGATTGCTGTTTCTTTTAATCTATTATAGCGTTCTTGGTTCAAGCCGTGTTGAGCATGGTAGTATTCTTTTGAAAAGACCGCTCCACTTTCGTGGCGTTCATGTTGAACGCGGAGCAACATCAAAACATCTACCTGATCAACAATCTCATCAATGGTTACAAACTGTCCATAGTCCGCAAACTCTTGGCTTCTCCATTCCTCAGGTCCTGCAAAGTAAAGTTCAGCTCCCAAGCGTTTCAAAATCTGCATATTTGATTTGGCGACACGTGAGTGGTCCAAGTCGCCTGCAATAGCAACCTTGAGCCCCTTAAAGTGGCCAAATTCCTCATAAATAGTCATCAAATCAAGCAAGCTCTGGCTAGGATGTTGTCCCGAACCATCACCACCATTGATAATAGAAGTTGTAATCGACGGACTCGCAATCAACTCTCTGTAATAGTCAACCTCTGGGTGGCGAATCACACAGACATCTACTCCTAGAGCAGATAGGGTCAAGATGGTATCATACAGTGTCTCACCCTTATTGACCGAACTAGTTTTCACATCAAAGTCCAGTCGCTCCAACCCTAGCTTAATCTCTGCCACTTCAAAGGACTTATGTGTCCGTGTAGAATCTTCAAAGAAGAGATTCGATACGATAGGTTTGTTCTCGTAGGGGAATTGGGCTCCGTTTTTAAACTCGATCCCTCGTTTGATCAATTTCATCACTTGATCAACTGTAAGGTCTTCCATAGAAACCACATGGTTCAATGCTTGTTGATTTTCTGACATGGCTACTCCTTCAGCTTTCTAAGCTTCTTCAGTAATCAGAACTCTGTCTTGGCCATCAAGTTCTGTCATCTCTACGATGATTTCTTCAGAACGACTGGTTGGGATATTTTTCCCAACGTAATCTGGACGAATAGGCAATTCTCTATGTCCACGGTCAACTAGCACCGCAAGACTCACGCGCGCAGGACGACCATGGCCAACAATATTATCAATAGCAGCACGGATAGTACGGCCTGTATAGAGTACATCATCCACCAAGATAACTTCACGGTCAGTCACATCAACAGAAATCAAAGAAGTATCTTCTCCGCTTTTAACATCATCACGGAAAGGTTTGGTGTCCAATTCCACAACAGGAACAGTAATGTTTTCCAATTGCTCCAAGCGTTCTTTGATACGATGAGCGATGAAAACACCACGCGTTTTTATCCCAGCTAAGATAATTTTATTCAAATCTTTATTGCGCTCGATAATCTCATAAGTAATTCGCGTAATCGCTCGTTTGACAGTCAATTCGTCTACAACTTCTTTTGTCTTCATGACAAACCTCCAAAAAGAAAAGTCTCCTTCTACAAGGAGACTTGAAATGTATAGCCAAGCGAGCCATACTATAAACAGTATAGACTTCACCCTTCTACTTTATCGCGCTCCTTGCCTGCCTCACGGGACAGGTTTAAAGGACTATTTAGTTACCATTTACTATAGCACAAAGCACCCTTAAAATCAAGCAAAAACTTTTTCAGAGTCCGCTTAAATATTACTAAAATCAGATAATTGGGGATAGTGATCGCATTCTGGATTTTTGGGATGGCAGATAGCTCGTCCAAAGTAAATCATGGCCTGGTGGGCTGCCAACCATTTCTCTGGTGGCAGAATGTCCATAACACGTTTTTCTACTTCAAGTGGCGTAGCTGATTTTTTAACGATATCGTGATGCTTACAGATACGCTCCACATGAGTATCCACTGCAAAAGCAGGGATTCCAAAACCCACACTCATGACAACATTTGCTGTTTTACGACCAACACCCGCTAGACTTTCTAATTCCTCTCGAGTCTGAGGCACTTGACCATCAAAATCGTCTAGTAACTGTTGGGCACATTTTTTAAGAAATTTAGCCTTATTTCGATACAGTCCCAGGCGAGAAATGTGTGAAGCAATTTCACTCTCTGTCGCTACAGACATGGCTTGTGGCGTTGGAAAAGCAGCAAAGAGACCTGGGGTGGCCTTATTTACCGCTGCATCTGTCGTCTGAGCTGACAACATCACTGCAACCAGTAGTTCAAAATGATTGCGAAAATCAAGACTAGGCTTAGCATCTGGAAAAAGGGCAATAATTTCCTCTATGACATGACGGGCACGTTTCTTGGATAAAACCATCTACTCGTCTCCATCAAACAGTCCTTGCAAGCCAGCAAATGGACTGTTTTCTTCTTTCTTGACTGCTTGTTGGGCTTGGTATTCTTCCTCAGTCATGATTTGCCAGTCATTTCCTGACACAAAACCTTGGCCCGCCTCTTCTTCTGCCGTCAAGACTTTGATAGGGATATTGAGCAGAATATTATCTGCTACGCTCTCAGCAAGGTCGATTTCCCCATTTTCGATAGGCAAGACCAAGTCATCATCAAGAACCTCCTGGTCCAGTTGGTTGGTCGCTCCTTCCATGAAGACCTCTGTGACTGGATAAGACTCAGCCAACTCAACTGGCTCCATACTGCGGCTGGAAGCAAGGACAATGGTATATGACAACTGATAGTCTAAGAAATACAGACGGTCTTCGTACTGCACCTTCCCCACTGCAAGGATATCTTTGACATCTAAAATCTCTTGGTTCCGTTTACGCAAGTCTGCTGCCAGGTCTAAAGCTTGTTCAAAATGCAGGCCTTCAGGTTGCTTACGAATTTCTTGAATATTTAACTTCATATTTCCTCCATAAAGATGTACTCACTTGATTATACCATGAAAAGGCTATAAGTCAGCTTTCCAAACTTTGATATTAAAATCTCATTTTTTAACATATTTACTATGACAAACTTTCCTATTAGTGCTATACTATAGGCAAGAATACACTAGAGCAAGGAGGATGCTCATATGGAAGACAAAGAACTAATCAACGAAGCTTACCAACTCCTATCCGAGTTAAATAAAAGCTACCAAAGCTGTAAACAAGGAACAGCCGATGATCTTCGACTGCAAGAGCTGCTGAACACCACTCTTGAGGAACTAAAAAAAGCAGAAAAGCTGGACAACAGTATCTTAATCGACCTTGAGAAATTTTACCAACGCACCAGTCTTCTGATTGGACTAGGGAGCCTAAAACTAAACGATCCAGCACGTACCGCTTGGCGTAACTATGACAAGTTCCATTACGAGCACGTCAAACACGTATTAACTCTTTATGGACCTGTTTTTGGATTTTAGAGTTTAGAATTTTGGATTTTCTATTGACAAAATTTCCTTAAAGGTATAGGATAGAGGTACTAATACTCGGAGGTAAGGGAGACATGAACAACTAAGTCTATCAAATAAAGAATCTTTATTTAGTAGATCTTGTTTTTGTCTCTTTTTGTGTGCTCTTTTCATACTAGATTTTCTAGTATCTTGTCCTCATTGAAAATCAAAAAACTAGAAAGCTATGCTCCTCTTGGGTTGGGTTAGGCAGCTCCAAGCTAGTTTGACGAGTTTTTTCAACGAGGATAATAGAGTTTTGACAGTGACTTTGGGCTCTACTAGATAAAGTAGAGCTTTTTGTTATGCACTATCGACATTCTAGAAAGGGCAACAATATGATAAAAATCAATCATCTAACTATCACGCAAAACAAAGATCTACGAGATCTTGTATCTGACCTAACCATGACTATCCAAGACGGAGAAAAGGTTGCTATTATTGGTGAAGAAGGAAATGGTAAATCGACTTTACTACGAGCTTTAATGGGGGAAGCATTATCTGATTTTACTATCAAGGGCGACATCCAGTCTGACCTTCAATCACTGGCATGCATTCCTCAAAAAATCCCTGAAATCCTGAAAAATAGGACTCTACATGACTACTTCTTTTTAGATTCTGCTGATTTAGACTACAGTATTCTTTATCGTTTGGCGGAGGAGTTGCACTTTGATAGCGACCGTTTTGCTAGCGACCAAGAGATTGGCAGTCTATCAGGGGGCGAAGCTTTGAAAGTTCAGCTCATCCATGAGTTAGCAAAACCATTTGAGATTCTATTTTTAGATGAACCTTCAAATGACTTAGACCTTGAGACAGTTGATTGGCTAAAAAGTCAGATTCGAAAGATGAGGCAAACAGTTATTTTCATTTCCCATGATGAAGACTTTCTCTCTCAGACAGCAGATACTATTGTCCACTTGCGACTGGTCAAACACCGGAAAGAAGCAGAAACACTAGTCGAGCATTTAGACTACGATAGCTATAGTGACCAGAGGAAGGCTAGTTTTGCCAGACAAAGCCAGCAAGCTGCTAACGACCAACGAGCCCATGATAAAACCATGGAAAAACATCGTCGCGTTAAGCAGAATGTAGAAAATGCTTTGCGAAATACTAAAAATGATGTTGCCGGGCGCCTATTGGCTAAAAAGATGAAAAATGTACTCTCTCAAGAAAAACGCTTTGAAAAGGAAGCCCAGTCCATGACCCAAAAGCCACTTGACGAGGAACAAATCCAACTTTTCTTTTCAGACGTCCAACCATTACCGGCTTCTAAAGTCTTAGTCCAACTGGAAAAAGAAAATTTGTCCATTGGAGAGCGTATTTTAGCTCAGGAGTTAAGACTAACGGTCCGTGGCCAAGATAAAATCGGTATCATCGGGCCAAATGGTGCTGGAAAATCAACTCTGTTAGCCAAGTTGCAGCAACTCCTAAGCGCCAAAAGAGAGATTTCGCTTGGTTTTATGCCACAAGATTACCATAAAAAACTGCAATTAGATCTATCTCCAGTAGCCTATCTCAGCCAAACTGGACAAAAAGAGGAACTACAGAAAATCCAATCTCACCTAGCCAGTCTCAATTTCAACTATCCAGAGATGCACCACCAAATCCGCTCCCTATCTGGCGGGCAACAAGGTAAACTCCTACTTTTGGATTTAGTGTTGCGCAAACCAAACTTTCTCCTTCTGGATGAGCCTACACGTAATTTTTCTCCCACTTCTCAACCTGAAATCAGAAAACTATTTGCCTCATATCCCGGCGGTCTGATCACTGTTTCGCATGACAGACGCTTCTTAAAAGAGGTCTGTACGAGTATCTATCGTTTGACAGATCGTGGTTTGGAAGTTGTTGATTTACAAGATTTATAAATGTTGAACATAGCAAAAATCCAGAGACGATCTCTGGATTTTGTTTACACACGTCTTTCTTGGGATCATTGATATAAAGAGCGCTTCTGGCGTCTTTTACGTGACAGATTATGCTCTGACTTTTGTTTACATTATATAAGCTAGAAATCATTTTTTACTATTTTACAGCTCAAAGCATTCTAATGCATCATTATCTCATATACAAAAAGCAAAATGCAACCAGATTATTGAGGACATGCAAAAGAATGGAATTCCATAGGTTGTCAGAAGTCTTATACCTTACCCCAAATGCAAATCCCATACCTAAATAGCTGATAAAGCTAGGAATAGTATAGGGACCATGCAGATAAGCAAAAAGAAGCGACGTGGCAAACAAGCCAAAATATGTATTCTTAAATACTATCCCCTGTAACATACCTCGCATAAAGATTTCTTCCGTGACAGGTGCCAAAACACAGAGATCCACAAAAAGTACAGACCATGAAAGTGATAAACTTTGCACAGTTTGAGTTGTGTCTGATTGGGTAGGGCCTAAAAAATTGACCAAAATATAAAACAAGAAAAGCAAGGCGTATGAAAGAAAACATTTAAGAATATCTTTTAGGTAGATTTTCCGAATGTGAAACAAGTCATACTTTTTTCCTACATATAAAAATATTGCAAGTTCAACAAGGGTAAAAAGGATTGATAGCGGTAATGAATTTATTCGCATGATTTTCTCTGCTATACTCAAATGAATCGGCATAAAAATCAAAATCAAGAAAAACGTCATCCAGCGCTTATACATCATTCACCTCAATTATATGGAATTACATATATTATACTATTTTTCGGTGAGATGACAAGTTAAAAGCGAGATACTAAAAGCAAAAATCCAGAGAAGTCTCTCTGGATTTTTTTTACATCTGTTTCAAACGTTCAATTCGTTCTGAGATAGGTGGGTGGGTATAAAAGAGTTTTTGAAGTCCGCCACTTTTCTTAGGATCATTGATATAAAGAGCGCTGCTGGCATCGTCAACATGGTGATGCATCGGCTCGCTATTCTCCAACTTACGCAAGGCATTGATCATCCCTTGAGGATTGCGAGTCAGTTCCACACTGGATGCATCCGCTAGAAATTCCCTCTGACGGGAAATTGCAAGTTGCACCAAGGTTGCTGCCAAGGGAGCCAAAACAATTGCTAGGAGAGAGATGACAAGCATGATAATCTCCAAACCATTTCCATCACGATCATTATCACTCCGTCTTCGACCTGCGCCACCCCACCACATCATCCGTCCTGCCATACTAGACAGAAGGGTAATGGCACTGGCAAGGGCAACAGCAATGGTCGAAATGCGGATATCGTAGTTTCGAATATGACTGACCTCATGCCCCATAACAGCTTCCAGTTCCTCGCGATTCATGATAGCCAGAAGGCCCGAAGTGGCTGCGACAGCTGCATTCTGCGGATTCGAACCTGTCGCAAAGGCATTTAAAGAAGAATCCTCAATGATGAAAACACGTGGCATGGGAATCTGAGCGACCATAGCCATATCTTCTACTACATGGTAGAGGTCTGGGGCTGTTTGCTCATCAACCTCACGCGCCCCATTCATAGACATGACAATCTCTGTCGATTGAAAGATCATGGTCAGAGCGTAGATAAGACCAATGATCAAGGCAATAATCATGCCCCCAAGACCTGAACGCATAAAGAGATAGCCAACAGCATAACCAACCAAGGCCAAGAGTAGGAAGAAAACCAACAACAAAATCCAAGTTTTTCGTTTATTGCTCGCAATTTGATCAAACAACATCTTAGTCACCTAAACCGCTAAAGTCAACTTTAGGAACTGCCTTTTCCTCTTCAGGTGTTTGAAGGAAGTCTGCAGCTTTAAAGCCAAATAGTCCTGCGATGATGTTGCTTGGGAAACTTTCAAGTTTTACATTGTAGTTGCTGACAACACTGTTGTAGAGTTGGCGTGAGTAAGAAATTTTATTTTCAGTATTGGTCAACTCTTCTTGTAATTTGATAAAGTTAGCACTAGCTTTCAAGTCTGGGTAATTCTCTGCTACTGCAAAGATACCAGAAATCTGGCGGGTAAGGGCATCACTGGCCTTCATAGCTTCAGCTGGTGAAGTTGCTGCGGCTACTTGTCTTCGAAGTTCTGTCACTTTTTCCAAGGTAGAACCTTCATATTTCGCATAGCCTTTGACTGTTTCAATCAAGTTTGGGAGGAGATCATTACGACGCTTCAACTGAACATCTATCTGGCTCCAAGCCTCCTTGGTCTGCATACGATTTTTAACCAAACCGTTATAGCTAACAATCACAAAAATAACAATCAGAGCCAAAACTCCAAGAATAATCCAAGTCATAATCTTATTCCTTTCTGCTTTTAGATTACTACCAGTATATCAAAATTTTAACGAATATGGTAAAATAAGATGATACTAGAGAAGGAAACGACTATGAAACCAGAAACTTTTTACAGCCTACTAGCTGAGCAAAATCTTCCACTTTCGGACCAGCAAAAGAACCAATTTGAACGGTATTTTGAGCTCTTGGTCGAGTGGAATGAAAAGATTAACCTGACCGCTATTACAGATAAAGAGGAAGTTTATCTCAAACATTTTTATGATTCGATTGCACCTATTCTGCAAGGCTTGATTTCAAATGAAACTATCAAACTTCTTGATATCGGAGCTGGGGCAGGGTTTCCTAGTCTGCCTATGAAAATTCTCTATCCTCAGCTGGATGTGACCATCATTGATTCGCTCAATAAGCGCATCAACTTCCTTCAGCTTTTGGCTCAGGAGTTGGATTTGGATGGTGTTCACTTCTACCATGGACGGGCAGAAGACTTTGCCCAAGACAAGAACTTCCGTGCCCAGTTTGATGTGGTGACGGCTCGTGCGGTTGCCCGTATGCAGGTTTTGTCTGAGCTGACCATTCCCTATCTTAAAGTCGGTGGCAAACTATTGGCACTCAAGGCCAGCAATGCTCCTGAGGAATTGCTAGAAGCCAAGAATGCCCTCAACCTCCTCTTTAGTAAGGTAGAGGAAAACCTCAGCTACGCCCTACCAAATGGAGATCCGCGCTACATCACTGTGGTCGAAAAGAAAAAGGAAACACCTAACAAGTACCCAAGAAAGGCTGGCATGCCCAACAAACGCCCACTTTAAACAATAGTGCGCCCTTGTTTAAAGTTCAGAAAACAATTTACAAAATCAACCTCGCTTTCTTATTTTTAGGCTCGGGGAAAATTCGTTTACAAAACGAACCTCGCTCTCGCATTTCCGGGCTCGGGAAAAATTCGTTTACAAAACGAATTTTTTCTGCTATACTATCCTAAGCAAAGGTTTTTAATGTCATCCTGTGAGGTGACGAAGGCGCAGATTTATATAAATTTTTAAAAGATAGCTATTTTTTAAAAAGTCTTACTCTGAGGGCCTATTGCTGCAAAATAATGGGCTCTTTTTTGGTGCCCAAAAGTGAGGTTTTTATGAAACAGGAATCAACTGTTGACTTGTTACTAGACGTTGATCAACGTCCTTCTGCTGGTAAAGGTATTCTTCTAAGCTTCCAGCACGTATTTGCCATGTTTGGTGCAACCATTCTCGTTCCCTTAATTTTGGGAATGCCCGTATCGGTTGCTCTCTTCGCATCCGGTATTGGAACACTTATCTACATGATTTCTACTGGCTTTAAGGTTCCAGTTTATCTAGGTTCTTCATTCGCCTTTATCACAGCTATGTCTCTAGCCATGAAAGAAATGGGGGGCGATGTATCTGCTGCTCAAACGGGGGTAATCTTGACTGGTTTTGTCTATGTCCTTGTAGCAGCAAGTGTTCGTTTTGCAGGTACGAAATGGATTGATAAACTCTTGCCACCAATCATTATCGGACCTATGATTATCGTTATCGGTCTTGGTCTTGCTGGTTCTGCTGTAACGAATGCTGGACTTGTAGCAGACGGAAACTGGAAGAACGCTCTTGTAGCTGTCGTGACGTTCTTGATTGCCGCCTTTATCAATACAAAAGGAAAAGGTTTCCTTCGTATCATTCCTTTCCTCTTTGCCATCATCGGTGGGTATATCTTCGCTATGATGCTTGGTTTGGTTGACTTTACCCCAGTTCTTCAAGCCAATTGGTTTGAAATTCCTGGTTTCTACTTGCCATTTAGTACAGGTGGAGCCTTTAAAGAGTACAACTTGTACTTCGGTCCTGAAACAATCGCCATCTTACCAATCGCTATTGTAACCATTTCAGAACACATCGGAGACCACACAGTTTTAAGCCAAATCTGTGGCCGTCAATTCCTGAAAGAACCAGGACTTCACCGTACGCTTCTCGGTGACGGTATTGCGACATCTGTATCTGCTTTCCTCGGTGGACCAGCCAATACGACCTACGGAGAAAATACAGGAGTTATCGGGATGACTCGTATCGCTTCTGTCTCTGTTATCCGTAACGCGGCCTTTATCGCCATTGCTCTTAGCTTCCTAGGTAAATTCACTGCCTTGATTTCAACCATTCCAAATGCTGTGCTTGGTGGCATGTCCATCCTTCTCTACGGGGTTATCGCCAGCAATGGTTTGAAAGTTTTGATTAAGGAACGCGTTGACTTCAGCCAAATGCGTAACCTCATCATCGCAAGTGCCATGTTAGTACTTGGACTTGGTGGAGCCATCCTCAAACTTGGCCCAGTTACACTTTCAGGTACTGCTCTATCAGCCATGACAGGAATCATCTTGAACTTGATTTTGCCACACGAAAATAAAGACTAATCATCTATACACACAAAATCCACTCGATTGAGTGGATTTTTTAATTACTTACTCTTTATTTCCAGCAGTAAATCTTTCAATGAAATAATGGTCACGGCTAGTAAAATCATAGACATACCGACAAAATCAATCGCATAAAACTGTTCCTTTATAATCAGAAAGGCAAAGAAAACGGCAGAAATTGGCTCTATGGAAGCCAATAAACTAGACTTAACAGGGCCTATCAGACTAGCTCCCTTTAGGAAAGCTGTATAGGTAAAGACCGTTCCGATGATGATAATCCCAGCAAATGCAAAGAGAAAATCTAAGCTGGTTGGTATGCTGGCTTGCAAAACTCCTGTGAAGGGAATAGCCACTATACCAGAAATAACCATCCCAACACCAATCACCAAAATACTGCCCCACTTCTTAATCAAAACGATGGGAAGGATGATATAGAGGGCATAGGTTAGGGCAGAAAAGAGGCCCCAGAAAAGTCCAGCAGGTGTGACAGACAACTGGTCAACTTTCCCATGCGTCGCGATAAGAAACGTTCCTCCAATTGCTAAACCAATCGAAATAATCTCAGCCAGAGTAGGCGCCACCTTGTCCTTGATACAGGTATAAACCAAGATCCCAACGGGGCATACATACTGGAGAACTGTCGCCGTTCCAGCATTGGTTTCCTGAATGGCAGAAAGATAGGCAAACTGGTTTAAGAAAAGTCCAAACAGGGCAAATAGCAAAAGAGATAGTAGACTTTTTCTGTCTTTTAAAAAAGCATAGAGTTTATCCTTTGAAGTCATATATGATAAGGCTACCAGTGCCAAGCCTGCAATGATAAGCCGCAAATTGGTCAAGACTAAAGCAGAAATCCCGTGTGCCATTAGGTATTGGCCACTGGTTCCAGAAAAGCCCCAAGCAATCCCTGCCACTACTGTATACAGAGTTCCTTTTACGGTTTTTGACATACTTCTTCCTACTCCTCTTGACGAATCATTTCCATGACTTGATTTCGATCGACTATCCACTGGGCACGCTCATCCTTCTCATACGTTCGATTGGATAAAAAGATAGCCGCTTCTTGTTTCTCTCGATTCCACATGATAAAGGTACCAGTATAGCCCGAATGGTCGAGCCAAGCCCCTTCCAGATTCCAGGCTAGAGACCGCTCCTTATCATCTAAGGGAGAAAAATTTCGGCTCAATTCTGCTGCAAAATCATCTTTCAAATAATGTTCCAGAAAGGTCTGCAAATCCTTAACAGTCGAAAATAAACCAGCACTTCCTGCGTGTTTCCCTAATAGACGAGCTTTGGGATCGTGAATGATTCCGGCCTCTACTCCTCTCACTGTTGGTACAGCTTGCTCAACGGGGCCGAACTTGGTTCCCGTCATTCCCCATGGTCCCAAAACTTGTTCTTCTATAATCTGATCCAAGTCTTGGTCAAAGATTTTTTCCAAAAGAAATCCTAAGAGTAAAAAGTGAACGTCCGAGTATAGGAAGGCTGACTTATTTCGTCTGTTGAGGTGAAACATAGCTTCTTTTAATTCAGGGGCAGTCAAGAGGTCCCGATTTGGAATAAAGGGGTCTAAATCTGTAGCATGGGTCAAAAGTTGCCGTATAGTGATATCAGGATAATCACACTCCGGTAAAAAATCCGTCACCGGTCGATCAATATCTAATTTGCCCTGCTGCCACAAGAAGATAAGAACCGTCCCCACTCCCACGACCTTACTCACACTGGCCAAATCATAAACCAAACCGGTTTCTGTCTTCAAGTCTCGTTCTGGATCACTCAATCCTAGATAAGACTCTTTCCATTCACCATCCTTATAATACGCAAAAGAGGCCCCGGGATAAATCCCTGCCTCGATTTGATTTTCTATTTTTCTTAGAATTTTTTCCAACTTCATGCTTCTTCAAACCACAATTCAATGTTATTGGTATCTTTACCAAGGAAGAATTTTTTAGACTTAGGGACAAAGTAGCCTGTCTTTTCAAATTTCTGACGAAGACTGGTTAGATCAAAATTCTTGACTAAAAATTTTAACATCGTCAAATCCCAAGTGACATTGTTTTCAACAGCCAAATCTGCTCCTTGCCCTTTCGTAAAGGTGATTGCTGGCGCTACTCCTTCAGGATCAAGTAAGCTCTCTGTCCCTTCAGGTAAACGCAACTCCATAGAAACCTCAAATTGGCTCACGTATTTTATACTTGTATTTGAATAAAATTCAGGAGCGGTTTCCAGTGGTACCAAATCTCTTATATCATTTTCTGCATGAACAAGGATCACATCCTCTTCAGGAGAAACAATCTCAAAAGCATACCCTCGGTTCCCTTTAAATAGGCGAGGAAGAGACTTCATTTGAGAAAGGAGGGCCTCGATTTCAGAAGGATTCTCAACCTTTATCAAGAGTCTAGCTAGCTTCTTAAGCCCTTCAACTCTGCGTGTTCGCATACTTGGAGCCTCTTCTAAAATCAATCTCTCCGTAGCTGTCTGATCACCTAAGGAAAGAAAGGCAGACTCTTCCAGCAAAGGTTTCATCCCCAGGGTTTCAATGTAAAATTTTTCATTTAATTTTCGATTATTAACTTTCAAAGTCGGAACGATCCGAACAATCTCATTCACATTCATAAATTCCTCCAACTCTTTTATTTTAAAGGATTTTCGAATATTTTACAAGCCATATCTATTTTATTTAGAAATTTTATAAAAAAAAACTGGGATTCCCCAGTTTCATTTCTTATAGGTAAAGTAGTTTGAATAGTGCTACTGCCGCAATACCCGCTGCAATTGGAGCTACAACTGGGACCCATGCATACCACCATTTTGAATCACCCTTGTGTTGACCAAGAACTGATTTTGGAAGGAGTTCGTGAAGAAGACGTGGTCCAAAGTCACGAGCTGGGTTCAAACCAGGTCCAGTAGGTCCACCAAGTGAAGTTACCAAGGCCATTACTAGGAAACCAAGTGCCAAGTGCGCAACTGAGATCCCAGCAGCTGTATGTGGAGCTACTTGAGCTTTCACTGCCAATTCACTTAAATCAACAGTTTGTCCAGCTTGAGTAGCCATTTGTTTCATGTATTGAAGAACCTCAGCACCAAAGAAGTTTTTAGTCAAACCAAGTGCTGCAAAGAAAAGAACAAATGAACCTACAAACTCATTGAGGAAACCGTTAACAGTAGCTGCAAAACGTGATTCTTTTGTACCGTGGTCGATGCTTGAAATCGTTGAGAAGGTACCCAAGATATTGTTAGGGTTTTCTGTCTTCAAGTAATAAGGACGGTGAGTCGCTACAACCAAAGCTTGACCAAAGATTGCTCCCAAAACTTGTGCTAGGATGTAATATGGTACTTGTTCCCAAGAGAAAAGTCCACTAACAGCAAGTCCAAGAGTGAAAGCTGGGTTGATGTGGTTACCAGATACATTACCAAACATCAAGGCTGGGATCATAACCCCCATACCATAACCAACCGCGATAACGAGCCAGCCACTTTGGTGACCTTTCGTACCTTTAAGTTCAACGTTAGCAACTGCACCATTACCAAGAATGATCAAAATAGCAGTTCCCAAGAATTCTGTGGCATATTTAATAGCCCATGTAAAATCCATTTGATAGATTCTCCTTAAATTTTTTTAGACAATCCTTATTCTATCAATTTTTAGGCCTTTTAGCAATATCTTTTCTAAAAGAATCTATGGAAAACGCTTTATTTAACTTATCTTTAAGAAAAGGACAAAAGGAGTCAAACTCCTTTCATCCTAATCGTTATTCTTGACGCTTGCCAAAGTCTACAATCATCTGCTCCATCTCTTGGCGACTCGGAGTGGTCAGCATATAAAGGTAGTCCCCTTGTAGCTCTGCAAAGGCTGCTGGCATGATTTTTTTGACCTTGAATTGCTGGCTGTACTTAGCAAGCAAGTCTTCTTCTGAATAGACATACTTTGCATTGGCACGACGTGATGTAGCTAGACAGTATTGAGGTTCAAATTCTGACTCTGGGAATTCTTCTCCTGCGACAATAGCTGCATAGCCACGATAGAGGTCCAAAGAGTGAGCAAAGTTATAAACATCAATGGTAAAGCCACCTGCAGGACGGTTATTGTACTCAATGGCAATGTAGTCGTCCCCGTCACGGAAAAACTCGATATGGAAAAAGCGTTCTCTCATTCCAAATTCTTTGACAATGGCCTCGCCATACTTGCGCAGCTTAGGATCCATATCCTTAAGCACATAGTAAGAATTGTCCATCTTATAAATCATGAGATCAAGTGGTGTATGGGCATAATCGAAAGTCGTTGAAAAGACGATATTACCATCCTTGTCCACAAGCCCGTCAAAGGTACAGATTTCACTAGAAGTGACAAATTTCTCAAAGAAATAAACGGTTGAATGGTCCCATTCTTTCTTGAACCGGTCTACATCTTCCTGACTTTCCAACTTAAAGGTTGCTGCGGCTCCCACTCCATTATCAGGTTTGGCAATCATTGGTAGACCAATCGTATCGACTGCTTGGTCTACATCTGCTTCTGTCTGAATAACAGCGCCTGGTACAACTGGTACGCCTGCCTTCTGGAAGAGTTTCTTCATCTCAGACTTAAACTTGGTTTTTTTAAGATCTTCAGGTTTGGCACCAAAGACATTGAATTGTTCTCTGAGTGTTGCGTCTAGCTCAAGCCAGTATTCATTGTGGGACTCAATGCGGTCGATAGGACCATGCTTGTAGAAAAGAAAGGCAACTGCGCGTTTGACTTCATCTATATTTTCAAGATTGTCCACACGGAAATACTCGGTCAAGCTATTGCGCAAAGGCTCATCCAGTTGTTCGTAAGGCTCCTGACCAATTCCCAAAACGGTGATGCCTTTATTGGCTAGCTCGATGGTAAACTGTTGGAAGTTTTGCGGATAGTAGGGAGAAATAACAAGGTAATTCATAGGCAACTCCTTTTATAGATACAGGTGTCCAAGAAAATAGGGCATTTGTTTACGCCACCATTCCCAGTCGTGGGCAACATCGTGCCCCCATTCAGCAAACCATGCTGGAATTTGTTTCTGGTCAAAGGCTTCTTTGAGCTTGTAGAAGGATGGCAGACCATCTTGTTCCCAAGCACCGAGACCTGTACAGACGACAATCTCAGCCTGACGGTAACGATCGATAAACCATCCGTCATTCTGATTCCAAATATAATCGACTGGAGAGTTTTGGTAAATGGCATCGTCATTGTAGTAATCTCCAACGAAGAAGCGGGCATCATAAACACCACTGAGGGCAATAACCTTGGTAAAGACATCTGGATGCTGGAGGAAGAAATTGAGTGCATGGTAGGCTCCCATCGAACACCCCGTCGTCATCATCCCATCAAACCAACCTGTCTTATGCTTGATAAAAGGAGTCGCCTCCTCAATCACATAACGTTCGTAAGCTCGATGCATCTCCGCTTGGTCATGACTATTTTTCCAAGTAGCCAGCCAGCTCTCACTATCCACACTAGATAGGGTAAAGAATTGGACACGGCCTTCTTCGATAAAGGAAGCACAGGCATCAATCATGCCAAAATCATAGTATTCATTGTGACTGCCACCAGATGAAGCAAAAACCACAACTGGAATCCCAGCATGTCCATAACGGTTGAGGTACATTTCACGGTTGAGGTGGCCACTCCAGTGGCTAAGGTTTTCAATATGCATTGGCTTTCTCCTTTCCTAACTTACCATTTCTCTGCAAAAAATCGGAGACAGTCTGGTAAATTTTCCGACCAAGGTATTTCACTATGGATAGCACCAGACTGAACTTTCAGGACTAGATTATCCAAGCCTACTCCACCTGCAATCAAATCATGGTAATAGCGAAGCGACGAGTCGATATAGGCTTGCTTGATATTGCCAGCCATCAAGGTCTTATCCGTATCGTCTGCTTCTTCTGTCCCTACATAGATGAAAATGCGCTGTTCAGGCGTCAATTTCTTGCGCTCGATATAGCGGTTAAAGGCTTCTTGGTGAAGCCAGTTAGCAGATGAAAAGACACCTAGACAACCAATTCGGTCTTGGTACTCTAGTCCGATAAACTGGGTAATATTGCCTCCTAGTGACGAACCAATCATAGCCGTATGCTGGCGATCAGCTTTAGTACGGTAGGTCTCATCAATAAAAGGCTTGACCACCTCCATGACAAACTCGGCATACTCCACACCCTTACCACCAAACTGCTGGCCTGGGATAGGAGATTCTTGAAACTTCCAAGCCGCATACTCATTCATCCGTCCCATACCATCATTGTCAATAGCAACAACAATCATGCGACTGATGTCAGGATTCCGCTTAATGGCTGGAATAATCTTCCAAGAGTGTCCGATATAGGACTCCTTGCTGTAAAAGACATTTTGCCCATCATGAAAGTAAACAACAGGGTAAAAACGGTCTGTGTCTTTCTCATAATCCTTTGGCAGGAGCACACGCACACGACGCTCTTTTCCAGTATAAGGAACCTTGAGTTTGTGTTCTTTCATTTTTAAGTAAAAGTAGGAATGATTCATTGTCAGAAAACTCTCTATATTCAAAATTTTATCTCATTATACCATAAAAATAGAAAAAAAGTCAGTAATTGTCCATTTTAAGGATAAATAACTAACTTTTTTCATTTAATATTCTAAATTCTTCTGGATTTTCTGATTAGAGGAGATTATCAATTAACTCATCGACAGCATCTTTTTCAGCTTGAGGTGTGATCTTAGTGATCATAATCCCTGCCACTGCTCGCTCAACCAAGCCTTCAACATCCATGCGTTTTTCATACTGCTCAGCATTCTCTATCTTAGGATTAGTCTTAGGACGATCAGGCGCAAAAATAGTACAGCAGTCCTCAAAAGGCTGAATTGAAATTTCAAAGGTATCGATTTCCTGCGCGATGTCAATGATTTCCAACTTGTCCATCGTAACCACGGGACGAATAATTGGAGTGCTAGTCACAGCGTTGATCGTCTGCATGCTTTCCAAAGTTTGGCTAGCTACTTGGCCAAGACTTTCCCCATTGATGATAACTAAACCATTTCGTATCTCACGAATACGGTCGGTAATGCGCATCATAAAACGACGGGTCAAGGTCATGAGGTAGGCTTCTGGCGCCTTAGCCTTGATTTCTTCTTGAATCTCAGTGAAAGGCACTTCGATAAACTGGATATTGCCACCAAACTTGGTCAATTTTCGAGTCAAATCGTGGGCTTTCTTGAGGGCACCAGGACTAGTGTATGGCGGACTGGCAAAGTGGACCGCCTCAATATCTACACCACGTTTAAGAGCTAAATAACCAGCTACAGGTGAGTCAATCCCTCCTGACAACATGAGCATACCTTTACCAGAACTTCCCACAGGTAATCCTCCTGCTCCACGAAAAGTTTCATAGGAAAGATAGGCAGCCTCTTCACGAATCTCAACCTGAAGATTAATATCTGGATTTTTCATCTGAGCTTGTACGTTTGGAATGGCCTCGAAAACAGCTCCACCGAGAGTTTGATTGAGTTCACGACTATCCAATTCAAAGTTGTGGTCGCTACGCTTACTAGAAATCTTAAAGGTCATCCCTTCCTTATAGATTTCCTTCATAATCTCTTGGACAGCAGACTTCAGAATTTCCACTGACTTTTCAATCTTATAAACAGGAGAAAAATTTTGAATTCCAAAAACTTGTTTGAGAGATTCTGCTACTGCTGTATAATCAGCTCCATTGAGGTATGCGTGGGCACGGTCGCGATCTGCGGTTACCTTAACTTGAGGATAGATAGACAAAACGTCTGAAATATTATTACGAAGTTTATTGATGAAACGCATACGATTTTTGTGTTTGGTTGACAATTCTCCATAGCGAATCATAATCTCTGAATACTGCATAAATGCTCCTATCTTACTTTTCTAGTTTGATTGTAAATTAATTTTAGCTTGGTCAAGAACTGCTCGACTTGACTCATATCATTTTCCAAGTCTAGGCTTAGGCGAACAGCTGACTGGGCCTTATCTTTGTCCACTCCCATGGCTATCAAGGTGCCTGCAGGTTTCCCTGCCTTGGACGAACAAGCAGAGGTTGTGGAAATGAAAATATCATAGTCTTCAAATGCATGAACGATGACTTCTCCACGAACCCCCTTAATCCCAAAAGTCAGGATATGAGGGGCAAAGTCTTCCTCATCCGAAAAGACAAAAATATCTGGATAATCCAGAAGGGCTTGACGAATGACTGCCTTCATCTGCCCTGTCTTGCTAGCAAAGATAGCTAATTTTTCCATAGACAAACGGAGGGCCTTGGCTGTTGCTGCAATCCCTGCTACATTCTCAGTTGTCGAACGATAGTCTCCCTCTTGACCACCACCTGTTAAAAGAGGCGTAATCTTCTTACCAGACTTGATATAGACAAGGCCAACACCTCTGACACCATGAAACTTATGGCTCGAAAAGGTTGCAAAATCCACCCGATCCGTCAGGTATTTTTCAGTCGGAATCTTAGCAAGTGCCTGAACTGCATCAACGTGGAAGGAAATAGTCGGCTTATCTGCCAACAGTTCTGAGATAGCCTCAATAGGCTGGATAGATCCGATTTCATTGTTAACTGCCATGACCGAAATTAACGTTGTATCCGATCGAATCAAACTTGCTAGAGCCTTGACATCTACAAATCCTTTCTCATCAACTGGGGCAAAATCTACCTCAAAACCTTGACTTTTCAGCCAGATGGCTGACTCCTTGACTGCTGGATGCTCAATGGCTGATACGATGATGTGCTTGCCAAACTGGGCTTTTTCAAAGGCCACACCCTTGATGATCCAGTTATCCCCTTCTGTTCCGCCAGAGGTAAAGAAGATTTCATCACTCTTCTTCCCAATCAAATCTGCAATTTGCTGCCGGGAAGCATCTAAAATTCGTGTTGCCTGATCTCCCAAACGATGGAGACTAGACGGATTTCCTACAATTTTTGAAGCGACCTGCATGTAAGTTTCAAGTGCTTCAGGATAAGGCTTGGTTGTCGCCGAATTATCAAAGTAGATCATGTTTTCTCACGCTTTCTAAAATCACTCCTTCTATTGTATCACGAAAAGAGACCTGCGACAAGAAAGGGAGGTTTCTCTTTTTTTAAGATTTTTTTAAAGAAATGAGGTATAATAAATCATAATTAAAGGAGAGTATCATGTCTAACTATCGTAGAACTTCAAAACCAAAAACAGAACACATCAAAAAGGGATTTACTGTCTTTCAAAAAACGATTGCTACCATCGGTAGTATCCTTGGTCTCATCACTGCTACTATCACCATCATGAACGCCATGGATAATAACAAAAACAACAAGAAAGAACCGACGACAACCCAAACAACTGTTGTCAAGGAAATTCAAAAGGAATCCCCTCAGGAAAATACTACACCTAACAAGGACAACACTTCTACTAAAGAAAATACCCCACAAGAAGAAACTTCTCAATCAAACACGAAAGAGGAGAAAAAAGAAGAACAGAAAACAACAACTCAGGACTCTTCTACACCAGCTACAAATAAAGAAACAAGCGATAATGGAACACAGTCAAATACGACGAGTTCTGAAACTAAAACGAACCAGTAATCACCAAAATAGCTTCTTTCCAAATTTGGAAAGAAGCTATTTTTTTATTGTTGCAATACTTTTCGTGGTTTGGTTCCCTCAGCTGGACCGATGACACCTGCCATTTCGAGTTCTTCCATCAGGCGGGTCGCACGATTAAATCCAACTGACAAACGACGCTGAATCATTGAAGCGCTAGCTTTCTGGGTTTCGATAACCAAAGCCTTAGCTTCTTCAAAAAGCGGATCGCCACCAGCTTCACCATCAGAAAAATCTCCTTCATTTTCAGGAACATCTCCTGGGTCAAAGCTGTCATCGTAGTCCGCATCTGCCTGAGCCTTGATGAAGTTTACGATACGTTCAACATCATCATCCGAGATAAAGGAACCTTGCAGACGGACTGGATGATTTTCATCAATTGGTTTAAAGAGCATATCTCCTCGACCAAGCAGTTTTTCTGCTCCATTCTCATCCAAGATGGTTCGTGAATCTGTACCTGATGAGACTGCAAAAGCCACACGAGATGGGACATTGGCTTTGATAAGACCAGAGATAACATCAACCGATGGACGCTGCGTTGCGAGAATCATGTGAATCCCTGCGGCACGCGCTTTCTGTCCGAGACGAATAATGGCATCTTCCACTTCCTTGCTAGCCACCATCATGAGGTCTGCCAACTCATCCACAATGACAACAATCAAAGGCAGCGGTACTTGTTTGTACTCAGATTGGCTATTAAATTCCTCAACCTTGGCATTGTAACCAGCGATATTTCGCACACCAACCTTGGCAAAGAGTTCGTAACGGTTTTCCATCTCATCCACAACCTTTTGCAGGGCCTTGCTGGCCTTGCGTGGATTGGTCACAACTGGGATCAAGAGATGAGGAATGTCGTTGTAAACTGATAGCTCAACCATCTTTGGATCCACCATCATAAACTTGACTTGGTCTGGTCTTGCTTTCATCAGAATGCTAGCAATAATACCGTTAACTGCGACTGATTTCCCTGATCCCGTCGAACCTGCAACGAGTAGGTGGGGCATCTTGGAAAGGTCAAAGGTGCGGGCAGTTCCATTGACAGCCTTACCCAGAGGAATTTCGAGGAGATTTTCTGGTTTAGTCTGAGACTGTTCCCAGAGTTCTCGGAAGGAAACAGTCGCGATTTCTGAGTTAGGAACCTCAATTCCGACTAAGGATTTACCAGGTATTGGTGCCTCAATCCGGACGTCCTTGGCCGCCAGAGCTAGCGCTAAGTCATCTGCCAGATTGGAAATGCGGTTAACCCGTACACCAACTGCTGGCTTGACTTCATACTTGGTAACTGATGGTCCTATTTCAGCCCGTTCCACCGTCACCTTGATACCAAAGCTAGCAAAGGTTTCTTCTAAAATTTTGATATTTTCTCGAACAATCTTCTTTTCCTTGGACTGATCTTTGGGTTTATCTGGCGCAAAGAGTTGCAAGCTTGGCAGTTTGTATTCGAGAGCTTCTTTGGCAGAAAAATCAACCTGCACCTCTTCATCCTCAAAGTCTTCTTCCACATCTGGAACGTCAAAATCAGTTTGAGGGAGGATAATCTCCGGTTCGATCCACTCTTCCTCAGGAATTTGGGGGAAATCGTAGTCTGGTACCTCTGATAAGATTTCTCCCGTTTCAGGATCTACAGGAGGAAGCGGTAATGCATCCTGTTCTTCTTGTTCTCTCTGAATTCTGGCGGCTTCTTCAGCTTCTTGACGAGCCTTCTCTTCTTCTCTCTTGATGAAGCGTTCCTGTTTTCTCTGTTCCTGTTTTTCTATGAAGGATCTGAACTGAGCTCCAATAAAGGCTGCAACATCATAAATAGACCAGGGACTAACCAAGAGTGCCCCAACTAGAATCAAGAGAACTCCAATAAAGTACGATCCGATATTGGAGAAAAGAAAGGATATGGGGATATAGAGTCCAACACCAAGCAGGCCTCCACCAGCAAAGCTAGTCACCCGCATACCAGTCAGGTCCGTCATAACTTGAGACAGGGTCCCTTTTAGGACTGACTGCTCCAAGCCATATTTCCATACCAAGTAGGCCTCAAAAATCAAGAGTAAGCCAGCAAAGATACAGAGAAATCCTGACAGAAGTCCCTCTTGCTTGCGGATCCATTTAAAAAGAAAAAGATAGATGAGGAGACCACCTATGGCCACATAGGCCAAACTTCCGACCACCAGTCGAATGAGATTGTAAAGAGTGACACCTGCTGCACCGAGTTTGAGGGCTGCAATAATCAATAACAAGGCAATTCCTAAGGAAATCAACATCCTCTGGATAGCCTGTTTTCTTTCGAGTTCTGCTTTAGACGGTCTCCGTCTTGTTTTTGTAGTATTCTTGTTTGCCATTCTTTTATTATACCATATTTCACAGCCATTTCGAATAGAGAAAAAGATTGCACCAAATGGTAACAATCTTTCTATTCTAATCCTTTTTATGCTTGTGGTTTGCGTAGGTAACCATAAACCACACCACTTACAATTGCGCCAACCAATACAAAGGCAAGGTCATTTGAAGTAAGAGCGATGACGAAGATTCCTCCGTGTGGCGCCATGAGTTTGATTCCTGCAAGACCAACGAGTCCGCCTGCTACTGCCGAACCAAGGATGAAGCTAGGAATCGCACGAGCTGGGTCTGCTGCACCAAATGGGATCGCTCCCTCAGTGATAAATGACAAGCCCATGATGATGTTTGTCAAACCAGAGTTGCGTTCTTCTTTGGTAAATTTATCTTTAAAGAGAAGGGTTGCGACAAAGATGGCAAGTGGTGGAACCATTCCTCCGGCCATAACTGCTGCCATAGCTACAGAACCACCTGAAGAAACAGTCGCTGCAAGCGTACCTGTACCAAAGACATAAGCAGCTTTGTTGACTGGTCCACCCATGTCAACAGCCATCATGCTTCCAAGAACGATACCAAGAAGGACAGCTGAACCTCCTCCAAGACCGCCTAGGAAGGCATTCATATCGGTGTTGATTCTTGCCATTGGGATGTTGACAGCTAGCATGACAAATCCAGTCAAAATTGTTCCAAAAAGTGGCAAGAGAAGGATTGATTTAGCACCTTCAAGTGAACGAGGAACTTTGACATATTTCTTGATAGCAAGAACCAAGGCTCCTGCGATAAATCCACCAACAAGTGCACCTAGGAAACCAGATGAGACACCTGCAAGAGTTGAAGTTGCTTCACCACCTGCGGCATAAGGAATTTTACCAAAGGCAAAACCTTCTTTGGCAATAGCACCAGCCACAAAACCTGCTACCAAACCTGGTTTTTCGGCGATAGAGTAGGCTACGTAGCCTGCAAAAACTGGAAGCATCAAGCCAAAGGCTGCTCCACCGATTTTCATGAACATAGAAGCTAGCTCATGGTAAGATCCGAGATTACCAAGACTATCTTGTGGCACACCAAAAGCTCCGTCGATCAAGAAGGCAAGGGCAATCATGATACCACCACCGATAACGAATGGCAACATTTGAGATACACCACTCATCAAGTGTTTGTAGAAAGCACCACCAAGACTTTGTTTTTCGTTAGATGCTGTTGCAGCTTTTGCTCCATTAGCAGCATGGTAAACTTCAGCATCTCCTGAAAGAGCCAAGTTGATCAATTCTTCCGTCTTACGGATACCGTCTGCAACCGGACGGTTAACCAAAGGTTTACCATCGAAACGATCCATCTCAACTGCCTTGTCTGCAGCGATGATAACAGCTTTAGCCTTGCGGATGTCCTCTGCAGTTAGTTGATTTCCAACACCGCTAGCACCATTGGTTTCAACCTTGATCCCAACACCCATTTCAGCAGCCACTTTTTGAAGGGCTTCTTGGGCCATATAAGTGTGGGCGATACCTGTCGTACAAGCTGTAACAGCTACGATAAAGTCGCCAGATTCATTGGCAGGTGCTTGAACAGGCTCCTCAGCTTTTTCTGAAGCTTGGTCAAAAAGTTCGATAACTTGATCTGCAGATGTTACTTGACGAAGTTTATCAGCAAAACCATCTTTCATCAAGTATTGAGACAATTCTGCCAAGGCTGCTAAGTGAGTATCATTGGCACCTTCTGGAGCAGCAATCATGAAGAAGAGGTCTGTTGGTTGCCCATCCAAGCTTTCGTAGTCAACACCCTTGTTTGACTTAGCAAAGAGAACCGTTGCTTCTTTGACAGCAGAATTTTTACTGTGAGGCATAGCGATTCCATCACCCAAACCAGTGGAAGTGAGAGCTTCACGCGCTAAAATTCCTTCTTTAAAGGTTTCAAAATCCGTCACGTAACCGTGATCTACCAAGCTATGAATCATCTCTTCGATGACAGCTGTTTTTTCAGTTGCCTGTAAATCCAGCAACATGACATCTTTTCTCAATAGGTCTTGAATTTTCATCGTTTTTCTACCTCAACTTTTTCATATGTTTCTTTAATAAAGTCCGCTGTTGCCAAGTCATCTGAGAAGGTCGTTGCTGTGCCACAAGCAACTCCCCATTTGAAGGCTTCTATTGCGTCTTTTGATTTGACAAATTGACCTGTAAATCCAGCTACCATAGAGTCACCAGCCCCGACTGAATTTTTGACTGTTCCCTTGATAGGTTTGGCGAAGTAAGCTCCCTCAGATGTGACAAGAAGAGCACCGTCGCCAGCCATGGAGATAATAACGTTTTGAGCTCCTTTGGCCAGTAACTGACGAGCATAGTTCTCGATTTCATCTAAACTTTCGAGTTTCACTCCAAAGATAGCTCCAAGCTCGTGATTGTTTGGTTTAACCAAAAGTGGCTGGTAGTCCAAACTATCAATCAAGGTCTGTCCTTCAAAGTCACAAACCACTTGCGCACCAGTCTGGCGTGTCAAGGCAATCAAATCTTTGTAAATAACATTACCTAGATTCTTAGCACTCGAACCCGCAAACACAACCGTATCATCTGCTGTCAAACTAGACAAAATAGCTTTCAATTCTTCTAGCTGAGCCGGTTCCACATTTGGACCAGTCCCGTTGATTTCTGTTTCTTGGTCTGCTTTAATCTTGACATTGATGCGAGTATCTTCTGCTACTTGGACAAAACGAGTTTCGATTTCTTCCTCTGTAAGGGTATCTGTGATAAATTTACCAGTAAAACCTCCGATAAATCCAGTCGCAGTATTTGGAATACCCAAGCGTTTCAAAACACGACTGACATTGATTCCTTTCCCACCAGCAAACTTATCATCACTGTCCATACGATTGACACTACCGACTTGAACTTGGTCCAAGCGCACGATATAGTCAATGGATGGATTGAGTGTGACTGTATAAATCATACTTCTATTACCTCCGTTTTCTTCTTAATAGCCTGCAAGAGCTCATGCCCTTGACTTGTGATGACAATAGCGCGTTTAAGTGGTGCTACCTTGGCAAAGCAAGTTTGTCCAATCTTAGACGAATCCACTAAGACATAGGTTTGTTTGGCATTCTCTAAAATAGCACGCTTAACGGCTCCCTCCTCCATATCAGGAGTCGTATAATAACCATCGTCTACACCATTCATCCCAACAAAGGCACGGTCAAAGTGCAATTGATTGATTTGGTTAAGAGCAACACCACCGATACATGCATCTGTTGCCATCTTGACACTTCCTCCAACCATGACAGTTGGAATCTGTTTTTCAACCAACTGAACCGCATGGTGAATGGAGTTGGTCACAACTGTAATATTCTTATTAACCAATTCCTTGATTAAAAAAGCAGTTGTCGTTCCAGCATCGATAAAAATGACATCTTTTTCCTTAATAAGAGAGGCTGCTTTCTGAGCCAGTAGCTTCTTCTCTTGAAGGTTTTTGACAGATTTTTCTTGGATGGTTTCTTCTTCCTGCAAGGAGTGGGGCAATTCTGCTCCACCATGCACACGGCGAAGTTTGTTTTCCGCCTCCAGCTCATCCAAATCTCTTCGAACCGTTGATTCTGATGTTTCTAATAGACTAACCAATTTTTCTAGGGAAACTACATGATGTTGATTTAACTCCTCTAAAATCAGTTGCTTCCGCTCAGTTTTTAACACCAAATCACCTCCTGTTATCGTTTACACTATTCATTCTAGCACAATTTCTATCAAAGTCAAGCATTTTTTATCATTTTCTTTCAATTTCTATCATTTTTCTTATTTCCAAAATTTTTATTGCAAGATAAGTGGCTTTATGGTAGACTATTTGAGTAAGTATTGGAAGATTACTCAAGAGGCTTAAGAGGCCGTGTTGGAAACGCGGTAGGCGTGTAACAGCGTGCGTGGGTTCGAATCCCATGTCTTCCGTAGAAAAAAGAAAAACTGCACCTCAATGCAGTTTTTTTATCGTTCTAAGAACAATACATAGAAATGAAAGGCTGAGTTACTCTAACTATCACACTATTTTTTTCTGTATCCTTCCCTATCCTAGAATCACTTTGATTTCATAAAAAAACAAGTAGTTTATTAGGACTACTTGTTTTTCTTCTAAATCTTGTGATTAGATATTGCTTTTATCTTTTTTATCTGAAGATTTGTCTGTTGATTTATCAGTGGATTTGTTTGAAGATTTATCAGAAGACTTGTCTGTTGATTTATCATTAGACTTAGTTGAGTTTTTACGGACAATTTTATCATAACCTTCTGTATCATCAAGCAACTCTGTCGCCAAAGTACGGTAATCTTCTTGAGAAATCAGCCAGTTTCCATCCTTATCCTTTGTTAATTTGATTTCAGTATCAAAATCACCAGTAGTGAAAGGTGTATGAGCTAAGTTAGGGTCAACGTCACTGTAGGTTGAGAAATCTTTCTTAAATAGATGCTCAAAAATCCAGTAAGAAACCAATGTTTGGTAACGCTTGATGTCAACGTTTGAACCAGCTTGATTGTATTTACCTAGGTTATCAACACCTCCAATAAGAGTAGTGAGAACTTCCCTTGTAGATGAAGCCAATCCTTTAGAGTGTAACTTCTTAGAGTTGAAAGTAACAGTCGCTGTATTTCCTGATTCATCAACCTTCACGTCTTTAACAGTGTAAGAACCGATATCTTGATATAATCTACGTCTCATCTTCAAGAAACCTGAAATGGTTTCTTCTGGAGTTTCTACAGGGAAATCTTTGTGCCATTGTACTGAATAGGTAGATGCAGGTGAAAGCCCTTCTTCTTTGATTTTTTCACTTGTTTGTACAGCAAATACTGCCTCAGTCCATTTTTCATAAGTGTCGCCATAAATCTTCTTAAATCGAGCAGAGTCGCTAGTAAGAACTGAGTCTAAGAGAATCTCAGCATCTTTTGTAACTTTTTCTTTAACTTCTGCAGCTTCATCTTTCTTCTCAACTTGTTCCGTATTCTCCTTGTTATCAGAAGAAGCTTCAGATGACTGATTAGAAAATACAGAACATGCACCCAAGACAACTGTTGAAAGTGCTAAGATACTTAGTAACTTGATCTTTTTCATGTTTCACCTCTTTATGAAAATTTACTCTTGGAGACTACCTCCAAGGATAGTTGTTTAGAAAAACACTGGGTTTATCTAACGGAGAATGGGGGATTCGAACCCCCGCGCCAGTTACCCGACCTAACGATTTAGCAAACCGTCCTCTTCAGCCTCTTGAGTAATTCTCCACTAACACACTAGAATAAATAGGATACAACGAAGGATACAACAAAGGATATAATTTGGAAAAAATCTACTGTATACCTGTTCATAATGGAGCCGGTGGGAGTCGAACCCACGTCCAAACACCTGCCAACATATTTGTCTACAACCATAGGTTATGTATTGTTTTAACAATCCCTAGACACATAACTCAAGCCTAGGAACTGCGAGTCTATTAATCTCTTATCAAACCACTAGACAAGGCTTGATCGTATCTCGCTAATCATAAGACCTGTCATTGAACACGAGCAATCCAAATCAGGTCACGCCTGCTGGTTTTTAGGCAGCTAGAGCGTAAGAAGTGTTATTTTTTGCAGTTATATTTAACTGAGCGTTTACGTCGCCACACGGGTTGCAAAATATGCCTCATAATGCCTGTCGAATCCGTAACGACCCCAGGATGTTAGAACTATTATAACCTATCTTCAAAAAAAATGCAAAATCAAGCCGTTTCTTTAGAAAAGAACCCCTTTTAAGGCTTCTGATAAGGCTTGATAACCGGCTACACTTAGATGGAGCCCATCTGTTGTATAGGCTGATTGAAGTTGCCCTTCTGAATCTGCCAAACTATCATAAATTGGTAGAAAATCTACTTGCATATAGGCGGAGACTAGAGCCTCATAGGCTTGATTCCATTCTCTGATCTTTTCATTGGTACGAATATATACTGTCTGCTTGTATTCTTCTCCCTCATTGACTGGCAGAATGGAAAGGAGCTTTATTTGTGACAGCGGATATTCTCGGGCAATCGATTGGATTACACGCTCAAGATTATCCAAAGCATCATTCATGGGAATATCTTTTCCAATATCATTTGTCCCAATTAAGAGAACAATTTGATCGACAGCATCACCATAAAGATGGGCATCCAAATTCTCTAATAACAATCTCGTCTGATAGCCTCGGATGCCACGATTAACAATCGTCTTGGCAGTTCCCAACAACTCTTGAAGAGGGTAATACTCCACTATCGAATCACCAATAAAGATGATATCTGGCTCTAGAACAGATACTTGATTCAATTCACGATACTTGGTTTGAATTTTTGTCTGCTCTTTTAGGAGCCAATTTTCTAATAACTGTACTGCCACCCTATCCCTCTTTCTCTAACCAATTCTCTAGAACTTGATAAACGCCCGCCTGGCTGTTAGCTGGTGCTAGAGCAGTCGCAACTGCCTTGACATTATCATCTGCATTTTCCATAGCATAGGCAATTCCAGCCAGCTCTAACATTTCGACATCATTTTCGCTATCACCAAAAGCCATGATCTGTTCCGATTGCAAATTCCAGCGCTTGAGTAATTCTTCCAATCCCCAGGCCTTGTGAATCCCAGCTTGGAGGATGTCAATGCACCCATAACCGCTAGAAACAGCTCTTACACGACCATCAAAGAGGTCATTGATTTCCTGCAAAACTGGATTAGAACGTTCCTCTCCAACGACCATGCTCATCTTTAGCACTCCACCAAAGAGGTCAGCTTGTAACTCTTCCACAAAATTGGTCCTTTGGTAAAGTTTTTCAATCATCTCTGGAGTCATAAATTTTTCCAGGTCTGTAAAAACCGTTCCTTCCTTGACAAAACTCCCGTTCATACTAGTGACGACGAACTGATCTCGACACTCCCTCCCTTTAAAATGAAGGAGAGCCTTGTCAACCATAGCATCATCCCAAGTCTGAGCCTGAAGTAATGTATCATACTCAAATATCCGCGCACCGTTGGCAACAACCAGGACTACTCGACTCGCCAAGTGTTCTAATAATTGCCTCATCCGATGGACTTCATTCCCTGTCGCAATGACAAAACGGATATCCCTTTGATCCAGCTGATCTAAAATCTTTTCCAAGCGGGGCAGATCTAGCTGACCTCTCTGGTCTAGCAAGGTTCCATCCATGTCTGTTGCAATTAATTTAATCGTCATCATATCTCCTTTAGGGCGAGTACCTACCACTTCAACCCTACATGTTCATTCATTTCTTTATAGACCGTGTCAATTCGTTCCTTGGTCGCCTCGTCCAACTTGTCACGGTGACTGCCTCCCTCGATGAAGTCCTCTAGGATATAGGTCTGATAGAGGAAGAGCGGATAACCTTCTGGAGAGTAAGTCCCTTTGGGTGTTCGATTGACCCAAGTAGGATGCGCTTTGGCCGTTTCAATCCTAGTCTTGCCATCTTTTTTCTTAATGGTCACATCCATGAGAACACCGCGCTCCGTCCACTTGGCATTTTCCTCATCTTGCATGGTTTCAATGCGCTGGTTTGAGAGGAAATTTCCCATGGAGTAGATGATCAGTTTTTTGTCACCATCTTTTTCAACTGTTTCAGCAGGTTCAACGACGTGAGGATGCCCTCCAAAGATAATATCAGCTCCCCAGTCAATCATCTTGTGGTACAGTGTTTTCTGTTCTTCCGTTGGTTCTAGCTGGTACTCAATTCCCATCTGAGGCATGATGACAGTAATATCCGCCTCCTTCTCAGCACGCTCGATTTCTGCCTTCATCTTATCTTCATTCAAATCAGAAAGATAGCGATTATAGTCCTCTTGAGAGATATACTGCTCAATGCCATTAAAACCGTAGGAATAGGCCAGGAGAGCTACCTTGATACCATTGACTTCCTTGATGACTATAGGGGCTTGGTCACGGGATTCATGTGTGTAGACTCCGATGGGTGTCATTCCTGCCTTTTCAATAGCTTGAGCTGTTGAAACCACTCCCTCAATTTGAGAATCCAAAATGTGATTATGAGCCAAGTCTAGAACTTGGTAGCCTGCATCCTTGATTGCATCCATGACTTCCCCTGGTGCATTAAAGAGAGGATAACCTGCCAAATAGTGGTCCTTGTTCACCGTTCCTTCAAAGTCACCAATTACTAAATCAGCTTGCTTGAGCCAAGGTTTTACATACTCAAAATTTTCATGGAAATCATAGGTTCCATCTTCTTTAAGAGCTGTTCGGTAGATGGGGATATGGTAGAGAAGGTCACCATTTGCCATGATACGTGCCGTCGTTTCACCAGACTGATTTTCCTTGGATTGACTGGAAGTACTTGCAGAATCAAGAGTTTGATTACTAGGACTCGTTCCCTTACTACCTTGTACTGCTCGAACTAATAAGTTTCCCCCCATGGATAAGGCAACTGCAAGCAATAACACAATAATAAACTGGGCATTGGTCCAGGATTTATAATTCTGAAAGAAATCCACACTAGTTCTCCACATCCCATAAAGAGAGCCCTGAGACCATCTATCTTGTCGCTTTTCCATCTTTATTCCCCCTTGCCTTTTGGTGCAAGTCTTTTCTTTTATTATACCACATACAAAAGAGGAATACAGTTTATTATATTATTTTTTAGCAACTTCTGCGGCTTTCTTTCTCGCCTATTTTGTGTTATCATGTAGAGGTAATGAAAGGAGAGAAAATGTCTGCTATAGAACGTATTACAAAAGCTGCTCATTTAATTGATATGAACGATATTATCCGTGAGGGAAACCCTACTCTTCGCGCAGTTGCTGAGGAGGTCACTTTCCCACTGTCTGACCAGGAAATCATCCTTGGCGAAAAGATGATGCAATTCCTCAAACATTCCCAAGATCCTGTTATGGCTGAAAAGATGGGGCTCCGCGGTGGAGTTGGATTGGCCGCTCCCCAGCTGGATATCTCAAAACGCATTATCGCCGTTTTGGTCCCAAATATTGTAGAAGAAGGTGAAACTCCTCAGGAAGCCTACGATTTGCAAGCTGTTATGTACAATCCAAAAATTGTCTCTCACTCTGTTCAGGACGCTGCTCTTGGCGAAGGAGAAGGTTGCCTTTCTGTTGACCGAAACGTTCCAGGCTATGTTGTCCGTCATGCCCGTGTCACTGTTGATTACTTTGACAAGGATGGCGAAAAACACCGAATCAAGCTCAAAGGTTACAACTCTATCGTTGTCCAACATGAAATTGATCATCTAAACGGAATCATGTTTTACGATCGTATCAATGAAAAAGATCCATTTGCTGTTAAAGATGGTTTACTGATTCTGGAATAAAGAAAATCCCGTTGCAAGACGGGGTTTTGTGTTATAATAGATGCATGAAAACAAATGATATTGTCTATGGCGTCCATGCCGTTACTGAAGCCCTCCTTGCAAACACTGGAAATAAACTTTACCTCCAAGAAGATCTTCGAGGTAAGAATGTTGAGAAAGTCAAGGAACTGGCTACAGAAAAGAAGGTATCCATTTCTTGGACTTCAAAAAAATCCCTCTCTGAGATGACTGAAGGCGCTGTCCACCAAGGTTTTGTTCTACGAGTGTCCGAATTTGCCTATAGCGATCTGGATCACATCCTTTCCAAAACACGACAAGAAGAAAATCCTTTGCTATTGATTCTGGACGGGTTAACTGACCCCCATAATTTAGGTTCTATCTTAAGGACTGCTGATGCGACCAATGTTTCAGGTGTCATTATTCCCAAGCACCGTGCTGTCGGAGTGACTCCTGTCGTTGCCAAAACGGCCACAGGTGCTATTGAGCATGTACCGATTGCCCGAGTGACCAACCTCAGTCAAACCCTAGACAAACTCAAGGCTGAAGGCTTCTGGACCTTTGGAACGGATATGAACGGTACCCCTTGCCACAAGTGGAATACAAAAGGGAAAATCGCCCTCATCATCGGAAATGAAGGAAAAGGCATCTCCAGCAACATCAAAAAACAGGTCGATGAAATGATTACTATTCCCATGAATGGGCATGTTCAAAGTCTCAATGCCAGTGTCGCTGCAGCCATTCTCATGTACGAAGTTTTCCGAAACCGACTATAAAAAAGTTTCCAATCACTTGATTGGAAACTTTTTTATGATTATACTCAATGAAAATCAAAAAGCAAACTAGGAAGCTAGCTGTAGACAGCTCAAAGCACTGCTTTGAGGTTGTAGATAAGACTGACGAAGTCAGCTCAAAACACTGTTTTGAGGTTGTGGATAGAACTGACGAAGTCAGTACCCATACCTACGGCAAGGCGACGTTGACTTGATTTGAAGAGATTTTCGAAGAGTATTAACTATGTTCGGTGATAAACTTGTAGGCTTCTTGACCTGCGATAGCCCCATCTCCAACTGCTGTTGTCACTTGGCGAAGATCTTTCTGGCGAACATCTCCAACCGCAAAGATACCTTCAACGGCAGTCTTCATGTGGTTATCTGTTACAATCCACCCCGCCTGGTCTTGGATATTCAAATCCTTAACAAAATCACTAACAGGGTCCAGTCCAACATAGATAAAGACACCTCCGAAGGCTTGCTCTGTCACTTGACCAGTTTTTACATTTTCAAATACAACTGACTCTACTCTGTTTTCACCCTTGATTTCCTTAACTACAGAGTCCCAAATAAAGTTGACTTTTTCATTTGCAAAGGCACGGTCTTGCAAAACCTTTTGAGCACGAAGTTCATCTCGACGGTGAACAATGGTAACAGTCTTGGCAAAGCGAGTTAAGAATAGAGCTTCTTCTACCGCTGAATCTCCACCACCAACTACGAGCAACTCTTGATCACGGAAGAAAGCTCCATCACAGACAGCACAATAGGAAACGCCTCGGCTATTTAGTTCTTCTTCTCCGGGAACTCCCAAGAGACGGTGTTTTGACCCAGTTGCCACGATGACAGTACGGGTTTCATAAACTTGGTCATCAGTGATGACCTTCTTATAGTCAGCATGATCTTCAATCTTTTCAACAAACCCATAAAGGTGCTCCACTCCAAGATTTTCAAGTGGTTCAAACATTTTTTCAGCCAATTCAGGTCCACTGATATTGGCATATCCAGGATAGTTTTCGATATCAGATGTGTTGTTCATTTGCCCACCTGGCAGACCACCTTCAATCAAAGCCACTTTCAAATTGCTTCGAGCGGCATATAAGGCAGCTGTCATTCCCGCAGGTCCAGCACCGATAATAATTGTATCATACATTTCGATTCCTTCTTTCTTGTTGTAACTATCTTTATTCTAACTGTTTGAAGTTTATTTAGCAAGCATTATGCTCTGAAAACTAAAATGAGACTCATGACGGCAAAGGATAATACTGGAATCACCAAAACCCCAATCATAATCATATCATAGAGATGGGCTTGACGGGCCTTGGCTGTCTTGTCCACACCAGACATAGCTCGCAATCCAATCCAAATCCCTAAAGAAATCACGACGAGAATGGTCGTTAAGATCAAACTCTCGAAATATAAAGAAAATAGTTGCAGCAGCATGATCTCTCTCGTTTCTATCTTTTTTAAAGAGTAAACTCAGCTAGTCCAACTAACTGAGTTTTCCTTTTTACTATTATATCAAATATAAGTCCGTTTGTAACTAGCGAAGAATTCTTTTGTCCGTTCTTCTTTCGGCTGATTGATGATTTCATCCGGTGTGCCTGACTCGATGATTTTCCCTTTATCTAGGAACAAAATCTTATCTGCCACTTGGGCTACAAAAGACATATCGTGACTAACCAAGATCATGGTTTGACCAGACTTAGCGGCATCTGCAATAGATTTTTCCACTTCTCCGACCAATTCTGGATCAAGAGCTGATGTTGGTTCGTCCAAGAGCAAGACGTCTGGTTTCATAGCGAGGGCACGCGCTAGGGCAACCCGTTGCTTTTGCCCACCTGACAAATGGCGAGGGTAATGTTGCTCCTTATCAGAAAGACCAACCTTAGCCAACTCTTCCTTGGCGATTTTGGTTGCTTCCTCATCTGATAATTTCTTAACAACAACCAAGCCTTCCTTGACATTGTCAAGGGCTGTTCGGCGTTCAAATAAGTTGAACTGTTGGAAAACCATGGACAACTTGCGACGAAGGGTCAAAATCTCCTCTTGGCTAATCTGAGAAAAATCAACTTTAAAATTGTCAATCTGGATGGATCCGCTATCTGGAGTTTCAAGGTAGTTCAAACTACGAAGAAAGGTTGATTTCCCAGCTCCAGATGAACCAATCAAGGCTACAACTTCTCCCTTTTGGATATCCAAGTCCAGATGATCCAAGACAGTCTGACCTGAAAAGGATTTGCTTAAATTCGAAATCTTAATCATTAACGTAGGTCTCCTTTCACATCTGTAGTTACTGTATCCGGCGCTGAAATTTGCATTTTCTTCTCGATAAAACGACCGAGGCTTTCGATTCCGATATTGACTACCCAGTAAACAAGGGCTACAGAGATGAATCGCTCAAAGTAACGATAATCGGCTCCACCCAAAATCTGAGCCTGGGCAAAAACTTCGACAACACCCGCACTAAAGGCTAGAGAAGTTCCCTTGGTCAAACCAATGAGGGAGTTGATCAAGGTTGGAGTAGCTACCACCGCTGCATTAGGAATAATCACACGACGATAAACTTGCGCACGGGTCATCCCCAGACTGCGTGCCGCTTCAATCTCACCAGGATTGACAGAAAGAATGGCTGCACGAATGGTTTCGCTGGCATAAGCTGCCTCATTAAAGGCAAAAGCTACAATAGCAAAGGTTGCTGCTGGAATCGCATTGATATTGAAGCTGGTTCCCCATTGTTGATTGAGGGCTTTCAGAGCAAGTGGAATTCCGTAGTAGGTCAACATGAGCTGAACCAAAATCGGTGTCCCTTTTAAAAAGCTGACAAAAAAAGCCTGCAAGGGATATAAAATCTTAACACGATTGATTTTAACAATGGCAAAAGCCAAGGCCAGAACCAAACCAAAAATCGCACCACTAAGCGTCAACATGATAGTTGTGGGAAGTTGTTGGACAATCCTTGGAATCCCATCAAAAACCGAACGCAAGCTAAAGAGCTTACCGTCTGGAATTAGCTGCATCAAACTTTGATACCAATCTGATGCTAAAAGTGTTGTAATAGTCATAAAAACATCCTCTCCTGATAATGATTCATTCTACCATACTTCTGCTCCCAAGCAAATTATTTGCTACGGGCTGCTCAGACTCTGTCTATCTTCTAGTTTATCACACTTTAAAACAGAGAGGCTATATATTTTACCTATCAAGGAGATAAATAAAAACTATCTCAAACCTAAGTCCTCATAGGTCTTTCTATAGCCGATTTGTTTAACAGCACCATTCTCCACCAAAATTGGACGTTTCAATAACATACCATCACTCGCTAGGAGTTTAGCTGCTTCTTGTGTTGACAAGCTTCCCACCTTATCTTTCAAGCCCAGTTCACGGTATTTGATCCCGCTAGTATTGAAAAATTGTTTCACTTCAAAACCGGAAGTTTCCAACCAGTTCAAAATCACGTCTTCACTTGGTGTTTCTTCTACGATGTGGACATCTTGGTATTCCAGTCCAAGTTTATCCAATTCATTTTTTGCTTTCTTACAAGTTGAACATTTTGGGTATTCGATAAATTCTAACATCTTCTTTTCTTTCTATTTTTTATTTTCTTGAAATGCTGCACCTTCATGTTGCAAGAGCCAGGCTTTCTTTTCGACTCCCGATGCATAGCCTGTCAAGCGATTGCCTGACCCCAGCACACGATGACAGGGAACGAGTATGGACCAAGGATTACGTCCCACTGCTCCGCCAATCGCTTGGGCAGAAGCCACTTGTAAGTCTTGAGCTATTTGTCCGTAAGTTACTGTTTGACCATAAGGAATGGCCTGTAAGTAAGCCCAGACCCGCTTTTCAAAATCTGTTCCAATGGGAGCCAGAGGTAAGGAAGACAAATCTTGAGCACATCCATCAAAGTAAGTATCTAAATAGGAAATAACTTGGTCTAGGACAGGATGTTTCTTAACTACTTCTATACTATCTCCAGCGATTCCCCTCTCAAAATGAGTTTGGTCCTGTACCCAAATTCCATACAGATATTGCTCGTCAGCAACTAAGGATAAGGTTCCAATTGGCGATGGGTGCAGCATCTTTGCGTACTTTTTCTGCTTCATTTTTTTAATTTCTGATAGGCCAAACGTTCCCCATCAACTGGAACCTTACCAACCTGTTGGAAGCCTAGCTTTTCAAAGATATGCTGCATAGCCTTGTTTTGTGCATGCGTATCTGAACGAAAATCTAGATAATCAAAACCTTCAATCAAGCCTTCTAGGAAAGTCTGAGCAACTCCTTGTCCTTGGACATCTGTTGCCACAGCGATACGGTGAAAGACCAGATATTCTGATTCTTCCCCATGCCAACTTCCTTCATAAATGGCTTCATAGGCTTCCTCTGGGCTCTTGGTCACAGCAGCATAGGCTAACAGTTCTCCCTCTTCCAAGGCCACATAGGCTTGACCAGAGATGATATCATCAATAATGATGTCGGCATTTGGATAGTCATTTTGCCACTGGTCACTACCAGACTTGGCTAAACACTTTTTGGCATCCTCCATCACCTGCATAATCGCATCTACTTCGTTTGGAAAAGCTAAACGAATCTCCATCTCTTCCCCTCATTTCTAACTAGTTTCTCTCATCATAGCATAATTTAAAGCTTTCTACAAGCAGTTGAAACTTGACTTTTGTTTTTTATTATTTTATAATCTAGTTATTGAAACTAGATAAAAAGGAGTTGGAAATGAATTCTATCTTTTCCTACCCAAAATGGGAAGACATTCCAAACATCGACCTCTATCTGGATCAGGTTTTGCTTTATGTCAATCAAGTCTGTGCCCCTATCTCTCCAGATAAAGAAAAGGGGCTAACAGCATCCATGGTCAATAACTATGTCAAACATGGTTACCTGACAAAGCCTGACAAGAAAAAATACCAACGCAAACAGATTGCCCGTTTGATTGCCATCACTACTCTCAAGTCTGTCTTTTCGATCCAAGAAATCGCCCAGACACTGAATACTCTACAAACTCAAGCGAGCTCAGACCAGCTTTACGACGCTTTTGTGGACTATATGAACCATGGGATTGATCCAGAAAATCCTATTATCCAAACCAGCTGTCAAACGGTTAAACTCTATCATCAAACTCTAGACTTAATCCTTATCAAAGAAGAGGAGGAAATCCAATGAACACCAGCCTAAAGCTCAGTAAAAAACTCAGTTTTGGAGAGGAAATTGCTAATAGCGTGACACATGCTGTAGGTGCCGTTATCATGCTCATCTTACTCCCCATTTCATCCACCTATAGTTATGAAGCACATGGACTTTTATCATCTTTTGGTGTTTCTATCTTTGTTATCAGTCTGTTTCTCATGTTCCTCTCGTCAACCATTTACCACTCTATGGCCTATGGTTCGACCCACAAATACGTCTTGCGAATCATCGACCATTCTATGATTTATGTGGCCATAGCAGGCTCTTATACGCCAGTCGTATTGACTTTGATGAATAACTGGTTTGGCTATCTGATCATTGCCATTCAGTGGGGAACGACCATCTTTGGCATCCTCTATAAAATCTTTGCTAAAAAGGTCAATGAAAAATTCAGCCTTGCCCTTTACCTGATTATGGGCTGGTTGGTTCTGGCAATCATTCCTGCCATTATCAGTCAAACAACGCCCATCTTTTGGAGTCTCATGGTAACTGGCGGACTCTGTTATACAGTTGGAGCTGGATTTTACGCTAAGAAAAAACCTTATTTCCACATGATATGGCATCTCTTTATCTTAGCTGCGTCTGCTCTCCAGTACATTGCTATTGTTTATTTCATGTAAAAAAGTTGAGAATCTTTTCTCAACTTTTTTCTTTACAGATATTGATAAAATACTGGTGCAAGCGAACATCATCTGTTAACTCAGGATGAAAAGAGGTCACCAGCATATTTTTTTCTTGAGCTGCAACGATTTGATTATCAACTGTTGCTAGGATTTCCACACCCTCTCCAAGACTACTGATAATTGGTCCGCGGATAAAGGTCATTGGAATCTTGCCAACTCCCTTACATTCTGCCTCTGTATAGAAGCTTCCTAGTTGGCGCCCATAAGCATTGCGCTCAACCACTATATCCATGGTTCCAAGATGACTTTCTTCCTGAGAAGTGATTTCCTTAGCCAGCAAAATCAAGCCCGCGCAAGTACCAAAAACTGGAAGTCCAGATAAAATAGCTTCTCGGATTGGAACCAGCATCTGCTGGTCACGCAAGAGTTTGCCCATGGTTGTAGATTCCCCACCAGGCAATATCAAACCGGACAAGTCACTCTGATGCTGTTGAAAATCATCTAAATTTCTGATTTCAACACTAACAACACCTAAGTTTCCTAACACTTTTGCATGTTCTTCAAAAGCACCTTGCAAGGCTAATATACCGATTTTCATCTATTTTCCTCGCTCAGCCATGAGAATTTGGATTTCATTCTCATTGATACCAACCATGGCTTCCCCAAGATCTTCAGAGATTTGAGCCAGAATTTGAGGATTTTGATAGTTGGTTACGGCTTTAACAATAGCACTTGCTCGTTTAACAGGATCTCCTGACTTGAAAATACCTGATCCAACAAAAACACCTTCTGCTCCCAGTTGCATCATCAAGGCCGCATCTGCTGGCGTTGCAACGCCTCCAGCTGCAAAGTTTACAACCGGCAATTTTCCATGTTCATGGACATACTGAACCAATTCAATAGGGACTTGCAAGTCCTTGGCGGTAACATAGAGCTCGTCTTCACGTAGGTTTTGAATGCGGCGAATTTCCTGATTCATCATACGCATATGGCGAACAGCTTGAACAATATCGCCTGTCCCTGGTTCTCCTTTGGTACGAATCATGGAAGCCCCTTCCGCGATACGACGCAAGGCTTCTCCCAAGTCCTTACCCCCACAGACAAAAGGAACTTGGAATTCTTTCTTATCCACATGGAAACGGTCGTCAGCTGGAGAAAGCACTTCACTCTCATCGATATAGTCGATCTCAATGGCCTCTAAAATCTGAGCTTCTACAAAATGTCCAATTCTAACCTTGGCCATCACTGGAATGCTCACCGCTTCTTGGATTTCCTTAATCATCTTTGGATCACTCATACGGGAAACCCCACCAACTGCGCGAATATCAGCCGGAATCCGCTCCAAGGCCATGACAGCTGCCGCACCAGCAGCTTCCGCAATCCGAGCCTGTTCAGGGTTCTGCACATCCATGATAACACCGCCCTTGAGCATCTGCGCCAAGTTTTTATTTAGTTCATAACGATTTTCAGTCATTTCTTAATCCTCATCATTTGTATTGGTAGCTACCATTTCATTTTAAGTCAGATTAAAATGAAGTACAAGATAGAAAAACAACAACTGTCTGGGGACAGAAACAAGAAAAAAACTATCTGACCTTCAATTAAGGCCAGATAGTTCATCAATTTTTATTTTTCAGCTGTAAGTGCAGCCATTGTGATGTAGTTGTAAGGTTTGTTAAAGTGTGGCAAGAAGAATAGATCTGTCAAAGCCAACTTATCAATTGTCACATGCTCTTGGATAGCAAGTGAGAACATATGAATTCCCATGCTGATAGCAGAATCACGTGATACCATTTGAGCGCCAAGAATTTCGCGACTATCTTTGTCAAAGACAATCTTGATGGCAACTTCATGGTTGTCATGCTTCATAAATTCTGGTTTTTGAAGATCGTTAAAGCCTGTTTCAGTTGCGTTGTAACCAGCAGCTTTAGCTTTTTCAAGAGTCAAACCAGTTGAAACCATGTGAAGACCGTAGATTGATATACCGTTTGATCCTTGTACACCGATTCCTTCAAGTTCGTGTCCACAAGCGTTGTAAGCACCAACGATACCAGTACGAACAGCGTTAGAAGCAAGCGCGATGTAGCTAGTGTCTTTACGAGCGTTGTCATAAACAGTCGCACAGTCACCCACTGCATAAACACCTGGAATTGATGTTTCTTGTTTCTTGTCTACAAGGAAGGCACCGTTACGGAAGAGTTCAATCTTACCATCAGCAAGAGCTGTGTTTGGACGGAAACCAACTGCAAGAACAACCATATCCACATCAAATGTTTCTTTGTCTGTTACCAAGCGTTCAACTTTACCATCACCTTGGATAGCTTTTACTGTTTGACCAAGTGCCAAGCGGATGTTGTGGTCTTCCAAGTTCTTCGCCATCATTTGAGTGAAGTCTTTGTCGTAGTAGCCGTTCAAAACAGTGTCTACGATATCGACAAGAACAACTTCTTTTCCAAGACGTTCGAAAGCTTCAGCAAGTTCAACACCGATATAACCACCACCAACAACTGCGATGCGTTCAAGGTGTTTGCTCTTGTCAGCAAGTTTTTCGATAACTTCTTCTGCGTTTTGGTACAACTTAACAAATTGAACATTTTCAAGTGTTGCTTTGAATTCGCGGTTGCCCTTAACGATTTCAACACCTTCGATTGGAGGCAAGATTGGAGTTGAACCAGTCGCAAAGATCAATTTGTCATAAGACTCTTTATGTTCTTGACCTTCAACTTCTGCTGTCACAACTTTATTGTCATAGTCGATTGAAAGAACAGGTGAGTTCATGTAAACTTTTGCACCCTTAGCTTCCAATTTTTCTTTATCAGAGTAGAACAAGCCTTCAGCTCCGTCGATTTGCTCCCCGATCCAAAGCGCCATTCCACAACCAAGGAATGAAATATTTGAGTTTTGGTCAAATACAACGATTTCATTTTCATGTCCAAAATTGTCCAACATAGTATTGATACATGCTGTACCAGCGTGGTTAGCACCAACTACAACGATTTTACTCATAGAAAATTTCCTACCTTTAATTTAAAATTTACCTTTCTAGTATAACATTTACTGTTAGCGTTTACAAGGTATTTGCTTAGAATTCTCTTATTTTAAGCAATTTTAAGTTTTATTATATTATTTTTTTTGAGTTTCTATCTTTTTTTATATTTTTTGAGCATATTTCTTGACTTTTTGTTAAAATTTATTTGTGAAAACGCTGACTTTATGTTATGCTAGAAACATGGAAATAAAATGTAAGGGGTTCAATTCTCGTAAATTTAACCTAGCTTGAATATTTCCTTTGAAGAAGAAAGGAGTTGGTAGCTTGCCTCTTCGTTCACGTTCTGAACGACTAATGGGAACAACTATCACGATTTCATTAGTAGATGAACAGGCAGATTGCCTGCTTCAAGGAGCCTTTGATTTACTCAGAGAGCTCGAGTACCGCTTCAACGCCAACAGTCAAGAATCCGAATTGATGGAGATCAATCACCAGGCTGGAATTGCTCCGGTCAAGGTCCATCCTGACTTATTTGAACTGATTTCTCTTGGACTTGAGCATAGCCTAGCTCCATCTAGCCATCTAAACATCAGCATTGGCCCCTTGATTCAAATCTGGCGAATCGGTTTTTCAGATGCTCGACTCCCCGAGCTAAACGAAATCGAAGCTGTCTTGCCTCTAGTTGACCCGCATTTTATCAAGTTAGATCCCGCTAGCTCTACTGTATTTTTAGAGAAAAAGGGAATGAAGCTTGATTTAGGTTGCTTAGCTAAAGGCTATAGTGCAGATAAGGTTGCTCAGTATTTAAAAGTACACGGAGTCACTTCTGCCTTGATTAATCTCGGAGGAAATATCCTCACCATCGGGAACAATCAAGCCAAAGAAGGGAAAGACTGGCAAATCGGTATTCAAGATCCGCGAAATCCTCGTGGCAATCATCTCCTAACCATTCCTGTTTCTAATAAATCCGTCGTCACTTCTGGTATCTATGAACGGCACCTGACAATAGACGGAGAAGACTATCACCATATTTTTGATAGCGAGACAGGATTCCCTGTCGAAACAGAGCTCGCTAGTCTAACGATTATCTCAGATAAATCCGTCGATGGTGAGATTTGGACAACCCGCCTTTTCGGAGAACGTAGCGCTTCTATCCTCTGGCAAGTCGAAAGTTTAGATGGCATCGAAGCCATCCTCATCGACAAAGAGGGACGCCTTGCTTGTTCTTCAGGCCTTCAAAATTGTATTATGTAAAAAGAGAAAGGAAATCTCATGCTAAAACTTATTGCCATTGTTGGAACGAACTCTAAACGTTCTACAAACCGCCAATTGCTCCAATACATGCAAAAACACTTTGCTGATAAAGCTGAAATTGAACTCGTTGAAATCAAGGACATTCCTGTTTTCAACAAACCAGCAGATAAACTTCTTCCTGCTGAAATTCTTGAAATTGCTGCTAAAATTGAAGCATCTGATGGTGTCATCATCGGCACCCCTGAGTACGACCACTCAATCCCTGCAGTTTTGATGAGCGCTCTTGCTTGGCTATCTTATGGTATCTACCCACTTTTGAACAAACCAATCATGATCACTGGTGCTTCCTACGGTACACTTGGTTCATCTCGTGCCCAATTGCAACTTCGTCAAATCTTGAACGCTCCTGAAATCAAGGCAAATGTTCTACCAGATGAATTCTTGCTTTCACACTCTCTTCAAGCATTTAACCCAAGTGGCGACTTGGTTGACCTTGACGTCATCAAGAAATTGGATGCCATCTTTGATGACTTCCGTATCTTCGTGAAGATTACTGAAAAATTGCGCAATGCACAAGAATTGCTTCGCAAAGATGCAGAAGAATTTGACTGGGAAAATTTGTAAGATAGGAGACCGAAAGAATGAAATTTGTTGGACTTGTTGGATCAAACTACGATCAATCATATAACCGCAAACTCTTGGAATTTATCCGTCGCAATTTCAAATTCAAATTTGAATTAGAAGTTCTCGAAATTGACGAAGTTCCAATGTTTAACCAAGACGAAAAATGGGACGAAAGTTTCCAATTGCGATTCTTGTACAACAAGATTACACGTGCTGATGGTGTCATTATCGCCACTCCTGAGCACAACCACACTATCTCAGCTTCACTCAAATCTGTACTTGAATGGCTTTCATACGAAGTTCATCCATTTGAAAACAAGCCTGTTATGATTGTGGGAGCATCATACTACGACCAAGGAACTTCACGTGCCCAAGTTCACCTTCGTAAGATCCTTGACGCTCCAGGTGTCAATGCCTACACACTTCCAGGAAATGAATTCCTTCTTGGTAAAGCCAAAGAAGCTTTTGATAACAATGGAAACATCACCAACGAAGGAACTGTTAAATTCCTTGAAACTTGCTTAGATAACTTTGTTAAATATGTAGGAGTCGTTTCAAAATTGAAAAAACCAAAACCAATCGAACCAGAAGACTTGGATTGTGGAAAACCAATTGCTACAACCATTACAGAAGTTGATCCTGACGATCCAGAATGGGTAGAAAAAGTTGCAGCAATCACTGGAGCTGTTTCTGGTGATACCTATGTCAAATTGGACCACGGTATCTTGACCGTTAACCAAATTGATATGTTCTTGAAAGCTATGCCGTTTGAATTGACATACGCTGACGACAACAACCAATTCCTCTACTACAACAACGCTCACCAAGATCCAGACACCATGTTTGCTAAACGTGTACCACCTCAATCAGGTAGCCGTATGTCGACTGTTCATGGATCCCTCCCACCAGCACGTATGAAGAACGTAGAGTGGGTTATCGGAACACTTCGCAACGGAAACCAAGAATACGTCCGTACGATCGTTCCAGGTTCTCCTGCAGGTGTCATCAACACCCACAACTACCAAGCAATGTACTATCCTGATGGATCATACGCTGGTATCAATGAAATCGTCTTTAACTTCCAACCATGGCTTGACTGGTACCTAAAAGAGACTGGTCAACGTTTGGTAGGTGGTAGCGGACCATTTGCTCCTGCAGCTGGAGGTCATGGAGACGCCGATGCTACTTCTGGCGCTTCTGATTCAGGTGATGCTGGAGGCCACGGTGGTGACGCTGACGCTACATCTGGCGCAAGCAACTAAGAGAACAAAAGGAGCCATTTGGCTCCTTCTTTTTTGTTGTTATCAAAAAAGGGTTTTGTATATCATCTACAAAACCCTTGAATTTTATGAATTTGGATCATCTAAACTACGGCCATGCAAACCTTTTTCACGTTGTACCTGACGTAGTTTTTCTGGTGTGACGTCATTTCCTTCCTCATCCACAATTTTAATTCCTTCAATGTGGTGACGAACAGAACGACGATAGCCTTCGATGTACTCCTCACGAAGTTTAGCTTGTTCCACTTTTTCAGCAGAAGTTAAGCCTTCTGTTTTTTTCTTTTTGGCAAGCTCGTTGATACGAGCGATTTTTTTCGGATCCATTTCTTCTCCTTTGTGATAAGATACAGTCCGTTTGACTGAGTTTATTTAGTATTGATTTGGTTAAAACGTGCGAGCTTAGCTGCTTTCTTGGTTAATTGCGACAAGATAGCCAAGCGATTTTGTCGGACAGCCTGGTCTTCAGCCATTACCATAGTATTTTCAAAGAAAGCATCAATAACTGGGCTAAGCGCAAAGAGTTGCTCTAATTGTTGACTTGCAGTCCCTGACAAAACGAGTGATTCTACTGCTTCCGCCAAGGCTTTCTCTTCTTCATTCTCAAAGAGAGCAGGATCGACCGTGTCAGAACCTTCTGCCTTCTTAGCCAAGTTGAAAGCACGTGATAGGGATTCGACAGACGATTTGAAATCTTCTTTCTTGCTTGCTTCGACAAGAGCACTTGCTGCTTCTAGCATATCTGCCACAATAAAGTTTGAACTTGCAAGGACTGCTTCCTTGATATCTTTTGGAGTAGAACCCATCATCTTATCAACACGAGCCTTGATAAAGTCCATAACCTCGGCTTTATTTTCATAAGTCAAGCTGTCAAATTTCAAACTGTAATGGCTATCAATCAACTCATCCATAGCAATGTGCCAACCAAAAGCATCCAAGATACGAACCACACCTTGCGTCGCACGACGAAGAGCATAAGGGTCATTAGAACCTGAAGGAATCAAGCCTACTGAGAAGAAACTCAAAATTGTATCCAATTTGTCTGCAATGGCTAGAATGGCTCCAACCTTGCTCTCTGGAAGTTCTCCTTCGGCTGATGTCGGCATGTAGTGTTCACGAATAGCAGCTGCCACCGCTGGAGTTTCTCCAGCAAGAAGGGCATATTTTTCACCCATAATACCTTGGAGCTCATCAAACTCACCAACCATACCCGTCAACAAGTCAAACTTGTAAATGGCTGCTGCACGCGCTAGGTCAACCGTTTCATCCACTGACAAACCAGCCTTTTCTGCCAAAAGAATGGCAATCTGCCCTGTACGAATCATGTGTTCACGAAGAGAACCAATCTTTTCGTGGAAGGTCACATGGTTCAATTTTTCGACAAGGTCAGAAATGACCAATTTTTGGTCTTCACGCCAGAAGAATTCACCGTCTTCCAAACGAGCAACTAAGACTTTTTCATTACCCTTGATAACATTTTCCAAATGCTCTGCGTTTCCGTTACGGACTGAAATGAAGTTTGGTAAGAGTTTACCGTCTTGATCACGAACAACAAAGTAACGTTGGTGCTCTTTCATCGAAGTTACCAAGACTTCTTCAGGCACTTCAAGGTATTTGGCATCAAAACTTCCCATAAAGGCAGTTGGGTATTCAACCAAGTTCAAGACTTCATTGAGCAAATCAGCATCAATTTCGATACGTACACCATGTTCAGCCTCGATTGCCTTGATTTGGTCAACAATCATTTGCTCACGTTCACGAGGATCCGCGATTACAAACTGCTTACGAAGATCTTCTTCATAACTCAAAGCTGACTGAATCTTAGTTTCTTGTCCTAAGAAACGATGGCCACGACTTACACGACCTCCCTTAATATCAAGAAAATCCAAGTCAAACTCTTCTTCATCTAAAAGAACAGTTAAAGTGTGTACAGGGCGGATGTATTCAAAAGTGTTGTTAGCCCAGTGCATGCTGACAGGGAAAGTCAGTGACTTCAAGACGTCTACTACACCTGGAACAATGGCTTCAACTGGTTGCCCCACTTCTTCCTTGGTAACATAGACATATTCTTCACCCTTGATTTCACGGAATTCAATATCTTCAACTGTCAAGCCTTTCCCACGGACAAATCCTTGAGCTGCTTTGGTGAAGTTTCCATCACTATCCAAGGCAATTTTCTTTGCTGGACCCTTGAAATCTTCGGTCAAATCAGACTGTTTGTCTGCAAGACCAGTCACACGAACAGCCAAACGGCGTGGTGTTGAGAAGGTTTGAATGGCTTCAAAGGAAAGACGATTTTCTTTGAGGAAGGCTGCCATTTTTTCACCTAGTTGTTTTTCACTTGGAGTTACCACATAGGCTGGTAACTCTTCAAGACCGAGTTCTACTAATAAGTTTTTTGTCATGTTTTTTCCTTTACATTTTCTTCAATCTTTTTTGATATGCCCCTTAGGTACTGGGGATGTCGCTAACTAACTTTTGTGAGTCTGTAAGGAAATCTTATACCAAATAAACTAAGATTTCCAACAGTCTCATCAAAGTGGATTTAGCTGACTGATTTTTGAACCCAAGGTTTCAAAAATCCCCACATAACAGTACGGCGGTGCATATCCCTTTAGCAAGTCTTCGACTTGCCTTTAACGATTTTAGATCACAGTATTACTTACTATTCTGCATCTTCTGCTAGGAGTTTAGCTCGTGTTGCTTCATCCAAAAGTGGGTAACCTAGGCGTTTGCGTTCTGCGACAAAGGTTTTGGCTACGACACGGGCCAGGTTACGGATACGGGCGATATAGCCTGCGCGCTCAGTTACAGATACGGCACCACGCGCGTCAAGCAGGTTAAATGTGTGTGAACATTTGAGAACATAGTCATAGGCAGGGTGAACCAAGCCTTCCTCCAAAGCGCGTCCTGCTTCTTTTTCAAACTTATCAAAGTTTTCCAACAACATTTCTTGGTCCGAAATTTCAAACGAATATTTTGAGTGCTCGTACTCAGGCTGGATAAAGATTTCTCCGTATTTTACACCATCGGCCCACTCGATATCATAGACAGAATCAACTTCTTGAATGTAAGAAGCCAAGCGTTCCAAACCATAGGTAACTTCCGCAGTCACAGGCCCAGTTGCCAATCCACCGACTTGTTGGAAATAAGTGAACTGAGTGATTTCCATGCCATCAAGCCAAACTTCCCAACCGAGACCTGCAGATCCAGTCGATGGGTTTTCCCAGTTGTCCTCAACGAAACGAATATCGTGCTCCAAAGGATTGATGCCCAATTTTTCCAAAGACTCAAGGTAAAGTTCTTGGATATTTGACGGAGAAGGCTTCATAACTACTTGGAATTGGTGGTGTTGGTATAGACGGTTAGGGTTTTCCCCGTAACGACCGTCAGCAGGACGACGTGATGGCTCTACATAAGCCGCATTCCATGGCTCAGGTCCGATAGCACGAAGGAAGGTGTAAGGACTCATTGTACCTGCACCTTTTTCATTGTCATAAGCCTGCATAAGCATACAACCTTGGTCATTCCAAAATTGTTGCAAAGTCAAAATAATTTCTTGAAATGTTAATTTCTTAGACATTGTTTACTCCTTTTTCTATAAATTACTTGCGACACGAGTCTGCCTCGTCGATTATACGGGGCAAGACGAGTTAGTACTGCGTCTAGCTCAGGCACTCTAATGCTGAGCGTGGGGCAGTCCGACTGTAAGGAGGTCTCTGCCACTGACGCAGTGGAAAGTCAATTTCTTAGACATTGTTTACTCCTTTTTTTATAAATTACTTGCGACACGAGTCTACCTCGTCGATTATACGAGGCAAGACGAGTTAGTACTGCGTCTAGCTCAGGAACTCTAGTGCTGAGCGTGGGGCAGTCCGACTGTAAGGAGGTCTCTGCCACTGACGCAGTGAAAAGTCAATTTATTAGACATTGTTTACTCCTTTAATTTATATTATCTTTTTAGATTTATTCATCAAGCAACCAAGAAAAAGCTGGGTCCTGAAAAATATGACGTTTGGGAACAGTTTGTAAATTCTGATCGCATTCATCTATTGTACCTAATTTTAAAGCACAGACTTCTGGTATATTTTCTTGAGCAGTGAAAATTTGACTATGACAGTTCTGACAGTAATAGCGTTGTTTTCCTGGAGATGAACTATAGGTAACCAACTGTTCTTTTCCATGCAATACTAGGTTTTTACTGCTAACTTTGGCATTCACTGTATAGGCAGACGCAGTTGCTTTCCGACAGAATGAGCAGTGGCAAAAAACTAATTCCGACAATTCCTCATCTAAAGTGTAGGTCACTGCTTTGCATAAACAAGATCCTTTAAGCATTATGCTCCTTTCTACTTAGGCATTAGACGAAATTCAAAAAGAACCGAATTTCAACACCCAAGCCTTGCGACTAGGGGCGTCTGAAACGCGGTTCCACCCTAATTTATTACTTCATTGTTTATAAAAATACGACAGAAAGCGCCAGTTTCTTACCTTGTCCTACTTGGCTCCCACTATCCCAAGCTCGCTGAAGAACGCCATAAGACTTTCTTTCCTAGCTAGTATTATAGCAGATTTTCTAGCCAGTGTAAACCAAAAATGAGTCTGAAAACAAAGTTCCAGACTCATTTAATAGTAAAGCTTCAGAAAGTCCTGTTTAAGGATGTCTTCTTGCTTTTGGTTTTTTGCCATGTAGATTTCTCTTGGCTTGTTTCAATGCTGTAATGGCATCTTTGACATCTTCTTGGCTCGCTCCTGGATCTTTAAGGAGTTCCTGTGCCTCTTTAAAGGTTAGGAGATAAGCTGCTTTTTCTTTCTTGTCTGCATAGATAAATCTCGCGTTCTTTTCTTGGAAAAGGCGTTCATCTTTGACCAGTTTCTTCAGACTAGAGAAGTCAGTAGCTTTGCCATTTAGTTTGCTTTTAGCTGTTGCTAGGGCAATGAGAGATTGGTCAATTTGATCCTGTTTAACTTTAGGATCCACAGCTAGTAAGGCGATTTCTTGGAAGGCACGATCATAAGCTCGACGTACTTTTTCCTTAGCATTAGCATATCGTCCAGTTTTAGTCGTTGCATAGTAAGCTTTCATAGCTTCTTTCAAGGCTGTAACGTTCGAATCTTTTCCATCCAAAGCCTTACCAGCAACTTCAAGACTAGCAAGAACACCATCAATCAATTCTTGCTTCAACTTGCTTGACAAGGCTGACTGTGCCACTTGGAAAGCTTGGTCATAAGCTTTTCTCTTATCTGCACTACTATTAAAGTAACGAGACGTTTCTACCAGTTCTTTTTGTTGATTTACCGCAGCAATCAAGGCCAACTTAGACACAACAGATAGACGCAAAGCATTATTTCGACCTGGCTTCACGAGCAAGGAAACGAGATCTTCAAGGAGTTCATATCCAGTTGGCAAGGTGACTTGTACAGTATAACGACCTGTAGCAACTTTCTTACCAAAGGCGTATTGACCGTATTTTTCAGCAGGAAGAGTGATACTTGTCCCATCTTCTCCTTTCAGAACCACTGTAGTCGTCTTTGGAACTGCTTGATTGAAGGAAACAGACACAGGTGCATATTCTAAGAGATTTGCTAGGAAGGTAATGGTTTGGAAACTATTTTCTTCAGTCAAGTCAAACTCTTGGGACAAGGCACTGATAAATTTCAATTCTGTTCGGTCATAACTGAAAATTTCTGCTGTATAATGACCAAACTGTAAGAAATGAATCGCTTTTGTCTTGTCAACATCAACATATTGTCCCTTGCTATTTTTGATTCGATAGACGTAGAGGGTATCAATATCTTGGTTTGTTTTTGCATCCTTCAAGGCAATTTTCACTCGACCACTATTTTGATCGCGTACAAGTTCAGCAAGTGAGATATAATCTACATTTCCTGCATAGTCCTCAACAAGATAGTAAATATTAGCCTTGTCAACATCCTTAGGAAGTGTATAACTACCATCAGCATTGGCTTTGATCAGATGGGTGTTCTCAAGCGCACGAGTTCCAGACTGGTCTTTCCCAGATAGAATCATGGTCCCTTTCTGGTCAAATGGTGTGATATAGAAGACTTTTTCTGAAAGGAAACCGCCTTGACCCACATCTTTTGGTTTGCGAGCTACGAATTCTTGGTTTCCATCTTTAAAGCGAATATAACCACTTGTGATGACAGGTTTTTGAGTATCAATTTGAATCTTAAAGGTCGTATATTGTTCTTTGGCTCCTGGAACATCTGGTGTGTAACTAATAACATAGTCATATAAACCATCTGCAACAGTATTCCCATCAAAATCCTGGCCTCTCCAAGCAGTATTATCTAGAATATAACTCTTCAGATTTCTACTGTCTCCATCAAAATAATTCTTACGAAGATCCTTTGCATCACCCTCCCAAATAGGATGTTCATGCTTGGTATCCGTAGCCGCATAAACTGTAGCCCGAAGATTTACAAGATTTCTCAAAGCAACCGTTTTGTATTCAACTAGGTCTTTGTTTCCATCATCATTTGGAGAAATGGCAATACGGACATTCCCTTTTTCGTCCAACTGAAGAACATGCTTACCTTCAGCATTTTGTTCGATTCCAAGAACGGTAATTCGGCGTCCTTGGCGTTGACCTTTAGACACTAGAAGGTCATTTTGCAAGGTTGCGAGATAGGTAGCATCATTAGAGTAGTTAACGGCAGGATTTTCCTTGTCTACTTCCGTGTAAAATCCATTTTTCCCTTCTCGGACAAGGTTGTAAATTGGTTTTTCGACAGCAGGGAGATTTTGGAATTCTCCTCGGAAGCCCATAAATGCAAGACTCACAACATCCCCATCATCTGCTGGATCTACAAATCGAACAAAACCTTCAAGGAAATAGCCATTTGGCATTTGTTTGCTGAGTTCAGTAGCAAATTTTCGAGCATCTACTTTAACAGTGACTGTTTGACTGCTGTGGGCTTTGACTGTCACTTCTGGCCAGACTGTCTCCGTTAGTTTTCGAGGTCGAAGGGTGAATTTTCCATCTTGGACCTCGTCTGTATTGGTATTCACTACCATCTTGAGAGTGCGGTCAGTATCTGAAATATTGTGTACAGTGACCTTGAAAGTAAATTGATCTCCAACATTTCCTAAAGTCACGCTTGGATAACCATTTTCACCCGTTACATAGAGGTCGGTTGAAACTGCAGCAGCTGTATCCACAATACCAGAACCTTGCTGACGAGGAGAGGTATAAGTGCCTGTGTCCTTATTAACATGTGGTTTTGCAGTTGACATGATCAAGGCCTTGACAGTCTCTGATACTTGCTCAGGAGTCAATTCTGGATGGTGTTTTTGAAGGTATTCCTTAACCAGAACTGCAACACCCGTAACGTGAGGAGCCGCCATACTGGTTCCGCTGATACTACCGTAGGTATTGTCATTAAAGGATGAGTAAATATTGCCGCCAGGAGCTGTCACGTCCGGTTTCAATTGTCCATCGGTAGTCACTCCCCAACTTGAAAAGTCAGATAGCTGATTGGCTACATCGGATGGGCGATTATCCATCTTGTCATTAAAAACAATCTTGTAGTTTCCTGATTTTAAGGCTTCACCATACTGTTTAGAAATAAATACAGAAGGAATTTTCTTTGCTTCATCATCAATAGCCATATTGATATTTGCACCTTCTACATTATTGTAGATCAAAGCACCAACTGCACCGTGTTTTCGTGCATTTTTGATCTTCTCTGAAAAGTTCATGGCTCCACGCTGAATGAGGGCAAGTTTCCCAGTTAAATCCAACTTCGCAAAGTCTTCTTCACGACCTAAGCCTGCTTCGACGTATTCGTACTCTTTTCCTTTTTCAAAGTCCTTATCTGCTTCAGGTTGATTATAATCAAATTTTCCGTTATGAAGGCCGGCATTTCCCTCTAGACCTTTAACTTCAAAAACGGCTGTTGTCAATGTTTTATTGTTGACAGAAGCAACTGAAATCGAATCCTCAACAGTGGATGGATTTCCAACCAAGCCATAGTCTGGGTTTTCAGCTAGTGGTTTTGAATAACCATTTCCGAATGTATTACTATTTCCTGCTGAGATAAGAACAGAAACTCCCTTGGCACGAGCCCGTTTGATGGCATCCACAATATCAGAACCAGCATCGACCATAGAACCAGTGCTAGATCCCAAACTCATATTAATGGCATCTGCTCCTAAGGCAACTGCGTCATCAATCGCCTTTACATAAAGAGCAGAACTGGTCGTCTTTTGGCGATCTGAAAAGACACGCATAAACATAACTTGGGCTTCTGGTGCAACACCATAGACCTTTTCACCATTCGGTGCTTCTTTATCAGGGTTTCCAGCTGCAATCCCTGTTACGTGCATCCCATGAGAAGTTCTTTCTGCTTCTTTGATCTTATCTGTTCCGTCAAAGTAGTCATAGGCATAGACAACCTTATCGCTATACCATTTACCGTAGTCGATTCCAGCAGCCTTTTTAGCTGCTTCGATGGCTTCCTTGTTTTTAAATTTTGCTTTTGACGGATCCGAAATTCGAAGAACCTCATGATTCAAATCAAGCCCTGAGTCAATAATGGCAACAACGGTCCCTGTCCCCTTGTAACCAGCCTTCCAAGTTTTCGGTACTGTGATGATATCATTGCTTGAAAGACTATTTGGTTTTGCAGACTCAGCTTTTTCTTGTTCTTTTTCAGTAGTTGCTATTTCTCCAGTAGTTTTAGGAGCTGTCGTTGCTTGAGCGTCTTTGTTCTCTATGTTAGAAGCCTTCTCAGTAGCAGGCGCTGGACTGGTAGCGACTGTTGTTTCTTTTTGAACGACACCTTGATTTTCTTCTTTTGCAACTGCGCTATCTTTTCCTGATTCTTGGACTTCAGCAGTTTTATCAACCGGAGCTTCTACCTTAGCATCTTGTTTACTAGCATCCTCTTTAGAAGTTTCAACTTCTTGTTTCTCTCCAACTACTGGTGCAATCCCATTAGTATTGGTTTGGTCAGTCGCAGAGTTTGAGTGTTTATCGTCTTTTAGCTCTGTCTTGATTGCCTGAGTTTGTGCTTGATTTTCACCTGTACTCTGCTCATTGGCACTGACTTGACTTGCTCCAAAAACCAATGCAGTTCCCAATAAAACTGAAGCAAGACCAAATTTGTATTTCCGTAATGAAAAACGTTGTCGTCTATTCATAAATAATCTCCTTTTTCTTTAAAGTATACCTATTATAACGCAAATAATCATAAATTTTCATAAAAATCTGAATTGTCACAAAAATGTAATATTTACGTATATATTTTGCTTATTTAATTTTATCATTCGTGTTATTTGCTCCATCAAACCAATATTTTCTAAATTCGTTCCTATATTTCAATCCATAAAATTATTTTATTATACAAACAATTTAGATTTTTTATACACAAAAAGACTAGGATTTAAAAATCCTAGTCTTTGTTATTTCGGTATAAATAGATTTCACAAACTAAAAATCCATCTCATCCACACGAGGTGCGCCCGAAGTCACTGAAATTGTCTTTAAGATTTCTCGCTCGTCTTTGCTGAGTTCAATTCCAAAACAGTCAAGATTGCTCTGGATACGAGAGGCTGTCACTGACTTAGGTAGGGGTAAAAAGCCTTCTGCCAAACTCCAAGCCAAGGCGATTTGAGCCACTGATTTCCCATGCTTAGCAGCAATTTCTTGGACTTCTTTCTGTTCAAACAACTCTCCTTGGCCAAAAGGTCCCCAAGCCTCTAAGAGAATTCCTTTCTCTCTACAGTAGTCAACCACTTCCTCTTGATAAACTCCTGGTGCCAAGCGCACCTGATTGACCGCTGGAATGACTCTTGCTGTCTCAAGCAAGGCATCCAAATGATGGGGAAGGAAATTACTAACGCCGATAGCACGGACTTTACCTTCTTGGTACAGGTCCTCCATCGCTCTCCAGACTTCAGCATTGCGAGTTTTCCATTCGTCATTTTCTCTTAAAGGTTTTGGATTCGGCCAATGGATAAGGTACAAATCTAGATAATCCAATCCCAGTTTTTCCATTGATTCTTCAAATGCTTGGCGTGCTTCATCATAGCTGTGATTGGTATTCCAGAGTTTGGTCGTTACAAAGATTTCTTGTCGTGGAAGACCGCTATCTCGAATAGCGCGACCAACACTTTCCTCATTTTTATAGATAGCTGCAGTATCGATATGTCGATAACCATCCTTTAAGGCTTCTAAAACGGCTTGGTAGGCTACCTCTCCATTTTCAGCTTTCCATGTTCCAAATCCTAGTACAGGAATTGAAACTCCATTATTAAGGGTGTAAGATTTCATCGTTTTTCCTTTCTATGTGAAGAAAATCTAAAGAAACAAAATCCTGATTATCAGAACACTTGCCCCTTTAGATTTTAACAATTATTGATCACGATCGTAATAGATCTCGTGAGCTTTCAAGCGAGAATTGAGCAATTCAGGAACGGTCACAAATGTATACCCTTCACCCTTTAAATACTCAATGACACTTGGTAGAGAATTAACTGAAGGACCATGGATATCATGCATGAGGATTATAGAACCATTGCGAACCTGACGTTGAATCTCTGTCAAAATGGCTGTCTCATTTTTACTCTTCCAGTCCAAACTATCCACGTCCCACATGATGAAGCTTAAATCAAGGCCGTTTCGAATATCATCAGTGATGGCACCATAAGGTGGGCGCATCAGTTTAGAGCTTGATCCTAAAACTTGAGTTAACAGATCTTCTGTATCAGTGATTTGCTTTTTAGCATCTTCGAGCGAAAGTTGTGAAAGAACGGGATGACTCCAGCTGTGGTTTCCTACAACATGACCTTCTGATTTCATTCGTTTTAGAAGATTTTCATTACCTGCAATGTTTTTACCAAGTACAAAGAAGGTTGCTTTTACACCATATTTAGCTAAAGTATCCAAAGCCTGCGTGGTTGTAGTTGGATTTGGACCATCGTCAAAGGTCAAGGCTACAACCTTTTTATTTTTCTTAGCAAAGTATGCTTGGTAAAGTTCAGCATCCTTTTCTAATAGATAAGAAGACTCAATGACATCAAAGAAACTGGATATTGGTAAAGCAATTTCCTCAACAGTCTCTCCAGCATTAGCAGGATAAAGGATGATTTGACTATCCTTATAATCAAAGCTCCAAGATGTCAATTCTTGGTCTGTGAAGCTCTTTATAACTTGATCAATTTTTTCCTGGTCAAGTTTCTTATCTTCTAGAGTTGATTTGATTTGAGTCAGTAAGAGTTCCTTAGCCTTGCTTGCATCTTTGAAAAGTCTACTGAGGTCAAAATCTTTCCCATCTTCAGTTAAGAAAATTTTCCCTAAGGAAGTCTTTTCTTTTTCTTCAACCTTTAATGCAGACAAATCATAGACTTGCTTGCTGATATTACGAGCAACAACTCCCTTTAAGACGGGGTCCAACTGCTCGGTATAATAAAAGACCAAATCCTCTTTATCTTCCAGCTTTTCTTTGATATCCTGGTTGATTTTTTCTCTAACAGACGCAATGACTTCTTCTCCTTGCAGAGGGTAGTAGGCAATCACCTCAGCTTGGCCTTTTCGAAAATGGTCCTTCTGACTACCTGAGTTGAATTGCAGGTCCTTTTCGCTTTTTAGCGCTTCAATTTTTTGTTCGTAAGATTGCTTTTGTAGTAGCTTATAACCAATAGCACTCCCTAATAGAATCGTAGCAATTCCTAAGATTCCAACAAAGGAAAGCAATAGCCTTCTCGTTTTATCGTGAGAAACACGTTTCGCTCTATTTTTTTTCATATTTCCATCATATCAAATCGAGGCTATTATTTCAATGATAAACAGGGATTCTGTCTTTTTTTAGGAAAAGAAAAAAGCTTAGAAATCTTCTAAGCTTCTATTTTTAAAAACGAATCGCTTCACGTGTTTTCTCATATGAAGTTACAAAACGGTTTGTAACCCCTGGTTCAGCAACTTCCAAGGCTTGTGAAATTTTTTCAAATGATGCCTGGTAGTCAAACTCTTTTTCAAAAATTTCAAGCGCTTCGTTGAAGGCCTCTTGGATACGCTCATCAAATGAACGGTAACGGTTTGAGTATTGGAGTAGTTGCTCAGTCAAGGTTGCATATTGAACGATATCATAGGTTTCTGTTTCAAGTGCTTCCATATCATTTGTTGCGACTTCAAGAATTCGTTTAACCGATTCAATATTCACTTGTGGTTGTTCTAACTCTGCCATCAAATCTTCTGTGTTATGACTTGCAGTAAAGAAAAGTTTCAAGAAACTTTGAGGAATACCTGGCAAGTTTCTCTTCTCCATGTAACGTTTGATAGTATGCAAACGGTTCACATAGACATTTGCTTTTTGGCGAGCATTGAGGTCGTCTTTTTCAATTTGGGCAAGTCGTTCGCTAACAGAGATTTGCTCATCCTCTATATCCTTGAGGTTGCTTTGAAGCATTTCCAACTGTTCTTCAAGAGCAGAGTAGGCTTGTGTTGACTCACCTTGATCCTCTGTCACTTCCATGATTGCTGTATCAAGTGCAGCCAATTCTGCTTGAAGACGACGAACATGATTGCCATCGCTTTCAGGAAGAAGGTAGGTTTTAGTCAAACGTTCAAGATCTTGAACAAGCACCTGATTATTTTCTTTCAAGTGGTTGAGATAAGTTGGTAATGTCGAAAGAAGACTTTCAACCACTTTTTGAGCTGCAATTTCACGAGTGAAGATATCATAAAGTGCGTTGATTTCTTCTTGGATGCGATTATTTTCATACTCTGCATTGTCCAATTCCAACTGACGAATATTTTCTTGATTATTTTTCAAAGACTCATGCAAAAGTTGGAAACGGGATTCAATATCTGTTTCTGTAAAGTGGTAGTTGGCATCCAACAGCTTGCGATAACCTTCTTCCAAATCTGCCAATTGTTCTGGCAGTTCCTTTGTCAAGGTTTCAACAAGAGCTGGAATTCGCTCAACGATGTGTGTCAAAGCGAGAATATGATTTTCAGTTGAATCAAGAATTGCTGCCGCTTCAACCGGGTCACCTGATGAATTTAGGGTAACAAATTGAGAGAATTCAGATTGGATGTTTTCCAATTGTTTCTCAATCTCAGGAAGGGCCTTCCCATATTTCTCCGAGTCTTCTGCAACGGTATGTTGAAGGGATTCAAACAAGTCCAAGGCATGAAGGACACGGCCACTATTCTTAGATTCTTGTTTTTCAAGATCAGAAAGGGCATTGCGAATAGCTGCAATATCTTCTTCAATCAAGCCGATTTGGCTTTCAATTTGATCAATCTTGTGAGCAGCTTTGAAAAAACGGAAAGAATTGTTGTAGCTTTCAGCTTCAAAGAGGTGATTTTCGATATCAGCAAATGAGTTCAGAGATAAATCAACCCATTTTTGGTTCCATTCACGGAAGGTCACCTGACTTTGACCAATCAAGTGCATGTTTTTAACGGCTTCAACCTCATCATTTACAGGAAGGTTGTAGAGTTCTTCTTTTCTTTCTTCAAGGGCCGTTAATCTGCTTACATTACGCTTACGTAAAAAGATGGCTGTTACATAAGCTAAGATCAGAATGACTGCAATTGCAACCATTAGATAAATTAGTTGTCCATTAGACATATCAAACTCCTTTTATACTAGAAACAATCGTAATGATTATATCATATTTTTTAAACCAAGGGAACTATTTCCCACATTTTTTAGACGTCAAGTGTACTGTAAACAGCGTTTTCTTCGATAAATTCGCGACGAGGTTCTACTCGATCTCCCATCAACATATCAAAGATTTTATCTGCTTCGGCAGCATCATCTATCGAAACACGCGCCATCAAGCGATGTTCAGGATCCATGGTTGTTTCCCACAATTGGTGGTCATCCATTTCTCCCAAACCTTTATAACGTTGGATGGTTGGTTTTGAACGCCCTTCACTATGACGTGCTAAGGCTTCTTGGAGTTTAATTTCTTGATCCGCACCTGGCTGGATGTATTCTTTAATCTCACTTCCAACTTTTACTCCGTAAATTGGCGGTTGGGCAATGTAGACATATCCAGCTTCTAAGATTGGTTTCATATAGCGATAAATCAAGGTTAGCAAGAGAGTTCGAATGTGGGCTCCATCAACATCGGCATCGGTCATCAAAACGAGTTTTTGGTAACGAGCCTTAGTGACATCAAATTCTGCCCCAAATCCTGTTCCCATGGCTGTGAAAAGGCTGCGAATTTCTTCGTTGGCAAGGATTTTATCCATGCTAGCTTTTTCAACGTTCAAGATTTTACCACGAATTGGAAGGATAGCCTGGAACTCACGGTTACGACCAGATTTGGCTGATCCACCAGCTGAGTCTCCTTCGACGATGAAGAGTTCAGTTTCAGCAGGGTTGTTAGAAGAACAGTCTGCTAGTTTTCCTGGCAAATTGGAAATTTCCAAGCCAGATTTCTTACGAGTGACTTCACGCGCACGCTTGGCAGCCACACGAGCCTTGGCAGCCAAAATCCCTTTTTCCACGATACGCTTAGCAATCTGAGGATTTTCCATGAGGAAATCAGAGAAGGCATCGCTGAAGAGGCGATTGGTAATCTTGACTACTTCACTATTCCCCAGTTTGGTCTTGGTTTGTCCTTCAAACTGCGGATTTGGATGCTTAACTGAGATAACTGCTGTCAAACCTTCACGGACATCTTCTCCTGTTAGGTTATCTTCATTGTCTTTTAGTAGCTTATTCTTGCGGGCATAATCATTGATAACACGCGTCAGAGCTGTACGGAAACCTTGCTCATGTGTTCCACCTTCATGGGTGTGAATGTTATTGGCGAAACTCATAACGTTTTCGTGGTAACCGGTTGTGTACTGCATGGCTACTTCAACTGTGATATCATCCATCTCACCGTCTGTGTAGATTGGTGTATCAAAGATCACATCCTTGTTCTCGTTGATATATTCAACGTAGCTAGCAATCCCACCCTCATAGTGGTAATGTTTAGTCTGTTCGAGACCTTCACGCCTATCTGTGATGGAGATTCGAAGGCCTCGATTCAAAAAGGCTAGTTCTTGAATACGTTTGTTTAATTTTTCAAAGTCAAAAGTTGTTGTTTCTGTAAAAATCTCTGGATCTGGTGTGAAGTGAACTGTTGTTCCCGTTTTATCCGTATCTCCAACCACCTCAAGATCAGCAACAACATGACCACGACGGTATTCTTGGTAATGAATCTTACCATTTTTGTGGACATGAACATCTAGTTGCGTTGAAAGAGCGTTTACTACTGATGAACCTACACCGTGCAATCCACCTGAAACCTTGTAACCGCCACCGCCGAATTTTCCTCCAGCGTGAAGAACTGTAAAGACGGTCTCAACAGCGGGACGTCCTGTCTTTTCCTGAATATCAACAGGAATTCCACGCCCATCATCCACTACGGTGATGGAGTTATCTGGCTCTATAAAGACTTGGATGTGACTGGCAAATCCAGCTAGGGCTTCGTCAATTGAGTTATCAACGATTTCCCATACTAGATGGTGAAGACCTTCTTTTGAAGTCGATCCAATATACATACCTGGACGCATACGAACAGCTTCAAGTCCCTCCAAAACTTGAATTTGACTGGCATCATAATCCTGTGCCTGTTGATTTTTGATTTCTTCTGTCATTTTTTCCCTTTTCTTACATGTCTATTGCTTGTCTCAATGTCGCAACGTTATTAAAAAGATAGGCATCTAAGCCAGCAGCTTTACCTGCTTCTACATCTATATTTCTGTCACCAATGACCAAACCAGATGTAATATGATATTTATCACGTAAATAAATCATGGACTCAGGATCTGGTTTTCGTTTAAAGCCAGAACTGGCGGTCACCACCTCGGTGAAGTAGTTCGCTATCTGGGTCTTAGCAAGAAGTTCTAGAACTTGGTCATTTCGATGAGAAACCAAGAAATGGCGACCACCCTTGTCCGAAACGTCTTTGAGTAATTCTGGAATTCCCTCAAACAAAACTGGATGTTCTAGCTCACGCGCTTCATTTTCTTTATAGTTCTCTAAAAAATCCTCGATATCTGGTGCAAACTTCTCGATGGCAAAAGCTGTCGAAACCTTCAAAGCTTCGTAGACTCGGTCGTGTTCTTGCTCTATTCCGTATTGGGCTAAGGTTTCTACAAAGGCTGCAGTAGAAGTCTCATAATTATCCAATAGGGTACCACCTAAATCCCATATATAGTCGTGATATTTCATACCCTTCATTATACCATTTTTTTATGAAAAAAGCGATGATTTCCTAGATTTTTCGGCTCTATAATTTATATAGAGAGTAAAACACTATTGCATCTATGGAGCCTTTTTGTGAAGAATAGCTCCTCTATAAATAATCAAGCAAAATCTTTCTTATCTCAAATGTACAAATTAAAGAATAGAAACTACTAACAACCGCGTCATTGTTCACAAACGAAACGCTTTTGGATTTTCAAACTTTAAAAATAGAATACTCATTGCTTTGAATACCACAATAGAGTGCAGAAAAAGATTATTCCAATATGGAGTCCCTTGTTAATTCATTACAGTTCCCAATGATTCCATCTTTCTTTTCAATTGTAATTTATTCTCCAAACAGGCAAAAAACGATAACGTCCTTTTAAGGTGTTATCGTTTTTGTATATCATCAGATAAAGTTTGATTTTTATTGAGCTAAATTCGATTAGTTTCTTCCGAAGTTTTGACCTCTACCATCGCGGTCAAAATACATCCAACTTCCATCTTCAAGTTGAATCCATTTGCTTCGAGCCATATCCCCTGAATTGGCATCGAAATATCGACTAACCCCATTCACATCAACAACTTTTCCTTTGACTTGCTTGCCGTCTTGCGTGAAATAGAGAGTCTGTTGACCAACCTGCTGCAAGCCTGTCACTGCTTTTCCATCTTGATCAAAATAGTACCACTCATTTTGGGAACCTTCGACAAACTTGTTGGTTGCCATCTCTCCTGAGTTAGCATCAAAGTAACGGATACTCTTATCTGAAAGTGTCACGATTTTGCCCTTGACTTGCTTGCCATCTTGGTCGAAGTAAAGTGTTTGTTTGTCAATCTTTTGAAGGCCTGTCACTGCTTTACCAGTTTGGTCAAAGTAATACCATTCGTTCTTGGCACCTTCTGCAAACTTGCCGACTGCCATTTCTCCTGAGTCGGCATCAAAGTAACGGATGGATTTATCAGCCAAAGTTACTACTTTACCCTTGACTTGCTTACCATCTTGGTCAAAGTAAAGTGTTTGTTTGCCAATCTTTTGAAGACCTGTCACTGCTTTACCAGTTTTGTCAAAGTAATACCATTCGTTCTTGGCACCTTCAGCAAACTTGCCGACCGCCATTTCTCCTGAGTTGGCATCAAAGTAACGGATACTCTTATCTGAAAGTGTCACGATTTTACCCTTGACTTGCTTGCCATCTTGGTCAAAGTAAAGTGTTTGTTGACCAATCTTTTGAAGACCTGTCACTGCAACTCCATCTGCTCCGAAATAGTACCAATCACTTGGGTTATCACCTTGAGCAAAACGATTGATAACAGCATTTCCTGAATCCTTGTCAAAGTAACGAAGTTTGCCATCTTTAGCACTCACAATCTTGCCCTTAACCTGATAGCCGTTTTCATCAAAGAATTGCTGTCCATCTCCTATCTTGACAAGACCTCGAGCCATAACGCCCTTGGCATCAAAGTAACGCCAGTTTTGACCATCAGTAGTGTAGTAACGGTTGAGAACTTGGGCACCAGTTTGATCATAGTAGTACTGATTACCATTTTCATCTTCACGGATAGAATCACGAAGTTGAATACCATTCTTCAAGAAATAAACGTGCTTGCCATCAATTTCATGAGCACCTGTTACAAGATAGCCTCGTTTATCGAAGTAATACCAATTTCCATTTTCATCTTGGATAAAGGAATTTTTAGCTTGATAACCACTAGTTGAATAGAACTTGGTACCATTGGCATCACTAACAAATCCTGTGTAAGCATTCTTATTAACTAATTGCTTAGGCAATACTATCTCGCCATTTTTGTTAGTGAGGTAGTCGTTGCTAGCCCAGTCTTTAAGAACATAGTAAGCACCACGACCTAAGATATTGGTACCATTGAAGTACTTAGCCGACCACTTGGTAATCTTCTCATCTGTTGTCATCTTTTGACCATTGGAAATCTGTACTCGTTCAAAGATTTCTGGATATTTAGCTTTAAGCTCATCCAAGAAGGCCCCACCGTACTTACCTTGGAAATCAGTCCCATTGGTCTTACTATTAGCTACATAGAGTTTTTCCTTGATTTCTGAGCCTTCGCGGTAGGTTCCGTAGTTGTTGACACGTGTTGCTGTTACCACTTCCTTACCTGGTAGGTTATAGATTTGGTCTGGTACCCAGTCCGCGATGGCTTGGATATTGACACTGTGAAGCGCACGAAGAGCATTGAGCAAATCTTTTAAAGATCCATATTTATTGTTCTTGCTCATCGCCATATCGTAGCGGTCTTCAAAGGCATAACCATTCTGAATGATAGAATCTAAGAAAGTACCGTCTTGGCTAGATACATACTGAGGTGGTAGCTCAAATGAAGTTACTCCCCATTCCTTGAAGAGGTTGACATTTTTAGCAATGACTTTATTAGTATATTGGTCATCGCGGGTTGCAAAGTCTTGGAAGTTAGAGAAGCCTTCGTAAATCAACTGAGAATCAAGAGCTGCGCTAGATTCATAAACTTGACCACTAGCGTTTTTCTTCTTGCTTGCTTTTGTACGAGCATCCTGATCTGCCTTAGCGCCAACTGGTACCCAAACAGCCAGATATCCAGAAACCTGTACATTGCTGTAGCCTGCAATATCATTCATATCAAAGGTCAAAATACCATTAGCATCTGTCTTCTTCCAGAGCGATTGCGGCACTTCTTCGTCAGTTAGATAGCGGGAAATACCATCTTTGGTCGTCAAAAGTACAGGGCGATAGTATTGATTCTTGTGGGCTGCTCCCATATTGACTTGCAGTTTATCCCATACATTTAACTTGAGGTTAGGGTTGTTTGAAGCAATCACAGCCATCCCTTGAGTACGAGTTTCTGCTGTTCCTTCATCTGTTGCTTCATTGGCACCAGTACCGTAGCGAACAGAAGTCAAAATACCATTATAAGACCATTTATCAGCCTCACGAGGTACACCCATATAAGTGACTTTCATGTCTTGTCCACCTGCTACATACTTAATACGAGCACGCAACAAGGCATCAATAGCATCGTGGTAAGGAGATTTTTTCTCCATGTATTGACCATCATCGGTATAGAGGTCACCATAGTAGATCCGAGTGATAGAGTCTTTATTGGAGAGCATGAGAGCGTGAGCAGTTGGGATGTTGAACTGCGTATACTTCTTGTCTGCCTTGCGCATATCTTCGTTGTAGATCTTGAAGGCTTGCTTGAGTTCATCCATGGTAAAGGTCAAACCATCCGTATTTGGATTGATATTTTCCCGGATGATGTCAGCAATAACGGTTTGTACTTCACTGTCATGGGCCCGCACAAAGATATAGTTAGCCATCCGTTCGCCATTTTTCTTTTCAGAAGAACGGTCATTTAAACTATTTGTAATCGTTGGCTCTACTCCGCTACGGATAGATAGATTACGCATGAATGAATAAAGCAAGGACAAGCGTAGCTTGTTGTCAATTGCTAGTTGAGCGCCTTTAGTATCTTTGTTGTAGTCAGGATCGTTATCAGACCAAGCTTCCAAGATAGACAAATGCTTAATGGCTTCTTCTTCACTTTCTCCCACCTTGTAGCGAGACTTGAAGTAGTCAGATGCGATTTGGAGCAAGTCTGCGTTGACATTGTCCACCGCATCGACACGAACTCCATCAAAATTAGCAGTCGGATCATTGGCTACGATGCTTCCAAAGTTCATCATAAAATGCAACCAGTTGAGTTGTTCGGCCTGAACAGCTGGATTAGAGTTGTCAAAGTCGTTAGCGAGCAAGAACTCATAACCACCGTTTGACTTGTCAATGAAGTACTTAGGTTTACCTGTTTGACTAGTAGGGGTACGGTTAAGCAGACGGAACTTAGAGTCAGCATGAGAGCTCTTCTCATTATTAGTATAAAGCAAAGCTCCACCCTGCAAGTGGTCCTTTTTAGTACCAGTTGTTTCAGACTCTGACTTGATATTCCAATTTGGCTGGTTTTTGACAAAGGCACCCATCAGCGTTCTCAACCATTTGGTATCGCCTTCTTTACCAATTTTTTCCTCAATCTTGCGCTGAACCTGCTGAGAAGCTCCTGTCAGGAGAGCTTGTTCAACTTTGTTTTCAAAAGCACCTGCTCCCAGACCTTGCTGGTTCATATAGTTGAGGTAATTAATCTGAGTACGCTTATCAGGCCACCAAGCCATCAAAAGGGGACGTAAGTCTGTTTCTGTCGAAGCCGTCCATGTTTTTCCATCTTTTAAGATGAACTTTGGACGATACCAGCTATCTGCTGTCAAATAACCGTCTACAGTTTCGATATCCTTGTCAGTCGTGCCGTAAAAAGCATTCTTTTGAGAGAATTCATTATTGAGACTGCTGGTTCCTTGTTGGAACTGATATTCATTTGAATCAACTAAGGCACCAGTTTCTGCATCAAAATAAAGTATTCTACCATTAAGTTCAACTGCAAAGTTCTTTTTAACTGTACCATCGTCCTGAACATAGTAATTTTTACCATCAATGGTCTTAATATGAGATAGGACATCATCATCATGGTCAGCATTTACAGGTGCAGGTTGAGCCTGATCTGCTACCATTCTTTCAGCTACTACTCCTTGTTTTTGAGCAGGTTCGGGCAAGCGATCTTTCTTTACAACCTTTGGATTTGCAACAATTTTGTCTTCAACAGCCGTTTTTTCTCGTTTGTTGTCATCTTGCTCTTGGGCAGTTGTTGGCCTTGCTTGTTTATCCTGGTCTGCTACTTCTGTTTTAGGAGTTTCTGTGATTGCATTAGCAGCTTTAACTTCTTCAGCAACAGCAGCCTTTTCTGTAGATGCTTCTTTCGTATCTGCTGGTTTAGCAGGCTCTTGAGCATTGGTTTGAACTGTTGCTTCTGTATTTTCTGCTGGTTTAGCAGGTTTTTCACTAGCAGCAACATCGCCTGTCACCTTGTCTGCAGGGGTTGCTTTTTCTGCTTCTTGCTCAGATGCTATTTTAGCTTGGGCTGGAGTTTGCTGACCCGGATCACTAGTCTGAGCTGTAGCAGGTTCTTGAACCACAACCTGCTTTACATCATCCGCATGGACAACGCCTGGTTCTAGACCAAGTACCTTTGGTGCTACAATAAGGGCCAAGGTCGTCAAAGCAATGGCTACCCAGTTTTTCTTAACTTTATGCATCTTATAATGAATCTTTTTCTCCATCATAAAGCCTCCTTCTGAATTTAGTATAAAGTTATGCCCTTATTCTAGTATATTTTTCAAAATGATCATTTTTTGTTGCACATCTACAACTATGAAAGGCAAATTCTTTCAAACTGTTCTTTAAGTTTTTGGGCAACACCAAAGGAATCTAAAAATTCAAAAAAAGATAGGCATTGCTCGATGTCACTGAGAGCATTAGTATTCCCAACCTTGTAGGCATACAGAGCCCTATGATACTTAATCAGCGTTCGATCATATAGATCTGTTTCAGGGATTTTAGAGTGGTCGAGATAATTGAGAAACCTCATAGCAACTAGCAGATGGTTTCCTTCTATACAGACGCTAATGACATTAAGTAGCATCTTGATAATACGGCGGCGATTTTCAGGTAGGTTGTTATAAAACTGGGTACGATTGATCATCTCACTAGCGAAGGTTTCCAGCGTTTCCAAGGTCATCAAATCAACACTGTTTGTAAAAAGCCAGAGTTCATAACGTCCCCACTCCTCAACAGAAAAGAGATGATCCGTCAGGAATTCTATATCCTTCTTGCTAATCTGAAAATCTGAGCAACAGGAGGACAAGAGGGCCCTGACAATGATTGTATTGAGTTTATAGTTTTTTTTCTCAGGAAACTGTTCGGTCAATGCTTCTGAGCTTGACAAAATATTTTGGAGCTTGACAACATTGTTTTCCTGATATGCATCAGCTACTTTTTTTGAGAACAGCACATCATCTGAATCAATGTAATTATGGTAAACATACTGAAACTCCTCTAGGGAAACGGCCATATTTTTTAAACAGCAATAAAAAGAATCAAGTGTGATCCCATTGACTCCCCGTTCAAAACGGGATAGCTGAGCCACGGAAATATCACCAGCAGCTACCTCTTTCAGGGACATTTTTTTTGATTCTCTAATGACTTTGAATATTTTTCCAAAAGTTTCCAACATATCACTCCCCCAGTTTCGTATATGCAAAAAATTCTGACTAATTTTAATATACTAGTAACATGTTTCAATTACATTACAGAGAAAGTACTTTATATTTCAAATTAATACAAGCAGATTAATTCGCATGATAAGACCGTTTAATATAGCATTTGTTGAATATTCTATCTTTTTCAAGAATCTTTTGATTTCAGTAACAATCTGAAGTATTCTATCTAACAACTTGAAACCACTAACATTTCTAGAGATAGATTTCCTTCTTATGCTAGACAAAGCTTGATTGATTTATAAAAGATTGATATAAAAGCGTAAGACAATCATATGAAACATTTTTTAGAAATGGAGTAAATTAAAAAACGAGAGCCGAACTCTCGTTTTACTGTTGATTTCCAAAGACATCTCGATAGAGCATGCCGACTCGTAAACTTTCAGCATCTCCTCCCAACTGCTCTACCAACTCATAGGCAAAGGCAAGTGCGGTTGATGGTCCTCGGCTAGTTGTTAGATTACCATCCACAACCACGGTTTGCTTTTGATAAATTCCGTCAGTAATTTGCTCCTGAACTCCGTCATAACAAGTAAAGTGCTTGTCTTTCAGGATACTTGCTTGATGAAGAGCAATTGGGGCTGCACAGATGGCAGCAATTTTCTTTCCAGCTTGGTCAAAGGCTTTAATCTGTGAAATGAGGGCTGGATTATCCCGTAGGTGAGCTGAGCCTGGCATACCACCTGGAAGAACTACCAAGTCATAGTCGGACAAATCACCATCAAAGATACGGTCAGCTTTTACCTGAATGTCATGTGACCCTGTCACCTGCTCTTCAAATCCTACCATATCACAAGAAATGTTTGCTCGACGCAAGACATCAACTACTGTCAAGGCTTCAATTTCTTCAAAACCCTGGGCTAAAATAACTGCTACTGTTGCCATAGTGGCCTCCTTATTTGATTTGTTTTAGGACGACTTTCTTTCGTTTGAATGGAACTTTTCCACTTTTCTCTTCTGCTAGATTGGTCTGGTAACTCATAGACAAGAGGAGACCGACACCAATGAGGTTGCTAATAATTGCGGAGCCCCCTTGAGAGATGAAAGGCAGAGGAATCCCTGTCAAAGGAAGTAAGCCTGTCACGGCACCGATATTTTCAAAGATATGGAAGAGCAACATCATGATAAATCCAGTCGAAATGTAGGTGTAGAACTGGTTATTTGACCTGAGCGTAATCTTCAACATCCGGTAAATAAGAAGCAAGTATAAAGCAACGACAAAGACCGAACCAATGAAGCCAAAGTCTTCAGCAATTACGGTAAAAATCATATCACTTTCACGTACTGGAATGAGGAGATTGGACACATTGAAACCTTGTCCAAACAAGCCACCACTTCCAATCGCAATTTGTCCCTGCGCCTGTTGGTAAGTCGTTGTTTGCGCAAAGTCAAAGGGATTGAGCCAAGCCAAGATGCGGTTAATCTGGTAAGTTGGCATCCCAATCTGATGCAAGAAGGCACGTCCATCCTTGCTTATAAAGATGGCCATGAAGCCTGCAACTGCAGTCACTCCTGTCACAAAGACCGGAATGATAATCTTCCACGAAACACCTGAAAGGAGAACCATACCGGAAAAAATAGCTACAAAGACCAAGGCAGTCCCCAGATCACTTTGTAGGGCTAAGAGGAGCAAGACTGGTATGGTAAAGGCGATCATCCAACCAATCAATAGGAAATCCAAGGGAATAGTCCGTCGCCATTCCTTGTGTTTTTGAGTGAATCTTACAATGGCTCGAGCCAACATCAAGATATAGGAAATCTTCATGAATTCCGATGGCTGGAAAAGTGTCGTTCCACCAATCGATACCCAGTTCTTGGCACCTGTTGACGCTACAAGATTTGGATTGAAGAAAACAAGAGGGAGAACCATCAAAGCCAACCCTAGACCATAAAGATAGGGAGTCACCTTCCATAAAAACTCGGTATTAAAGAACATGACCACAAATCCAATGACAAGCCCCAAGGAAATCCAAGCGATTTGCTGACCTAGAATTGGTAATACATTATTTGGATAGTCATGACTAACTGCTATATAAATGGCCACTACTCCAATCACCAGTAAACAAAACACTGGTAGGAGAAGGCTATAATCGACTCGAGAGTCGAGTGAACGTTTCATATTTTTTACCTTTTCTCTTTCTGGGATTTTTCTTTCATTCTATTGCGACGAGATTGGAGAAAATCAGCTACAGCAGGCTCTAGCTGGTCTCTAGAAAGGACCTGAACAGTCCTTTCTTTTGACAAGGCTTGAGCGATTTGTTTGCCATAACGCTTGCTGACGACACGACTGTCTAAGATTAGAGCAACCGAACCTTGGTCAGGTCGTCTAACAGTACGACCAAGGGCTTGCTTTAACCGAATAATCGCCATCGGTAACTGATAATCATAGAAAGGATTCTTCCCTTCTTGACGCAGTTCTTGGTTTAATTTTTTGGTTAACGGTTCTTGGGGGTTTTGGAAAGGCAATCTCGGAATCACTTGAATTACACAAGGATGGGTTGAAAAATCAACCCCTTCCCAGAAACTACCTGTTCCAAGCAAGATCTGCCGTTCGCCTTTTTCAAAACGTTTTTTCAGTTGGCTTGGCTCCCCATTTTTATACTGAGCCAGATGCGGTTGGTCTAGCAGGTCTGAGACTGCCAGCAACATCTCTTTTGAGGTAAACAAGACCAGTATGGGTTCTTGAAAGGCTTGTAACCTTCGGATAACAGAAGCCACCTCACTAGCATAATCAACAGGTGAAACTTCTGTCACAAGAGGAAAATCATTGACTAGAAAGACTTCTTGTTGCTCCTGTTTTGCTACATCAAGCCTAACAAGTGGAGCATCTGGAAATCCCAATAAATCTGCTAAGGAAACCCGATTGCTGATTTCAAGAGTGGCCGATACTCCTAGGAGCCTACAATCTTCTGGCAATAAGTCTGCTAGTATAAAGCGGCCTTTTTTACTTGAACAAATCAAGACATCCTTGCTCGATTTCTCGGCTGTAGCAAGCCAAAATTCACGGTCCGAGGTGAAAAAGTTTGCAAGCTCTCGATACTCTGGGAGAGCTAACTCCGAAAAATGCTGGCGCAAGTGTTCGAGAGAATCCAACCACTTTCCATTCTTCAGACCTGACTGATACTGCTCCATCAAGTAACGACATTCAAAGCCGATACTCTCAAGCAAGCGTTTCTGAACCAAATCTTCCTCTGACTCTATGGACTTATCAAGCTGGGTTACAAGTTCCTCAAGGCGATAAGCCTGCTGGGCTAGATTTTCGAGAGCTAGCAGCATTTTTTGAGCTTCATCCAAAATTACCAAACGGTTGTCGACAAACTCTGGATTGTCTTCCAAACGAGTGACCAGATAGGCATGATTGGTCAAGAGGACGCGACTGGTCTTGACCTTTTCCTGCCCTCGTTTCCAAAAATCCTCTGTAGCAAATAAACTTTTCTTTGAAAGCTTGCCATCGTGGACTAGTTCTGGCAGAAAATGCTGGTAGCGATAAAGCTGCCCGATTTCGTCCAAGTCACCTGTCTCTGTCTCTGTTAGCCAGATGAGCAGTTGCATTTTAAAGCGAGTAAATAGACGATTGGACTCCGGTCGATGGAGAATTTGATGAAAAGCATCCAATTTCAAGTAATTTTGAGGCCCCTTGAGACTATGAATTTCCAGATGGAAGACTTCTTTTAAGCGCTGACCTTCTTCTTGCATGATCTGATTTTGAAGAATTTTGGTCGGAACACTCACTAGGATACCTGCTTGACTCTCCAAGTTCAAAGCTGGGAGGAGATAACCATAAGTCTTGCCCAGTCCCGTTTGGGCTTGGATAAAGGAAGTCTGGTCTTCTTCCAATAATTGCTCAATCTTCTCCGCAAATTCCAGCTGTTGTGGACGCTCCTCCAGCCCCAATAAAGAAATGTTTTTAGCAAAGTCTTTGGATAACTTTCGTGGGACTAATGCTTTGCTTTCCTTTCTGAGGAAAAGCCCATGAAGTTCCATCAAGTCTGGCGAAGACAAGAGAGATTGTTGCTGATAGACCTCCTCAATCACCAGATAACTTTCATAGAGAAGGTTGTCTGCAAGGTCTAACAAGCTTTCTAAAAGCCCTTTTGGTAGCTCAAAAAGTTTTTGACGCATGTAAAGCAAGAGTTCAGCTGTTGCCTGAGCATCTGACAGGGCAGTATGGGCATGTTCCAGCTCAATGCCCAACTCTTGACAAAGGATACCTAAGTTATACTTTTCAAACTGAGGATACAAAACTTGGGCAAGCTCAACTGTATCCACCCGCGGTGTGCGCAATTCATATCCTTCAAAAAAGAGGAATTCTGCAAGGAGGTTGGCATCAAACTGTACATTGTGCGCAACAAAAATACCGTCCTTAACCAATTCAAAAATTTTTCCGGCCACCTGAGAAAACTCTGGTGCCGCAGCCAAGCGTTGATCGGTCAGACCTGTTAATTCTTTGATATGAGAATCCAAGGGTTCGTGGGGATTGACATCAGTCGCATACTGATCGATGATTTCACCATTCTCAATCACCACAATGCCTACTTGAATAATTTTTGCCTTGCTTCCGGTGCTGGTCGCCTCTAAATCAACGACCACATACCGATCATTTCTCGCATTCATCATTAAAAATTATATCAAAAAAAGCATGATTTGACACCCCTCAACTTTGTTAACAATCTTGCTTCATTTGTGAGTTTAATAAAAAATCAAGACCTTAAAAGTGAGAATTTTTCGTAAGTTCAGCAGTTGGTTGCTGGTTCTGAGGTATTTAAAAATCTTACCAGAAAAATAAATCAGCTGTGAAAACATAAAAAAGGCAATTAAGATTTCAATTGCCTTTTTGGGATATTTTTTTCATTGTTTTTGGAATTTCACAGCTAATCTGACTTGGTAAAACCACATAGTGTTCTTGAGCTAGTTCTTGGGCAATGGCTGAGTGCAGATGAGTCGCTACCACCACACGTTCATAGAGACTGGCCTGTCGGAATTGGCCTGCAAATCCTGCAATCATTCCAGCCAGTGTATCTCCCATTCCCCCACTTGCTTGATAGGGGCCTCCAACCTGTAACTGATAGTATTCAGGTTTGCCAGCTTGCCAGATACGAGTTGCTGGCCCCTTCTCGACTAGAATCGTTCCTTGTGGAAAAGATGAAAGAGCCCTAGCAGTCGTCTCTGTATTTTGATGGTCAAGAGCTGTACCAGATAATCTTTCCCATTCCTTTTGGTGGGGAGTTAGGATGAGCTGACTGGAAGGAAACGGTAACTGGCCGTTTGCTAAGATGCCCAAAGCACCGCCATCTGCAATCAAAATCTGGTCTTTTCTAAGGCTGTCAAAGACCCGTTTTACGAGTTCTTCTCCAAATGCATCCTCTCGCAAACCCGGACCTAACAAGACAACTTCTGCCTTTACTAACTGCTCTTTTAACAATTCCTGGTCTTGAAGAGAAAATGCCATGGCCTCAGGTAAATGACTGTACAGAGCCGGAATATTCTCCTTATCCGTGCCAACAGTCACCAAACCAGCCCCACTTTTAACTGCTGCAATGGCTGACATGATAATAGCTCCCCCATAAGGATAGGTTCCTCCCAGCAAGAGTAGACGACCGTAATCCCCCTTATGACTGTGACGACAACGTTCAATAATGACTTTTTCTAATAAAGTTTGATCAATCACTTTCATCGTTATTTTCCTCTCTATTCATTATACTATAAAGTCTATACACCTTGCATCTTGAACATAAATCTATTCGTTCATATAGAAAAAGAGGGGACAAAGCCCCTCTACTCTCCTTTCGTCCAAACACGAAAGTAATCGATTCATTTTTTATCTTCTACTAATCTGGTATTAAATGAACAGACTAATCCTCTTTGCGTTTTGCAGTTAATAAGGCTGCTGACAAGGCCAAGGTAACACCTGCCAAGAAGAGGGCTGTCTCAGATTCTCCCTCACCTGTTTCTGGTAATCTCTTGTCTTCCTTGGCAACTTGAACTGGCACTTCTTGAGTTTGAGCCTTGTCTAATGAACTTAGCTTAAACTCTGGTTTTTCTACTGTCGGTGCTGGTTGGTCACCTACTGTGGCTAGAACACCACGGTACTCTGGAAGTTTATGTTCTAGAGCCATTACAGCATTAACACCACCCTTAAATTCAGGTTTCTCAACGCTTGGTGCTGCTTGATCTCCTACAGTGGCAAGAATTCCTGTGTATTCTGGAACTTCGTTGACTGCTGCTTCTACAAAGTTAGCACCGCCTTTGAATTCTGGAACTTCGTTGACTGGCGTAGGCTCCTCACCCTTACTATTTGAAATAGATGGTTTTACTCCTACCTCAATAATACGATCTTGAGCTTTTCTTTGTTCAGTATGAACAAGAGTTCTAGTAGTTCCTGATACTTGAATATAGTCAACTTTTTCTCCATCTTGTCCTTCAGAAACTACACGACGTTTACCTTGAGCAAGCTCAGGGATTTCACGAATAACTTCTTTAAACGGAAGTGGAGTCTTTTCAATTTCCAAACTTGGAACTTCTGCAACTAAGTTCTTAACGCCTTCTGTCGGTGTTGTTTGGAAGGTAGACTTAAAGTGTAAACGATATTCTTTCACTAGATTCCCATCTTTGGAAACAAGACGAACAAGTGTTGGAAGATTTGTATTTCCATGATCTACAACTGTGACTACTCCGTGTCCACTAGTTGTCGCAGTGACTTTTGGTTTGGATCCCATTGTTGTTAAGGTGTACTCTGTCACATTTGGATCAAAGTTTTCCAATGCTTTTCCATCAATCGAAATAGTCGCTGATGGTGTTTCGACTTCTGCTCCCTTGCCTGCAGAGTAGGCTGTAAATTCTACAAGCGCTAGGCCATTAGTAGTAGCCTTACGAGTCATGCGGGCACGAATAGCTGTCGCTTGAACCGGTTCAAAGTTAAACTCAATTGGTTTACCAGCTACTAATTCTCCAGAAACTTTGTAAGGAATTGGTGCCCAATTTTCTGCCTTGTTGAATGGATGGTCAGCATTTTCTTCATAACGAGAAATCGTACTTGGTTCTGTAAAGGCAGGACCAATATATCTTTCTAGAACCATTTTCTCTGGAGCATCTGTGCCACTATCTTTAAAGAACTGAATGGCTACTTTTCCAATAGATTGAGAAGTAATTTTTCCATCCTTCTTAAAGAGTAATCCAACAGAAGTTTCTTGATTTTTCGGAGTACGAGACCAGTTTGTCCAACGTCCATCTTCATTGTATTTTCCATCATTGATATAGAAAATTCTATCATGTGAAGCTGCTTGTGTATCGTTCGTTGTCGAAGCAAAGGCTTTAGAATCCGTTTCATTGTTGTTTGGATTTTCTGAAATGACTTGATTGCCTTTAGAAACAACTGTCACCTGCATTTTAGTGGTTAGATTTGTACCAATGACATGACCGGTAACTTCAAATGTTCCCTCATGCTCTGTCGCATGTTCAGGAATAGCATCCCACTTCACTGCAAGTTTTTCTGTAGTCCAAGTAGTTGAAGTTGGGTAATAAACGCCTACCTCTGAAGGAAGTTGAAGATTGTCTCCAACATTCAAGATTTTAGCACCATTTTCTGCAGCAAGCGGTTGACTAGTTTCTCTCTCATCATTGCGGAAGATTCGATATTCTTTCAATACCGTACCATCTTCTGCTTTTAAGATGAGACGTGTTGCACCTTTTGGACTAGTTGCAGGCACAACTGTTACCAAACCATTATTGCTAGCTGTTGCAGTGATTTGTTTGCTAGATTGAGGAATATAGTAATCAGTCTTAGATGGATTAAAGTGTTCAAGTTCCTTGCCATCTACCTTGATAGAAATCTCTGAACTTGTAGAGCTTACTACCTTATTTCCAAGGACAGTTAGCTCTGTCAGACCAACACCTGATGTTCCATCAGCCTTCTTCATACGAATACGAACAGCATAAGTTTCTACCTTGTCAAATGTGAAGTGATTTGTTTGAGTTGCAGATAGCTGACCTGGAGCATGCAAGTTCTCAACTGCTTTCCAATTTTCTGGATTATTAAATGGATGATTGCTATCACGCTGAGCATTGCTGACATCACTTGGTAAATATGGAATTTCTTTACCTACATAATATTCAACTACATATTCTTTTGGAAGACCAATTGCTCCATCAGTATAGAAATCAACTGATAAATTGTTGACAAAACGTTTCGTCAAATCTCCTGAATTACCAAACAAGATAGAAGCCCAGTCATTATCAGTATTTGTTCTCCAAGTAGTCCATCTATTTTTAGCGTCTGTTGGCGTTCTTGACACAGTCAGGTCGTTCAAGGTATTAGCTGAGTCATCTCCTCCTGTATTGGATACAATGGCAGCTGGCAATTGCGAACCTGTCCATTGTTTAGAGATATTATTTCCAGCAACAACTTGACTAGACACTCGAACATGAGCTTTAGTGGTCAGATTGCTACCTACTAAGCGACCATTGATTTCATAGACTCCTTCAGTTTGACTAAAGTTGGCTGGAACCTGATCCCAAACTACATCTTTGTAGATAGTTGTTCCGTTAGAATGGTAAGCACGCACATTGGCTGGCAATTGAACTGTCTCACCCTTAGGAAGAGTAAGGCTGATTTCCTCTGCAACTTGTAAACCTTCAACTGTCACCGTTGCTTGAGCTTCAATGTCTGTGCCTTCTACATGTCCTTTAAGTGTAAAGCTATGATAATGCCCCAATTCTTTTTCATCCACCTTGTCCCAAGTTACAGATACTTTGCGTGGCAAGCCCTTATCAAATTCTGCTCCAACTTCTTTAGGTAGATTCGGTTGCTGATTAATATCTGTAGAAACAGATACAGGATGAAGTTTCACAATCTTCTTGCTGACTTTATTTTCTTTAATCACCACTTCAGTAGTTACAGATTCTGTTTTCTCTGTTTGATTATCGATTCGAGGTTTCAAAGTCACTCTTCCCTTAGTATAGAGCAATAGGTTCTGACCATTCACCTCAAGATACCCACCATCAGATGCCTTAGCTTCTAAGTGAATATCTGATGCTGAAAATTCTGTTTGTGAACCATCCTCATAACTACCAATGACACGATAAGTTAAGACTTGATCTTCTGTAGCAGTTTCTTTTCCTTCTACAACTACTTCCAAACGTTTCAAGGCAGGAGCTTCCTTCACAAACTGAATTAAGTAAGTTTGAACCAAGTTACCCTTTTGGTCACTCAAGAAGAGAGAAGCCTGATAACCATTATCAGCAGAAGCTTGCTGAACAGTTACTTGATATCCGGTAGTCTGAGCTCCAACACTTGGAATAGTTGCAGTGTAAGGAAGGGATACACGGTAATAGGTCTTGCCAGACTCAAAATTCTCAAGAGCTTTATCCCCAACAGTAAGTCCTGTAATGCTACTTGTTGTTTCCTTACTACTTGCGATAAAGGTTGCAGTCACTTCACGGTCGTCATCTACCAATTTACCAGTAGCCTCCGTACGTCCACCTTCCTTGTTCAAAGCAGCAGGGTCTTTCAAGGTCCAAGAAACAACATCAGTATCAATCAAGCTACCATCTGTCAGAACAGCTGTGACCGTTTTATCCAAATCAGCCGCATTCGTTCCAACTGGGACTGTAGCAACTTTTGGTAACCATCTATCTAAAGCAATCACTTTAACAAGTGCCTCAGCTTTAGTTTCTAAACCTTCTACACGTCCAGATACTTTTTTCTCACCTGCGCTTGTAAGCAAGTCAGATGGCATTTCCCAAGTTACAGTCTTTTCCTCAACACTACCGTCGCTATAAATAGCTGTTACTGTTTGAGGCAATTCAGGATTTTTAGTCACATCAGTTGTTGCTTTTACAGGAGCAAAGGCTACAAAGTGACGGTTTTCTTTCTTACCAGACACAGTTGCGACCGTTGCGCTATCAGAAGTTAAACCAGCAGAATCTGCATAAAGAGTAAATTTACCTTCTTTTTCTGTTGATTTTACAATGACAACTCCTCTACCATTGAAAGCACGTCTTTGCCATGTTCCATCTGCTTGAGCTTTGTAGCGCTCACGACTAGCTTGTTCTCCATTATCCACACCAACAATCTGTCCCTGACCATGAAGATTGAAATGAACAAGATTATTCGCTGTCGGAACCACATTCCCTTCGCTATCAACAATTTCGTAATGGATGTAGGATAGGTCTTTTCCATCTGCAGTGATAACATGCTCTTCTTTAGTCAGACGAACCCTTGCTGGCTCCCCAGCAGTTGTCACACTATCACGCGCAATTTCGTTGCCTTTTTCATCTCGAGCAATCGCAGTCAGTGTGCCTGGTTTGTATTTTACAAGCCACTCAAGATACAATTCACTTGGTTTAGCCCCCTCATGATATGGACGTCCATCTTCTGTCCTTTTCTTAGTAAATTCCTTTTTACCAAGTGACTCTCCATTTAAGAACAATTCAACGCTTGCAGCATTTGAGAAGGTACGAACCGGAACCTTTCCATCAACCAGCATCTTACGATCCTTAAGGGTCTCTTCAGTCCAGTTCCAATGTGGTAAAATGCGAACAGTTGGCTTTTCTTTAGCACTATACCATTCACTACGGTAAAGGTAAAAATCATTCTTCGGTAAACCAGCCGTATCGATGATACCAAAGTAAGAACTTTTTACAGGTGTATTATCTTGGTTATGCCATGGAGTTGGTTCACCGATGTAGTCAATTCCTGTCCAGATAAATTGTCCAGCATAGCCAGCACGATCACGGTCAAAAGTCCATGATTCAGTAGCTGTTCTTCCCCATCCAACACGGTCATTACCATAGTCAGATTGTTCATAGTGACGATTTGGACGGTTATCATGTCCAAGGATTTGAGCAGGATTGTAATAAGAATCACGCGTTCTAGTAGCTGAAGAAGTTTCAGAACCATAAATGAGCCAGTCTGGATGAGCACTACGAACCGCATCATAAAAACGTTCACCATAGTTCATCCCCACAGCATCCATGATTTCTGCAAGTTTCAAAAAATCACCTGTCGCTGCACGACTAAATTTGTTTTCACCCATGGTGACATAACGTTCAGTATCAATCGCTTTGATAACTGCCTTCAGACGCTTAGCAGTTTCGATAGAACGAGGACTACCATTTGCCTCTTCTACCTCATTTCCAAGAGACCACATGACGATAGACGGATTGTTCTTATCACGTTCTACCATTGTTCTAAGATCAAAATCAGACCACTTCTCACCCTTTTTAGCTTCAGGATGGGTTGCATCTTGATCAAAGAACCGTCCATAGTCGTAAGTCTTCTTGCCACCATACCAGGTATCAAAGGCTTCCTCTTGAACCAAAAGACCTAAACTAGCCGCAGCATCAAGCAACTGAGGACTAGCTGGATTGTGGGTTGTTCGAATAGAGTTAACCCCCATATCTTTCAAGAGTTTTAATTTACGATAAGTAGCCTTATAATTCTCTTCTGCACCCAAGGCTCCATTGTCATGGTGAATACTTACTCCGTGGAATTTCATGCGTTCACCATTCAGAGAGAAACCATCCTTAGCAGTCCAATTAAAATAGCGGTAACCAAATGTATCTTCTGTTACATCAACTAGTTGACCTTCTTTATAAACCTTTGTTTTCAGCACATACAGTTGAGGATGATAACTTTTTGTCGTCCAAAGAGTTGGTTTATTAACTAGGATTGTTTGTCTGAAATCTGCAACTTCATTTTCTGCTAAATTCTTCGTTTCAGAGCGCACTAATTCTGAAACAACCTTACCTTCCTTAGTAAAAATTTGTTGTTCCACAAAGACTTTAGCAGCCTTCTTATCCGTATTTTTAATCTTACTTTGAACCTGTGTTTCAACATTCCCTTCTTTTTGCTCAGCAAGTTTTGGAGTAGTGATATGATTACCATTTTCGGCAACATGGACTTTATCACGATAACTAAGGGTTACATCACGATAAATCCCACTTCCTGAATACCAACGACTGCTTGGTTGCTTATTGGTCACTTGAACAGTAATTGAATTTTCACTACCATCCTTGTTTAAAAATTCTGTAATATCATATGAAAAATGATTATAGCCACTTGGATAATGTCCTACAAATTTACCATTTACATAGACCTTTGAATCCATGTAAACCCCATCAAAATTGATACGAACATCCTTATTCTTGTCTGCTTCATTTAATGTGAAAGTCTTACGATACCAAGCTGTTCCACCATTTAACTGGCCACCTTCATTACGTGCGGGAGACTTGTGATCGAAGTCAAAATAAATACTCCAATCATGAGGAAGATTCAATTTAGACCAATCATGAACATCCACATCTTTTTTTGAAAAATCTCCTTGGGCATTTAGTTTAAAATACCAATCTTTATTAAAATCTTGTTTTCGCTCCGATAATAGCTGCTTCTCTTTTTCAACATCCGCTTTACTTGGCTCTTTAGAAAGCGCTTGCGTTTTTTCAGAAGAAGGTTTGCTCTCTGTATCTGCTTTTACCTGGTCGTTTCCGGAAGTTTTTTTAGAATCCTCTTTCAGTTCTGTTCCAGCTGTTGCTGCAGATTCAATAGGCTTTGGATTTGTCTCTTCAGGTTTCTGTTTGTTCTCAGCTTTGTTTCCTTCTTCTTTGTTTGGAGTTTCCACTTTAGGTCTAGCCAATTCATGACTACCCTCATTAGCAGGTCTAGTAGGTTCCGTATCCTTAGTCACTTTGTCTTCTGTCGAATCAGCTTTTGGTTTTACAAACTCACGCCCACCATTCTCATCAGCCTTTGCGATTGCAGCTGCCACATCATCGGGAAGCTTATCTAAAGGCTGAGCTTGATGAACAGTTGTTTCTTCTGTTTGAGTATTGGATGAAGCCACCTCCTCAGCTTGTACAGCTGAAATACCAAATATACTGGCCCCAATCATTACAGATGCTGCACCTATTGCAAATTTACGAATGCTATAATGACAACGTTTATCAAAAAGTCTTTTGTTCATTAAAATCCTCATTTCTTTTTCTTGATACAAAGTAAGCGTTTACTTTATTTTAAAAAATAACCTCCTTCTGAATACACAAACAAGTACCAAGTTCGATAATATATTTTATATATTAAATATATCAAAATACACCTAAAATTGCAATTATTTTCCATTAATTTAACCCAATAAAATGGTATATAAGAAGGGGTCATTTAAAAGGAATAGTTGCAATGAAAATAGCTTTCGGTTCTAGACTCTTTCTACTACAAATTGAATTCCATTAATATCTTTTTCAAACTTCAAATTTATAGTTTATAGACTGCATTACTCTACATAAAAAGAAGGCGAACCTCCTTCTACACTATTTTCCCTTAAATTCCGCAAAGGTCTGTAAGATTTTAGCAGCAACTGCTGGAGAAGGAGCTCCTTTTATCTCTAACGTGTCATCTGCATATGGAGTAAGACCAGCAAAATCTCCTATCTGGACTGAATAGAGCGACGTTTTAAACAGTTCAATATCGTTTTGGTCATTTCCAAAAGCGATGAAGTTCTCCCCGCATAACTTTTCAACAGTTGTCGCCTTATGAGTATCCAAGGGATTAACATAAAGGCACTTTTCATGCGCATGATAAGACAGATGAGCTTGTCCTAGTCTTTCTAACTGACCAAGCAGATCATCAAGCAAATCCTCATGGTCACCCATATAAACGACTACCTTAATCGGAGTCCCTAAGTCCTCAAGTTTCTGATGACGAGCCACCTTTAAGGGATCCACACTGGAAATAAATGGAATCTTCTCTACAATCTGACCGCTATAGTCAAAGCAATCATCTACAAAGAAAGGCAGATTATAAGTCTGGCAATAATCCACTAGCGCCTGATAAACTCTAGCATCGAGATTCCTTTCAAAGATAGCCTTCCCCAAATGATAGGCTACGCCACCATTCAAACCTATGACCAAGCGCTGACTGAGTTCAGGTCCTAATAAACCCAAGCAATCCCGATAAGAGCGAGCTGAGGCAAACACAAGCTCATGCCCATAATCTTCAGCCTTTAAAAGAACCTGCTTAATCTCTTCATCTATGGTCATATAGTCAAAAGATAGCGTTCCATCTAGGTCAAATACGAATTTCATCTTCCTAGTCCTCGTTCAGTGTTCGAAGCGCTGCCTGATAGGTTTGCTCCATTAGCATAGTAATCGTCATAGGACCAACTCCACCAGGTACAGGAGTGATGTGACTAGCAAGTGGTGCAACCGCATCATAATCAACATCTCCACAAAGCTTGCCATTTTCATCTCGGTTCATCCCAACGTCAATGACAACCGCTCCTGGTTTGACAAAATCAGCAGTCACAAACTTAGCGCGACCGATTGCAACCACAAGAATATCCGCCTTTGCAGCCACCTTAGCAAGATGATGGGTCCGTGAGTGGGTCAAGGTCACAGTCGCATTCTTGGCTAAAAGAAGCTGAGCCATCGGTTTTCCAACGATATTTGAGCGACCGATAACAACCGCATTTTTACCTTCCAACTCAATCCCATACTCATGAAACATCTCCATAATTCCTGCTGGTGTTGAAGGAATCATAACTGGATGACCAGACCAGAGGCGACCCATGTTTAGAGGATGGAAACCATCCACATCTTTTTCTGGGTCAATGGCTAATAAAACTGCCTCTTCGTCAATATGTTTTGGCAAAGGTAATTGAACTAAAATCCCATGCCAAGCTGGATCTTGATTGTATTTGGCAATCAAGTCTAATAATTCCGCTTGGGTAATGGTCTCTGGAACTCGCACTACTTCACTACGGAAGCCAGCAGCGAGAGCTGACCGTTCCTTGTTTCGAACGTAGACTTGGCTGGCAGGATTGTTCCCCACCAAAATCACTACCAATCCTGGAACTAGACCTGTTTCTTCTTTTAGTTTAGCCGTCTTCTCAGCCAACTGTTCTTGTAACTTAGCCGCAAGAGCCTTCCCATCGATAATCTGTGCCATATCTCTTCTCTTTTCTATCAAATATCTTCTATTATAACAAAAAATAACTCGCCATCCTAACACTTCTTGCCTAATGGACCCTATAGTCTGAAACTATAAGAAAAAGCCCTTATCGAGCTTTTATGCCTATTTATACTAAGTAAACTTGTCACGCTTTCTTTTTGACTTTTGGAGCCGGTAAGACTTCATACATCTCCTTAATTAATCTCGTTAGAAATGACTTATCTTCAATGTCTTCTATCAAAATCATCTCCTTAGCTCCTTCATAAGGACGTTCAAGCCTATTCTGTCTCAGTTGATCCATGACCACCTTCACAGGCTTCAGTAACAAACGATTATCATAGATTCCCCCAATAATCTTCCCACGATAATAAAGGATATACTCTCCCATCATTGGACGATAACTCATCTCCTCTAGCTCTGATAGCTGTTCGAGAATAAAATCTAAATATTCTTTACTGGAAGCCATGATGCCTACTCCATTTCTTCTAAAAATGAGGTCTTACAAAACCTTACTCAAAAATTCCTTGGTCCGTTGTTCTTTTGTTTGATCGAAAATCTCCTCTGGTGTTCCATCTTCGACAACAACCCCATCCGCCATAAAGATAACACGGTCTGCTACCTCACGCGCAAAGCCCATTTCATGCGTCACAATCACCATAGTCATCCCTGATTTAGCGAGGTCTTGCATAACAGCTAGGACTTCTCCAACCATCTCAGGGTCTAGGGCTGAAGTCGGCTCATCAAAGAGCAAAACATCTGGTTCCATAGCAAGTCCACGTGCAATGGCAATCCGTTGTTGCTGACCACCTGACAAACTCTGTGGGTAGGCCGTTGCCTTGTCTGGCAAGCCAACTTTTTCTAACAGTTCCTGTGCTCTTTTCTCCGCAACTTCCTTGCTTTCACCTTTGGTTTTAATTGGTGATAAAGTGATATTTTCCATCACTGTCATATTGGGAAAGAGGTTGAATTGTTGGAATACCATGCCCATCTTTTCACGCATGGCAAAAAGGTCATTTTTCTTATCAGTGATATCAACTCCTTCAAAGATAACCTTACCTTTACTTGCTTCTTCAAGGAGATTCATCGAACGAAGGAGGGTTGATTTCCCGCTCCCTGACGGACCGATAATGACCACAACTTCTCCTCGTTTAATCTCAAGGTTGATGCCTTTTAAAACTTCATTTTTCCCAAAAGACTTATGTAGTTCTTCAATTTTAATCAAGGTTTCTGTCATTATTTCTTGTCTCCTTGTCCAATATGTTTTTCAAATGCTTTCAACGCCACTGTCAAAACAGAGGTCATAATCAAATAGTAAAAGGCTGCAAATAAAAGAGGAGTCAACGGTAAATAAGTTGTTGTTGCTACTGTCGTTGCACCATTCCACAACTCCATCACCCCAATCGCAGACAAGAGGGAACTATCCTTGATAATGGTGATAAATTCATTTCCTAGAGCTGGAAGAATATTTTTGATAGCTTGTGGCAAAATGACATAACGCATGGCATTTTTCGGACGAATACCTAAAGAATATGCGGCCTCTAACTGCCCTTTAGGAACCGCATTGATCCCCGCACGAACAGTTTCTGAAACGTAAGCTCCACTGTTCATAGAAATAATCAGAATGCCAGGAATCAAACGAGAAAGATCAACTCCCAAAATTCCCACTTGGATAGTCGGAGCATTGATATGCATAAGGGCAAAGGCAATCATTATTTGAACCATCATTGGAGTACCACGGAAGATCCAAACATACACATTTGCAAACCAAACGAGCGGTTTAAAGCGTGAACGTTGGGCAAAGGCCAGTAACACACCTATAATGGTCCCTAAGCAGACAACAAGGATGGAAATCAATACGGTAATCAGAGCACCATAGTTAAAATATGGTAAATACTTTGGTAAAAAAGAAAAATTCATATTCAATCAACTTTCTATGTATTAGATTGTATGATTATAACATGAATTGAATTAAAATGCAATCCTTTTTCCCTAATTTTAACAATTAACTTGATAGAATGGAGAAATAGAGAGAAATCACAGTTTTTTTCTAGTCAACTACCTCTTGTTTATGGTAAAATAGAAACGATAAGAAATGGAGGAGAATCAAAATGGAATCACATTTGGTTAGAATCATTAACCGCCTAGAAGCAATGACAAAAGATGGTGGGAATCTAAAACGTAATTTTGAACGTGAAGGTGTTGTTGTCGCAGAAGTTGCATACAGCCACGACGAAGAAAACGGATCACTCTTCACCCTTCGCGATGTAGAAGCTCGTGAAACTTATACCTTTGATAGCATTGATTTGATTGCAATGGAGATCTACGAACTCCTTTACTAACATAAAAACAACGGGCAGTAAGTCCCGATGAATGAGAATCCTTTTTGTCACCACAAATGGGATTTTTTCTTACCTTCAAGTCGCTTAATTCTCCATGAATCCCTCTCTTAAAAACGACCACTTCCCAATCTTTTTACTTGCTTTACACCTTAATCATGCTATAATGAGAGTATAGAACTTTGACTATTCTTGACCTTTTTATTAGACAAAGAATAAGAATGAAATGAGGTAGATGTATGCTCTGTCAAAACTGTAAAATAAACGACTCAACAATTCATCTGTATACCAATATCAATGGACAGCAAAAGCAAATTGATCTTTGTCAAAATTGCTATAAAATTATCAAAACAGATCCAAATAATACCCTCTTTAAAGGAATGACTGACTTAAACAATCATGACTTTGATCCTTTCGGCGACTTTTTCAATGATTTGAACAATTTCAAACCTTCTTCTAATAACGTCCCTCCAACTCAATCTGGTGGAGGATATGGAGGAAACGGTGGTTATGGACCTCAAAACCGAGGCCCACTTCAAACACCTCCTAGTCAAGAAAAAGGACTCCTAGAGGAATATGGTATTAATATTACTGAGATTGCTCGTCGGGGAGATATTGACCCTGTTATCGGTCGAGATGAGGAGATTATCCGCGTTATCGAAATCCTCAACCGTCGAACCAAGAACAATCCTGTCCTCATCGGAGAACCGGGTGTTGGTAAAACAGCCGTTGTGGAAGGTCTAGCTCAGAAGATTGTCGATGGCGATGTTCCCCATAAACTTCAAGGCAAGCAGGTCATCCGTCTGGATGTGGTCAGTCTAGTCCAAGGAACAGGGATTCGAGGCCAATTTGAAGAACGTATGCAAAAACTCATGGAAGAAATCCGCAAACGTGAGGACATCATCCTCTTTATCGATGAAATCCATGAAATTGTTGGTGCAGGATCTGCTGGCGATGGCAATATGGATGCAGGAAATATCCTCAAACCAGCCCTTGCCCGTGGTGAATTGCAAATGGTCGGAGCCACTACTCTCAATGAATACCGCATCATTGAAAAAGATGCTGCCCTAGAGCGTCGTATGCAGCCCGTCAAGGTAGATGAACCAACTGTTGAAGAAACCATTATCATCCTCAAAGGGGTTCAAAAAAAATACGAAGACTACCATCACGTCAAGTATACTGATGCGGCTATAGAAGCTGCTGCAAATCTATCCAATCGCTATATCCAAGACCGCTTCTTGCCAGACAAGGCTATTGACCTGTTGGATGAAGCTGGTTCTAAGATGAATCTGACACTGAACTTTGTTGATCCTAAAGTGATTGATCAGCGTTTAATTGAAGCTGAAAATCTCAAGGCGCAAGCTACACGAGAGGAAGACTTTGAAAAGGCTGCTTATTTCCGCGATCAGATTGCCAAGTACAAGGAAATGCAAAAGAACAAGGTGACCGATCAGGATACTCCAATCATCAGCGAGAAAACTATTGAACATATCATTGAGCAGAAAACCAATATCCCTGTTGGAGAACTCAAAGAAAAAGAACAATCTCAGCTTATCCATCTAGCAGACGAGCTCAAAACTCATGTCATTGGTCAAGATGAAGCTGTCGATAAGATTGCCAAGGCAATCCGTCGTAATCGTGTTGGACTTGGAACTCCTAACCGGCCAATCGGAAGCTTCCTCTTTGTCGGACCAACTGGTGTTGGTAAAACAGAACTTTCCAAACAACTAGCCATTGAGCTCTTTGGTTCTGCTGACAGCATGATTCGCTTTGATATGAGTGAATACATGGAAAAACACAGTGTAGCTAAATTGGTCGGAGCCCCTCCAGGTTATGTTGGTTATGATGAAGCTGGGCAGCTGACTGAAAAGGTTCGTCGCAACCCATATTCTCTCATCCTTCTCGATGAGGTCGAGAAAGCCCATCCAGATGTGATGCACATGTTCCTTCAAGTCTTGGACGATGGTCGTTTGACAGATGGGCAAGGGCGGACAGTTAGCTTTAAGGATGCTATCATTATCATGACCTCAAATGCGGGTACTGGTAAGGCCGAAGCCAGCGTTGGTTTTGGAGCTGCTCGTGAAGGTCGAACCAACTCTGTTCTTGGTGAACTCGGTAACTTCTTTAGTCCTGAGTTTATGAACCGTTTTGACGGCATCATCGAATTTAAACCTCTCAGCAAGGACAACCTTCTCCAAATCGTCGAACTCATGCTAGCGGATGTCAACAAACGCCTCTCTAGCAACAATATCCACCTCGATGTGACTGACAAGGTCAAGGAAAAGTTGGTTGACTTGGGATATGATCCAAAAATGGGGGCGCGCCCACTCCGCCGCACCATTCAAGACTATATCGAGGATGCCATCACTGACTTCTACCTTGAAAACCCAAGTGAAAAAGACCTCAAGGCAGTCATGACAAGCAATGGCAATATTCAAATCAAATCTGCCAAAAAAACTGAGAAAACAGAAGAGATTGCTTCTGAAATAGAAGAATAAATCTATATAACATGTGCAGAAAGTCTATCATTTTCTGCACCTTTTTTTACTAAAATAACTGTAAAACCTTGACAGCTAGCCCCTCGTCCATTATGATAATAATAAAGATACTAGAGAATGAGGAAAATGCAATGGAAAACCCCACTTTTGGTGAAAAAAAAGAGAATGTAACCTACCAGCCCCGCTATGGTGTGTACGCAGTTATTCCGGATGCGGAGAAAAAACAAATTGTCTTAGTCCAAGCTCCCAATGGTGCTTGGTTCTTGCCAGGTGGAGAGATTGAAACAGGCGAAGATCATCAAGAAGCACTGAAGAGAGAACTAATCGAAGAACTTGGCTTTACAGCTGAAATCGGAACCTATTATGGACAAGCTGATGAGTATTTTTACTCTCGCCACCGTGATACCTACTACTACAATCCAGCTTATCTCTACGAAGCCACTTCTTTCCAAAAAGTACAAAAACCATTGGAAGATTTTAATCATATTGCTTGGTTCCCTATTGACGAGGCTATTGAAAAGCTCAAACGTGGTAGCCATAAATGGGGAATTGAAGCTTGGAAAATCCAGCATGGAATTGGCTAAAATACACGATTTTATCCAAAAAGTGCTATAATAGAGTTAGAAAATCGGAGGAACTGTTATGAAGCTTATCAACACGACTAATTCACACTCGCAACTTGTTAAAAGCCAATTAGAAAGCACAGACGCAACTCTTGTCGAGGTCTATTCTGCTGGAAACACAGATGTAGTTTTCACACAAGCCCCGCTTCACTATGAAATCCTCATTTCCAACAAACACCGAGCTATTCGTGAACCTGAAATCGAAACCATCCAAGACTTCTTCTTGAAACGTAAAATCGATAAAGGAAGCATTGATGAAGCCAATATCAAGACGCTTTATTCAGATAAATTGATTGAGATTTCAATCCCTGTAAAATAAGAAAACCAGCCAAAAGCTGGTTTTCTTTTGCAAAAAAGATTGGTAGTGCACAACTACCAATCTTTTAGTTTTATTTCACAGCTTCTTTTAAAGCATCTACCTTATCCAGATGTTCCCATGGAAGGTCAATATCTGTACGTCCCATGTGTCCATAAGCCGCTGTTTGACGGTAAATTGGGCGTTTGAGATCCAGCATTTGGATAATTCCTGCAGGACGAAGGTCAAAGATTTGACGCGCTGCTTTTTCAAGCTTGCTTTCAGCTGCTGTTCCTGTACCAAAAGTATCGATACGAACAGAAACAGGTTGCGCTACCCCAATAGCGTAGGCTAATTGTACTTCTGCCTTCTTAGCAAGGCCTGCTGCAACGATGTTCTTGGCAATGTAGCGAGCTGCATAAGAGGCTGAACGGTCCACCTTCGTCGCATCCTTACCTGAGAAGGCACCACCACCATGACGAGAGTAGCCACCATAGGTATCCACGATAATCTTACGACCAGTCAAACCTGAGTCTCCTTGAGGTCCACCGATTACAAAACGACCAGTTGGATTGATGAAGAATTTGGTTTGCTCATCCAAGTAAGAAGCTGGGATTACCTCTTTGATGACCTTGCTAATCACATCATTGTGAATTTGTTCATTGCTAACTTCTGGGTCGTGCTGAGTTGAAATAACGACTGTATCCACACGTACTGGACAATCATTTTCATCATACTCAACTGTAACTTGTGATTTTGCGTCTGGGCGAAGATAGCTGATTTCACCAGACTTACGAAGTTCTGCCAAGCGACGAACCAGTTTGTGGCTGAGTGAAATTGGCAATGGCATGAGTTCTTCTGTCTCATCCACTGCAAATCCAAACATGAGACCTTGGTCACCAGCACCAATCAAGTCAAGCGGATCTTGATCTGCACTTCCACGGACTTCCAAGGCTTCGTTAACACCTTGGGCGATATCCGGCGACTGCTCAACAAGCGATGGATGAACTCCAACTGTTTCCGCAGAAAAACCATATTCTGCATTCGTATAACCAATCTCTGCAATGGTATCACGAACCACACGGTTGATATCCACATAGGCATTTGTAGAAATTTCACCAAAAACATGGACAGAACCAGTGTATACAGCTGTCTCAGCAGCAACGTGCGCCTCTGGATCCTTTGCTAAAATAGCATCCAAAATCGCATCTGAAATTTGGTCTGCAATCTTATCCGGATGCCCCTCAGATACAGATTCAGACGTGAATAATTTACGTTCTGACATAAAAATGTCCCCCCTTAAAAAATATTGTTATAGAGTTACAAAGTACTGATAGAAATTTCTACCATCTTATCGGGACTATATAACCTTATCATTATACCACTTTTTACTTTTTTTTGCAGTATTTTCTCGAAATCGAAAAAAGAACCTTACGGCTCTTTTCTCATCATAAAAATTCGGCTTGTACTCCATAATACAGAAGATTATACCTATGCTAATCTGCATACTTTGTTTACAAACTACCTATTTTTTTATCACAATGTTCTTACAAACAATCTTCCAGTTAGGCTTACTGTTCCTTAGACTTTCTATTGCTTACAGTTAAGCCAAGTCCAGCCATTAGGAGGCCAAGTCCTACAATACCATAGTTCGCTGTATCATTACTTCCTGTATCAGGGAGTTTCGCCACTTCTTTTTTATAAGCTGTAGCTACTGGAACTGTGGTAGTTGGAGTCGCACTTCCTGTCTGAGCAACAGGTAGTGTTGTACGACGTTCTAGGTAAAATTGGTAATTATCTTTCGTTACCTTGTAATTGTGTCCTTCAGTCACAGTTTCAACAATCCATGTAGTTGCATCCTTAGTTAAAGAATCAGCCAAGTTACGATTAATATTCATTAATCGACCTTCAGATACAAAATCTTTATAGCTAATATCGGTCCCTGTCGAAGTTGCAACAATTCTTTCGATTTTTGCGGCTTTCAAAGACGCAAGAGTATTCGCCATCGTTGGAATTGAAGGATCCTCCTTCATTGGAGCATCTGTCAACAATACGACAAACTTTTTATTTTTAGGTGACTTAGACCAGTCGTAGGTTGAAACAATTTGTGTAAGAGTAGGTGTAGATGTTTCAGGGAAGTCTCCACCATGTGCAAGCTTAATGCCTGCTAAGGCTTTTTCAAGCTCAGCTGGGTCAGAGGTAAAATAAGATTCATTAAATTTTGTTAAAATTGTACCCTCATCTGCTAATCCACCTATACGTCCATATACTTCATCACTAAAGGTAGCTAATCCAAAACGTGCTGCTACTCCATCTTTAGCAAGATTTCTTGCAAACTCATTGATATTGTTACGGACAGTGTCAATAGTTCGAGACATAGATGCTGAACGGTCAACAACAAAAACGATATCGGCAGAGTTAGATTTTGAAATCGTTCTTGTCGCTTTCTTGATTTCGACTGTAGTTGTTTTATCAACACGTTCATATTGGGTATAAGAATTTCCATCTTCATCTTTCCCACTCACTGTACTCTCAGTTGTTTCAGTCTTTGGAGCAGGAAGTTCTTCACTTTTTACAGGTGCCACTTCTGTCTTTGTGACTTCAACTGTTGCAGTTTCTTCATGAATCTTTTGATCACCTTCTTGGCGTTCTTTCACGTCAATAGGTGAAACCTTCTTAGAAACATCAACAAGTTCTCCAGGTTTTGCATCTGATTGGTTAACGACTGGTTTCGCCTCATCAGCTTTAATTTCTGCTACAGCAGCTTCGACTGCCGATTTATTTGCTTCGGTTTTCTTTACTGTTTCAGCTGAAGTAGATGCCGGTTGTGTTGTTTCATCTGCAGACACTTGTCCGACCTGAGCAAAAGCAAACAAAATTGCTACAGAAGCCAACCCAACTTTCATTTTACGGAATGAAAAACGTTGTTGTTTCATAAATGATTTATCCATAGAAGTCCCCTTTTCTTTTCACGGATCAAATGATATAATCCGATTGTTTTATAGTATGATAACACAATTTTGTATAGTTTTCAATTTTTTTCCTTATGATTTCAATAAAATATTGCTCTAAAAAAGGTTTTAAAGCAATTACTGTTTTATAAATCAAATTATTTAAAATATATAATTATTATCTCCTTTGAATATTTCCGGAAATAAAAACACAGTAGAATCAGGTGATTCTACTGTGTTTTTAAAACGTTTGGCGTTTGGCTTTTCGCTCGGCACGGCCACGAGCACGATTTTCAGCACGCTTGGTTTTGCGGCGTTTTTCATCCACCGCCCATTGAATCTTCTTCTTATAACCTGGTTTGACTTTTTTCTTTTTCTTTTTGACCAAGCCAATCATTTCAATATCAAGCTTATCCTGCTTCTTTTCACGGTTGGCACGACGATCACGGTCATAGGTATCTTGAAACTCTCCGTCTTTGACCATCTTAGGAGTAAACTTGATCCCTAATTTCTCCAACTCACGGATATCCGAGTCATCACTAGGCTGGTAAAGGGTAATAGCTGTACCAGGAAGACCATTGCGTCCAGTACGTCCAACACGGTGAACAAAGAAGGACAAGTCTTGCGGAATGGCATCATTGATAACATGGCTGACCCCTTCAATATCAATTCCACGCGCTGCCAAGTCCGTTGCGACAATGTACTCAAAATCCAGATTTTTCACCTGGTTCATGATCCGCTTGCGTTCACGAGGAGCAATATCTCCATGAATCTTAGCTACCTTCAATCCTTGAGCAGTCAAGTAGGCATGTAACTCATCAGCACGCGTTTTTGTGTTAACAAAGATCATTGCTAAATAAGGCTGCATCAACTGAGTAAGCTGGTAAATTTGAGCATTTTTGTCGCGGCCCTTGGTCGAAATCAACCAGTTATCAATCGTATCTGAGATAACTGTTTTAGTCTTGATTTTTTCCATGACAGGATTTGACAAGTATTTTTTCAAGAACGGTTGTAATTTTTGTGGAATAGTTGCTGAAAAGACCATGAATTGCAAGTCTTTTGGAAGGCTTCCTGCAATCTTATCAACGGTTTCCAAGAATCCCATATCCAAGGTCATATCGGCTTCATCAATTACAAATGTCTTAGCCTTGTAAATAGCTAAATCACCAGATTTGACCAAGTCATAGATGCGACCTGGCGTTCCGATAACGATATGTGGTTGGTTGCTGGCAAGTTTTTCAATCTGACGTGCCTTATCCGTACCACCCACATAATTAACCACACGAACTTCGACATCTGAGTGAGCTGCAATCTGACGAGCTGCTTGGTAGATTTGAGTGGCCAACTCACGACTTGGTGCAGTAATGACTGCTTGCACACTATCGCTAGTTTCATCTAATTGCTGGAAAATGGGTAACAAGAAAGTATGAGTCTTTCCTGAACCAGTTTTTGACTCGCCCACCAAGTCACGACCTGCCAGTACAATAGGAATTAATTTTTCTTGTACCTCTGTTGGAGTTGAGAATTTCAACTCCTCCAAGGCTTCTGCTATATAATTTTTAAATTGAAATTTCTTAAATGACATACTATCCTCGATTCTATCCTTTCAATTATACCACATTTTGTCCTATTGCAGTAGTCCCATTTGAGTCTCAGTCCTGTAGTAAAGATCCAAGTAACTTAAAAGGTTGGAACCTCTGATTCCAACCTCTTTCATTATTTCCAGGTCAATACAGCATTCAAACCATAATGATCACTGACTTGTGGACTATTCTGCCCATCAAAAACTACTTGTAAACTCTCTACTTCTAACTCTTTGGTCGTAAAGACGTAGTCGATTCGTAGTGGTTCAGTATTGCCTTTCCAGCCATCAATTTCTGGTGGAACGGTATAGCTACCACTTCTTTCTTTCGCAACTTCAAACGCGTCTTGTAATCCTAATGGGCTAGCTAAAATCGCTTGATAGCCTTCCTGACCAGCTGGATTATTAAAATCACCCGCTAAAATTAGAGGTTTCTTCAACTCTTTTAGTACAGCCTCAAATCGTGCCCATTCTTCTTGGAAACCTTTATCCCACCAAGAGAGATGAACGCTTGCAAGAGCAAGTTCCTTACCTTCAACCTCTGTCTCAGCCAAGGCAACGCGACGAGTATGGTAGTCCGTTGGATCATCTACATCTGATACTAAAATCTCACGCGCCTTAATAGGTGTTTTGGATAAGATGGCTACGCCTTCATGGTAGCGGTCATAGCCAATATGATTGTAAGCCCAAGTCCAGTAGTAGTTTTTCCCTTTCTCAGACAATTTTTCAACCAGAAGTCGGACATAGTGGTCCTGATGAATGGGTTCTGCTGATGGTAAAGCTTGATAGTGATTGTTAACCTCTACCTCAGGCGAAGTCATTTCTTGATTGATTTCTTGGAAACAAATCAAATCATAATCCTTATCAAGAATGTCTTGGAATAAGATTTGGAATTTTTCCTCTGCTTCCTTCTCCATCCAACTGTGGGTATTGAGTGTTAGAAATTTCATGCTTTTCTCCTAAAACAAGAGGTTGGAAAACAGCTTCCAACCCCAAGTATATTACAATTCTACTTTAGCAACTGCTGTTTTAGCTGCAAGAGAACCTGTTTGTTCTAATTTAACTGATTTGAGGACATCACCATTTGTGAAGACAACCACTGTTGATGTTTTGCGTCCTGCTTCTCGAATAGCATCCAAGTCAGCTGTGACAAGAAGGTCACCAGCGGCCACTTTTTGTCCTTCAGAGACATGAACAGTAAATGGTTTTCCTTCAAGACTTACTGTATCCAAACCAATATGAACAAGCACTTCAAGACCTGAGTCAGTGACAAGACCAAGAGCGTGTTTTGTTGGGAAGATACTTGATACAGTACCAGTAACTGGAGATACAATGTTACCATTTGCTGGCTCTACTGCAAATCCATCACCCATCATTTTTTGAGCAAAAACTGGATCTTCCACTTGTTCTAAAGCAACAACTTGACCGTCAGCTACTGAGTAAACTTCTTCAGTTACACCTTTGTAGTGTACAGTATTTTGTTGAGTTTCTGTCATTTGGCTTGGAAGAGTTTCAGGAATTACTTCACCTGAGTCAAGGATATCTTGGATATCAGATTTCAATACGTCAGCTTTTGGTCCGTAGATAGCTTGGACACCTTGTCCTTTCATGACAAGACCCATAGCTCCTTCTGCTTTCCATTGTTCCTCAGTACCAACGCGATCTGCGTCTTTAACAGTTACACGAAGACGAGTCATACATGCATCCACATCTACGATATTTGCACGACCACCAAGAAGGTTAATGATGTTTACGGCTTGAGAAGCTGCTGCAACTTTTGGAGTTCCAGGAGCTGCTTCTTCTGATGTTCCTTCAGCTGTTTCGTAGTTTCCGTTACGTCCTGGAGTTGCGTAGTTGAATTTCTTGATCATGAAGTTGGCAATGAAGTACATGATAACCGCAAAGAGAACAGTTACCCAGATAAAGTTAACGATATCCATACCAATACCAGCATTAATTGCCAATGGTGTACGAGTCAAGAATTCAATTGAACCAAATGAGTGGACACGAAGGTGAACAATATCTGCCATAGCAAAGGCAGCACCTTGAACTAGTGAGTATACAAGGTAAAGAGGAGTTGCGATGAACATGAACATGTACTCGATTGGTTCAGTAACCCCTGTCAAGAATGTTGCAAGAGCTGTCGCAATCATCATACCCTTGTATTGGTGTTTCTTGTCAGCATCAACATTGCGGTAGATAGCAACGATGACACCCATCAAGATACCAAATGAACCGATCATTTGTCCAACTTTGAAACGAGCTGGAGTGACTGTTGTAAGAAGGTGTTGGTATTGGTCAGCATTTGAACCTTTAAGGTTAACAAGGTCAGTTACCCATGCAAGCCAAAGTGGATCTTGACCGAATACTTGTGTTCCTTTTGCTGCACCAGTTAACACTTCGTATGTTCCACCAAGAGCAGTATAGTTCATTGGGATTGTCAACATGTGGTGAAGACCGAATGGCAAGAGCAAACGTTCCAAAGTACCATACAAGAATGGTGCAAGGACTGGAGCAGTTTCTTGTGAGTTGGCAATCCAAATACCAAAGTTGTTGATACCTGTTTGAACTACTGGCCAAAAGGCAGCAAGTACAATCGCTGCAATAGTTGAACGAAGAATAACGACGAATGGTACGAAACGTTTACCATTGAAAAATGAAAGGGCATCAGGAAGTTTACGGAAGTTGTAGTATTTGTTATAAGCTGTTGCTCCAACAAAACCAGAGATAATCCCTACGAAAACCCCCATGTTAAGCGCTGGTGCCTCAAGAACGCTGATAAAGTAGTCAGCAACCTTGATTGAACCACCAAAGAAGGTAGTAACCATTGCTTCAGGGTTTTTCAACATATCACCTGTAACACCGAAGATAGTACCTGTAATACGGTTAATCAAGATAAAGGCAAGTCCGGCTGCAAATGCACCACCTGCACGTTCTTTTGCCCAGCTTCCCCCAATAGCAAGGGCAAACAAGATATGAAGGTTACCGATAACCCCCCAACCAATTTGCTCAAGGATTCCACCTGTAATCACTAGAGGAGCAAGGTTTGGGTCGATCATCACGATTGATTTACCGATTGAGATCATCAATCCCGCCGCTGGCATAACGGCGATAACCACCATTAAAGCCTTACCGAATTTTTGCCAAAATTCGAAAGACAAGACATTTTTGAATGTAGCTTTCATCATTCAAATCTCCTTTATTTTATTTAGGCAAACGTTTTACGAAAACGTTTGCATTTGGTTATGTATTAATTATACCACTTTTATTTTTTTTGTAAAGGCTTTTATAAAAAAATTGTCTATTTTTTTTAATTTTTAAAAAGGAAAAAGAGAAGTTTACGAAAACTTCTCTTTTAAAAATGTATTATTTTTCTGATTTGTTCTGCAATTTGCATTTAAATCCAACTAGATCTTCAAGAATCGACGCATCGAAATCCCCGAACCAATTGAACCAATGAAAATTCCAATTATAAATAATAGGACTGTCATCAAAGGAATAAACACATCTGGTGTAATCATTGACAAGTTTTGACCTACCAAGGATTTATTGACCGATTGATAAACCATATTGTAAACAAAGAAAACAAGGACAGAAGGAATCGCTGCACCAAGCAAGCCAATAAAAGCACCTTCTAGCAAGAATGGACCACGGATGTAGCCATTTCTCGCTCCTACCAGACGCATAATCTGAATCTCACGACTACGTGAAATAATAGTGATACGAATGGTATTGGAAATGAGGAAGACTGCGATAAAAATCAAGAGCCCTGCAATAACCAATCCCCAAACACGGATAAAGGAAGCCAGTTCAAAAAGTCGTTGAGTGTTGGCTCCACCATCTTGAACCTCTGATACTCCCTCAATTTTCTTAGCTTCTTCAGCTACCGTTTTAACATCACTCGGAGAATTTGTATCAACGATATAAGCATCATAGAGAGGGTTTGCATCCCCTTCAAAGACCTTCCAATCGTCACCCATTGTTTCCGTTAGTTTTTCGTACTGTTCTTCTTTACTTGAGAAGGTAACACTCTTAACAGCAGGTATAGCTTTCAAAGCATCATAAACCTTGTGGTAGTCATTATTGGTAACTGTCTGACCTTCTTTTTCAATCGTTTCACTGTTATCAGCTACATCCTTACGAATGTATACCATGACCCGAACGTTGTTTTCAATATCGGTAGCCAGTTTTGCTGTATTAAAAATTACAGATGCAAACAGGGCAACGAGGGTCAAGGTAATCATAACCGAACTCACTGCTGCTACTGTCATCCAGCCATTTCGTTTTAAACTTTTTAATGATTCAAATAAATGGCGAAAAAATCTACTAATCATCGTATCCATATTCTCCTTTAGCTTCGTCACGAACGACACGGCCATTTTCAATGGCAATGACACGGTGGCGCAAGGTGTTTACAATCTGGCTATTATGGGTAGCCATCAATACTGTAGTACCTTGGAGATTGATGCGTTCCAACAGATTCATAATTTCCCATGAATTATCCGGGTCCAAGTTTCCTGTTGGCTCATCGGCAATCAATACTTTAGGATTGTTGACAATCGCACGAGCAATCGCAATCCGTTGCTGCTCTCCACCTGAGAGTTCATTAGGGAAAGAGCGAACCTTATGTTTCAAACCAACCAGGTCCAATACTTCCATAACACGTTTTTTGATATTACGACGGCTCTCACCAATTACTTCCATTGCATAGGCAATATTCTCATAAACGGTCTTTTTAGGCAAAAGTTTGTAATCCTGAAAGACTACCCCTACACTACGACGTAGAAGCGGGACATCTTTCTTCTTAATTTTAACTAAATTAAATCCTGCAACTGTTAGGCTTCCTTTTTCAATCTTTACTTCTCGATATAAAGCTCGAATAAAGGTTGACTTACCTGCTCCAGAAGGTCCTACGATATAGGCAAACTCTCCTGGTTCAATGGTAACAGATACACCACGCAGGGCAGTCGTTCCATTGTCATACTTTTTGACAACATCTCTCATTTCAATGATTGACATATGAGTTCCTTTCTATCTTAGCTGATTCGCCACTTGAGGTAGGCATCGATAAAACCATCAAGGTCTCCATCCATCACCTTATCTACCTGAGCAACTTCAAAGCTTGTACGGTGATCTTTTACCATAGTATAAGGCGTGAAAACATATGAACGGATTTGGCTTCCCCAAGTGATTTCTTTTTTCTCACCTTTAAGGGAATCGACTTCCGCAGCTTTCTTTTCTTGCTCCATTTGATAGAGCTTAGCCTGCAACATCTTCATGGCACGATCTCTATTTCCATACTGGGTACGATCGACCGTTGATTGGACGACAGTTCCCGTAGGAATGTGTGTCAAACGCACACCTGTTGAAACCTTATTGACGTTCTGTCCACCAGCACCACCTGAACGGAAGGTATCCATTTTGATATCATCTTCACGAATCTCCACTTCGATGGTATCATCCAACTCAGGCATAACCTCTACGGATGTAAAGGAAGTATGGCGACGTTTGGCAGAGTCAAATGGCGAAATACGGACCAAACGGTGAACACCCATTTCTGATTTAAGTAGGCCGTATGCATTGGGTCCTTCAAAAGACAAGGTCACAGACTTGATACCTGCTTCATCACCAGCCTGGTAATCCAAGACTTCTACTTTAAAGCCTTTGGCATTTCCATAACGAGTATACATACGAAGCAACATATCGCCCCAGTCCTGTGCCTCAGTACCACCAGATCCTGGATGGATTTCCAAGATTGCATTATTATGGTCATAAGGTTCTGACAAGAGAAGGGTCATCTCGTAGCTGGTCATCATCTTATCCAGTTCTGTCAACTGTTCGACCAGTTCATCATGGACTGACTCGTCTTCTGCTAAAAAGTCCAATAAAATCTCAACTTCATCCTGCAACTCTTCCATTTTACGGAAGGTGTTGTAGGTGTTTTTTAATTCATTTAATTCTTGCGACGTTTTTTGGGCCGCGATATTATCGTTCCAAAAATCAGGTTCTGTCATCTTGTTTTCCAAGATGGCAATCTCTTCCTCTAAGCCTTCGAGGTCAAAGAGACCCCCTAAAAGAAGATAATTTTTCACGATTTGCGTCAATTTTTTGACGAATTTCTGAAATGTCCATAGATACTCCTTTTCATATCGTTTTATTATACCATAATCTCTCATTTCTTTCCATATTTTGCTTTTCACCGCTTTTGATGGCAGAAGAAAAGAGGCTCTAAAGCCTCTTGTTTAAAGGACTTTGGCAGAGGTATGAGTGATTTCCTCCACTTGAATTCCTTCTTTTTCAAACTTATCCTTTAATGAAGTCAAATCGATTTTTCCATCAATTTGAACCTCGATGACGACCTTGCCATCCTTACGTGGAATGTTAACAGTATGGGAAATATTTAAATCCTCTTCTACAATTAGAGCTACAATTTTTCCCAGCACTCCGACTTCATTTTCTGTAATGAAACGAACACGAATTCCCTCTTCTCCGTATCCGGCGATTTCCAAGAAAGCCTGAAAAACATCGCGGTCTGTAATGACACCGTAGACCTGATGATTGTCTACGACTGGTAATATCCCAATTTTATTTTTCAGCATCAGGTAGGTCGCATCTTCTAAACTAGCATAGCCAGAAACCGTCACGACATCTCGAATCATTACATCTTTTACTTTGGTTTTATTCAGAAGATAATTCATCTCATAGATAGAGAGACTGGTTGCTTTAGATGGGCTGGCTTCCGCAATGGTTCCTTCTGTTACCAATCCGACTAATTGATCGTTTTCGATAACAGGTAAACGGTGCAAACCTTGCTCGCGCATCAAATCTGCTGCATGTGCTACAGTCGTATCTGGACTGATATAAACTACCTTACGGGTCATGAAATCTTTAACTGCCATGAGACTTCTCCTTCTATATTACTACTTTTATTATACACTTTCTTAGAAAATCTATCAAACGCTTTCATCTCTTTTTCAAGATTTTGAATAATCTGAGAAGTTTGCATAAAATGCCAGTGTAATTTAAAAGGGAACCGAAGTCCCCTCTATTCTTAAATCGTAACAGTGTCTCGATCTTTTATCATATAACGTTTCAGTGGGCTAAGACTAGCTAGCCAGTATAGTAGACCACCAAATAGCGCAGTAAATCCGCTACCAGTTGTGATTAAAAAGATTGGACTTTGAATTTGTGCAGTTACAGGGTTGTAGACAAAAAGTACCGCTACCAATAAGGAGATAAATACGCAAGACAAGCCAACTAAGTTAAATCCTTTAGTAAATTCGTATGCGTCATGCCCTTCAAGGAAATAGGCTGAACGCAAGTCGAGTTTTCGTTTTCTTAAGATAAAATAGTCGACAACAATCATACCAATAATTGGCCCCTGAATATAGGCAGCTAGGGAGATGAAGGATCCGAAATACTCTTCTACTCCTCCCCAGATAGTGAGTAGACTCACGTAAACCATGGCAATCCAAACCATTAGTTTATAGCTTACTTTGGGCATCCCACTTTTGACAATCATACAGTTCACGTATGATCCAGTCCCCTGAGTTCCAATATTAGCAAAGGCTACTAGTAGTAGACTTAAGAGAGCAAAGGCTGGGGTGCTTAGAGTTGATAGCATGGTTGTTGGATCACTTTCATACACACCTGTTTTGACAAACATGGCTAGAGCCATGACTCCACCTGTAGCAACGAAGAATGGAGCCACAACTCCGTATGATAAGGCTGTAGCCCAATAACCACTGCGTTCTGTTTTTGCTAAACGCGGTAAAACCAATGCCTGTGTAGACCAAGAGAAAGCAAAGGCAACATTTCCTTCTCCAGAGAGCATGAAGCGTTCTAATGGCGTCAAATCTCCTTGAGTGGCTGGTTGGATATTCATAATATCCGTTATAGGAACGGCGACAAAGCAGATTCCAACGATAATCAGACCGACAATCAATAAGGCGATAACCAAGAAGCGATTGGTCCATTTAATCACTTCCGGGCCTCCAAGAGCAATGAGAGTCCCAAGAAGAACACAGAGGGTACCAAGAATAGGCGCCCATACTCCCTTGTCCAAACCAAGACCAAAATTATTTGCCAAATGGATCATGGAACTGGCAAAAAGATTGGCCGCAACAGCATACCATCCAAAGTTAGCCAAGCTAATAATGGTTGATAACAGGGCTACACCTCTTTTTCCTAGAACGGCTCTCAACCAAATCCACAAATCAATTCCATACTTAACCGCAAATAAAATAGGAAGACATTCAATAAAGACCCAGATAATGTTAAAGCTAAAAATATTTATCAACATTTGATTAAAGGTCAAATATTGAGCTACATAAGCCCCTTGGGTATAACACCAAGTAGCAATGGCAAAACCACTTGTCGATAGAAAGAGATCCCAAAAAGAATACTGACGATCCTTATTGGTCATGGGAACAATTCCGGTTATGGTTTCTTGTTGGATATAGTCATTCATTTTAGACATGTTATTGAATTCCTCCCGTCATTGCTAAGATAATCAAAACAAGGTTGATTAGGACTATGGAGATGATTAAAATGAAATCACTTTTTAGGAAGGGTTGAACAAACTCGTAGTTTGGTGACTCCATTTCTTCCAATCTTCTCTTTGTTTCAGTTGCTACTAATTCTTCAATTTCAGATGTCGTTTTCATCTCAGTTCTCCTCCAAATACAAGTCAAGGGCCAGTTGTCCATATTGTTTGGTATAGCGATACCAGATGTAGAGAAACTCACCGACTGGTTTTCCGACACTCTCCTGGAACAAAGCCCACAAGAACCAATAATATGAGGTCACTGCTACATAAGCCAAGTAGTGACGTTTGGTTTTCTTATCTGGTACTTCTTGTAGATACAATTCCAGTACTTTTTCAGCATCCTCTACGGTATAATTAGAACACGCGATAAAGGTCCCCAAATCTCCTGCTGGCTCTCCCATTCCAGAATATTCCCAATCAATCAAGCTCATTTCGCCTGCTTCATTCAACAAAAAATTAGGACTATAGGAATCTCCATGACAAAGAACAACCTGTTTCGGATCATTCTGTAAATAATTTTTGAGAAGTGAAACAGTTTCATCCAATTCCTCGAGGCCATCAAATTCAAATCGATTTCTAGCTTTCAATTTTTCTCTAAAATCAATAATTCCCTCAAACTGGGCAAAGGAATGTTCCGTTTTTTCTCCAGATTGGTGTAACCGTCTCAAGAGGTCCATTGCTTGTGCCACATCATCCCAATTATTATAATCCAGTTGCTTAGCATTGGGAATAAATTCTGAAATTTTCCAGCCCTCATGCTTGTTCATAGCTACGAAGGTACGGTCAATCTTTAATTTTGTAGCAATTTCCATAGAAGCTGCTTCACTAGCTCGGTCGATATAATTTTCCGTTCCCCTGCCCGGATGACGGTAAACATATCTTTTTCCTAGACAGTCAAATGAAAATGATGTGTTGGTTAACCCATCTTTTAGAGGTTTGATATTGACAATATCTGAAGCCACACACTTTAATGTCTTACAGATATTATCGATAATAGCTGAATCTGCATTTACCAAATAACGTTCATCAAATTGACGGAGTTCATCTAGAGAGTCGAATTCTTTAACAATATCCGCTGAATAGTGACGGGCTTCTAAAAGGAGTTCCTTGACATGCCGACTATAGTAATCCTCCCAAAGCTGTTCCCGATAAGGTTCGTGCTTAAACTCGTTTTCTAAAATTTCCTTGAATTTCTCACTAAATGCACGGTCGAAATAAACGTGCCCCACCATAGCCCAAGTATTTTCTCCACCAATCTGGATATCAATGATGGTGTTATTCGAATCCTCTATAGCACAATATTCGTCCGTTTGACCTTCTGCAAATATCGTCGAGTAGTAACCTCTATAAATATATTGCTCAAAAGGATTTTCCACAAAATAATTATCTGATGAACAAATATAAGTGTTGGAAAGTTGATTTTTAACCAACATAAGAGACGAACAGTTATTATATTTGTAGTAATCATTATTTACTACAATTTTTATACCAAACTTCTCTGCAAGATAGAACATTTTTTCTTGTAAGTAGCCTACAGTAACGGTTATATCTTCTATTCCTGCTTCTTGCAGCTGTCTGATTTCCCTCTCTATCAAGCGTTCCCCCTTGACTTGAAGCAATCCTTTGGGAATCTCATAAGACAAAGGAGCAAAACGGCTACTCATGCCAGCAGCCATTATAATGGCATTTTTTACTCGATAGGGGTCTAAAACTTTCTGACCTAGTTCAGTTAAGTGAAGCTCCTCATCAACCCACTTCTCTTCTTTCAGTTTTTTCAATAATGTGTTGATTGTTCCTAAAGATAGGTCTAACTCTTCAGCTAACTGTCGCTGAGTAAATGTCTTTTCTTTATGTATCAACATAAAACGCAAAAGTTTAAATTGTTTTTCTGTTACCATTCTCAGTCCTCCTGTTCAATTTTCTCTTACTCATATTATAATATGAACAAAAAGGACTGTCAATTCAAATAGGAAAACAATGAGTAAAAATTAAGGCCTTCTTCCCTTTCCTCAAAAAACATATAAATAAAAGAGCTCCTTATTCTGGAGCCCTGAAATATTTTATATTTTTGATAAGTAGTCGTATTAGGTGTCGCTTGGCTGCAATCCTTATCCGCCAACTAAAAAGGTCCCCCGGACTATAGAGGGATTGCGTGCGCAATCTCCATCCACAACCTAAACTAGTCTCCCAGACCAAAGGAGAATCGCTTGCGCAATCCTTATCCGCCGACTAAAACAATCCACTGGATTGTTTTAGCCACCTAGGTATGCTTTTCTGACTTCATCGGATGCTGCGAGTTCTTTTCCTGTTCCTGATAGGACGATCTTGCCTGTTTCAAGTACATAACCTCGGTCAGAGATAGCAAGGGCCTTGTTAGCGTTCTGTTCAATTAGGAGAACCGTTGTTCCTTGCTTCTGAATATCTTGAATGATATCAAAAATTTCTTGGATAAAGATCGGGGCAAGTCCCATTGACGGCTCATCCAAGAGAAGGAGCTTAGGTGTAGACATGAGAGCGCGTCCCATAGCAAGCATCTGCTGTTCACCACCTGAAAGAGTTGCTGCATCTTGGTTTTTGCGTTCTTCCAGACGAGGGAAACGTGAAAAGACTTTTTTCAAGTTGGCTTGATTTTCTTCACGATTTTTCTTTAAAAAGGCTCCCATTTCTAAGTTTTCCATAACAGTCAAACCTGGGAAAACATGGCGTCCTTCAGGAACTTGTGAAAGACCACCTGCCACGATTTTTTGCGCTGGCAACTTTTGAATCTCTTTTCCCAAAAACTCAATTTTACCAGCACTTGGACGAACCAAACCTGAAAGGGTACGAAGAATGGTTGTTTTACCGGCACCATTGGCACCGATAAGGGAAACAACTTCACCTTCATTAACCTCGAAACTTACATCACGAACTGCTTGGATCATACCGTAATGCACAGAGAGGTTTTCAACTTTTAACATAGACATTAGGCTTCACCTCCTAGATAAGCTTCAATAACGCGTTTGTTGTTCTTGATCTCATCCGGAGTCCCATGAGCAATCAACCGACCATATTCAAGAACATAGATACGCTCAGTGACTTCCATAACCAAATTCATGTCATGTTCGATAAGCATGATGGTAATTTTAAATTCATCTTTGATACGACGGATCAATTCTGTCAATTCAGCTGTTTCTTGTGGATTCATACCAGCTGCAGGTTCATCCAAAAAGAGAATTTTAGGTTCAGTTGCCAGAGCACGAACGATTTCTAATCGACGTTGTTGACCATAGGCCAGATTCTTGGCAAGAGTATTTGCGTCGCCATCCAAATCAAAAATCTTCAGCAAGTCCAAAGCTTTGCTTTTTAATTCTTCCTCGTTCTTATAAAAAGCTGGTAGGCGTAGGAAGCTCGCAAGGACATGTTGTTTATGATGATTGCTAAATGCAATCAAAACATTTTCCAAAACTGTCAAGTCCTTGAACAAACGAATATTTTGGAAAGTACGACTGAGACCAAGTGAGGCAATCTTATAGGGAGTTTTCCCATTTAGGAGATGTCCATCTAGTGTCACAGTACCTTCGCTTGGTTCATAAACGCCGGTCAAGAGATTGAAAAGGGTTGTTTTACCAGCCCCGTTTGGTCCAATCAGACCAACCAATTCTCCCTCGTTCAATTCAAGAGTGACATCTCCAACAGCTGTTAGACCGCCAAAATGTTTGGTTAACTGTTTAACTTCAAGTAATGCCATTAGTTTTGTCCCTCCTTCTTCGATTTTTTAAAGAAACGTGATAGACTCAATTCCCATGTCCCAAGAAGTCCACCTGGTCTGAAAATCATGACCAATACAAGAGCCAAAGCGTAGATGATCATACGTACGCTAGCTACATCTTGAAGGAGCATATTTAAAATTCCTAAAACAATCGCTGAAACGATGGTACCAGTAATCGATCCAAGTCCACCAAATACAACGATAATCAACACGTTGATGGAATTAATAAAAGTGTAATCTTTTGGGACGACAGAACCGATAAAACCAGCCTGAAGTGAACCAGCAATACTTGCTGTAATAGCACCAAAGACAAAAGCGATAATCTTGATCTTTGTAGTGTTTACCCCAACGGATTCTGCAGCAATCTCATCTTCACGAACAGATAGAGTAGAGCGTCCAATTGGACTACGTAAGAAGTTGAGAGTTGCAATAGTTGTAATCACTACAAATAGATAAACCATTTGCCAGTTGGTAAAGTTTGGAATACCCAAGATACCAGCAGCACCGTTGGTCAAACTGCCACCATTAATGATAAAGATACGAATGATTTCTGAAACACCTAGTGTCGCAACAGCCAGGTAGTCACCCTTCAAACGGAGTGTTGGGATCCCAACGAGCAAAGCGACTGCACCAGAAATCAAGGCACCCAAAACCATTGCTCCAAAGAAGGCACCATAGGTTGGTGATTTTGAACCAATAATCGCTGCTGCATAAGCCCCAATCGCCATAAAACCTGCATGACCGAGTGAAAATTGTCCTGAAAAACCAACGATTAAGTTCAAACCTACTGCAAGGATGATATTAATCCCAATTTGTTCTAAAATTTGTACATGGAATAGATTGAGAACACCAGCAGAAACCAGTACACTAATCAATCCATAACCCGCTAACAGAAGGAATAACCAGAGAATATTTATTTTAAGATTTGTCTTCATTGTTTACACCTTCTCTTTCACATTCTTACCAAGGATACCTGCAGGTCGAACAATCAGAATCAAAAGCAAGATTCCATACACGATAGCATCACGGAAATCAGACATACCAAAGGCAGTAGCAAATGTTTCCAACAAGCCAATCACAAATCCTCCTAGAGCTGCACCAGGAATAATCCCGATACCACCGAGTACGGCCGCAACGAATGATTTTAGACCTGGAGTCACACCCATCAAAGGTTCAAGAGAGTTGTAGTAAAGGGCAATGAGGACTCCTGCTGCACCAGCAAGGGCTGAACCCAAAGCAAAGGTAAAGCTGATTGTACGATTTACATTAATTCCCATCAATTGAGCTGCGTCACTATCAACTGATACCGCACGCATGGCTTTCCCCATTTTTGTTTTTTGGACGATCAATTGCAATAAAACCATCAAGAGTACAGAAACTGCTAAAATCATCAATTGAACATTTGTCAAGCTAATTGGTCCCAAGTCAAAGCGGACTGTTTCAATTGCTTGAGGGAAGGCACGAGTATTGGCGCCCACTAGATAAACCATTCCGTATTCCAGTAGGAAAGACACTCCGATGGCAGTAATCAATACAGCAATACGTGTAGAGTGTCGTAAAGGACGGTAGGCAAGAAACTCAATCACAACACCAAGTAGTGCGGTTCCTGCCATTGAAATAATTAAAGCTAAAAAGAAATCCATTTGGAAAGAATTAATCAAAAAGTAACCAATAAAGGCACCCATCATGTAAATATCACCGTGGGCGAAGTTGATGAGTTTGATAATTCCATAAACCATGGTATAACCCAGAGCCAAAAGTGCATAAACACTACCCAGAATTAGACCATTCACAAGTTGTTGGAGCATAGCATTCACTCTTTTCTATCGTTATTTTTTAGAAAATTTCATTATTTTCACAAGTTCATAAACACCGAAACAGGGAGTGAGTCAAAGGCTCATTCCCCATTTCAATTACTATTCTAATGTTATGGTTTTACAACTTCTGCTTCTTCAACTTTACCATTGTTCATGGTCATCATGTAAGCAGTTTTCACTGTATTGTGGTCAGCATCAAAGCTTGTTTGACCAGTTACACCATCAAAATCTTTGGTTTTAGCAAGGTTGTCCTTGATCTCACTTGAGTTTTTAGCACCTTTTGCAGCATTTGCTACTAGGTAAACTGAGTCATAGGCTAAAGCTGAGAATGTTGAAGGCTCTTCGTTGTATTTAGCACGGTATGCTTCAAGGAAAGCTTTAGCTTTTGCAGAAACGTCAACTGTAGTTGAGAATCCTGAGATGAAGTAAATGTTTGATGCTCTTTCAGCAGTTGCTTGTTGAACAAATTCTTCACCGTTGAATCCATCACCACCAACGATTGGTTTATCAATTCCCATACCACGAGCTTGGTTTACAATTTTACCAGCTTCTGTGTAGTAACCTGGAACAACGATAGCGTCAAACTCTTTCCCTTTCATTTTAGTAAGGGCTGCTTGGAAGTCAGTATCACCTGCTACAAAAGTTTCATCTGCTACAATCTCACCCTTGTAGGCTTCGCGGAAAGATTTAGCAATACCTTTAGCATAGTCACTAGCATTGTCAGTATATAGAACAACCTTCTTAGCATTCAATTTGTTTGTTACATAGTTAGAGATAATCTTCCCTTGGAAGCTATCCTGGAATGTTCCGATAAATAGGTAATCTTGACCTTTAGTCAAACCGTCTTGAGTAGCACTTGGTGAAATCAATGGCACTCCAGCTTTAGTAGCGTTAGCTACAGCTGCAGCAGTTGCACCAGATGTCGCAGGTCCTACAATAGCTGCCACTTTTGATTGGGTAACAAGGTTTGTTGTAACAGAAGCTGCTTCAGCAGTTTCTGACTTGTTGTCTTTGTCTACAACTTCGATTTGTTTCCCATCAATTCCACCTGCAGCATTGATTTCGTCTACGGCAAGTTGGGCACCTTTTTGTTCAGCTGTACCGTAAGCTGCCACAGCACCTGTCTCTTCAAAGTTAAAACCGATTTTAATTGTTTTTTCGTCTACTGGATTTCCAGTTGTGTTTGACGCTCCTGACTTGACCTCTCCACAGGCAGCAAGAAGAGCCACACTAGCAAGAGCCACAAAAGATAGGGCAAATTTTTTCTTCATTTTTAATCTCCTTATAGTTGTTTCAAAAATTGTATGTTAAGAATATACCGAATTATCAGAAAATTGTCAATGTATTTGTTCAATTTTTTAAATGATAACGTTTTCTTCGGTCCGATAGAGATTCCCAACGAAGGGAGTTTCTAGCTCTTGAATATGGCAACGTCTAATTTTCTTGATATATCTTTCCTTACCTAATCTCTCAACTAAGTCATCTAGCTCCTCAGTTGGAACATAGAGCTGTAAGTAACGATGTTTTTTGGAATGGTAACAGATATCACCGTATTCCTGAAGTTTTTTTGCGTCTCGATTATAGTAGAGATAGATGATTAATCCTGATCGATTTGTTTTTTCAAACATGAGGGATCCTCTTTCTAAGAAATCTTCCCCTATTATACCAAAAAAAGCAAACTCCGTCGAGTTTGCTTTCTAGGTTGCTTAGCTTAAAGAATTGTTGGCCATAATTTCATCAATAAAGCCATATTCAAGTGTTTCTTGGGCACTCATCCAGTAATCACGTTCCGCATCTGCATGAATTTGCTCGACTGATTTACCAGAGTTATCTGCAAGGATTTGCTCCAATGTCTTACGAGTTTTGAGCAAGTGCTCTGCAGCGATTGCCATATCGGTTTGTTGGGTACCACCACCTGTTCCACCCATTGGTTGGTGAATCATGTACTCTGCATTTGGAAGCATGAAACGTTTGCCTTTTGCGCCACTTGATGCAATGACAGTCCCCATGGATGCAGCCATCCCCATAACGATTGTTTGGACATCAGCCTTGATAAAGTTCATAGTATCAACGATTGCCAAACCAGCTGAAACAGATCCTCCAGGTGTATTGACATAAAGGTAAATATCTTTTGTGCTGTCTTGGGCATCCAAGAAGAGCAACTGGGCGATAACGGAGTTGGCCATGTTGTCTTCAACTGGACCTGTTAGCATGATGATGCGGTCTTTCAGAAGACGAGAGTAAATGTCATAGGAACGTTCTCCACGGCTTGTTTGTTCAATAACTACAGGAATCATTCATTTCTCCTTTTATGTTGAATTTTCTTAGTCTTACGACTCAATACAGAACTATTATATCTTTTTGGTCAAAAAAGGTCAAATTTTTGCTCTATTCTCTAAACAGAAACAAAAACTCAACCTCCTTTCAAGTCAAAAACGAACTTCTAGTTTCACTATTTACTTTGGGATTTTATTTAGTACCGAACAAGCGGTCTCCAGCATCTCCAAGACCTGGAACGATATAACCATGTTCGTTCAATCGTTCATCCAAGGCTGCTGTAAAGATTTCTACATCTGGGTGTGCTTCTTGAAGGGCTTTCACTCCTTCTGGAGCAGATACTAGGCAGACAAACTTGATATTTGAAGCGCCACGTTTTTTAAGCGAATCTACTGCCAAGATTGCTGAGCCACCTGTTGCCAACATTGGATCAACGACAAAGATTTGACGTTGGTCAATATCCTCAGGCAATTTCACCAAGTATTCAACTGGTTGAAGGGTTTCTTCATCACGGTACATACCGATGTGACCAACTTTAGCTGCTGGAACCAAGCTCAAGAGGCCATCTACCATCCCGATACCTGCACGCAAGATTGGGACAATCGCCAATTTTTTCCCAGCCAATTGTTTTTGAACGGTCTTTGTGATAGGTGTTTCGATTTCCACGTCTTCAAGTGGAAGATCACGAAGTACTTCATATCCCATCAACATCGCAATCTCATCTACTAGTTCACGAAAAGCTTTTGTAGAAGTATCTGTACGTCGCAAGATTGACAATTTGTGTTGAATGAGTGGATGATTAATGACTTCAATTTTTCCCATTTTCTGAGTTCCTTCTTTCAATTTATTCTTCTTATTATATCAAAAAACGGTTTAAAAAGCTTTCTAAACCATTTATTTTTATTAATTTTTAAATCAAATCTGCCTCTTGAAGAGCTGTCTGAACAGTCTCTAATGGTAAATGGGTCAACTCGGTGCCTTTTTCATGATAAAGGTACTGGGCATAGTCATCCATTCGGTACTGGTTGATATAAACCACGCGCTTACAACCAACTTGTAGCAGTTGTTTGGTGCAGTTCAGACAAGGGAAATGGGTCACATAGGCTGTAAATCCTCTGGGAACCCCTCGCTCAGCCCCTTGGAGAATAGCATTAACCTCGGCGTGAAGGGTTCGAACACAGTGACCTTCAATGACCAGACATTCGTGGTCAATACAGTGCTCCGTTCCTGATACGGAACCATTATAGCCTGTTGAAATGACCTTATTGTCCTTAACTAGGACTGCTCCCACCTTGGCACGTTTACAGGTCGAACGATTAGCAATCAGTAAAGCCTGGGCTGCAAAGTACTCATCCCAAGCCAGTCTTTTTTCTGTCATAAGTCTTCTCCTTATCCCCTATTTTTTGAAAAATGGCAAGCGTAAATCGGCAATCTTTTCAGCTGGAACCTTCATGCCATCCTTGATCCATTTGAGCAGAACCGATACGATGGCAGAGCTCCAAAAGGAATGAAGGTAGCTGCTAACGCCTTTTGACTTTCCGTGGTATTTTTCTAGAAATTCCTGCATAGCTTGGACGAAAATCTTTTCCAAGTGATAGTCCAGAGCAAGTTGGATAACCTTGGCTTCTTTCTTGGCTGCTCGAAAAAGGTGAACCCATACTAGATAAAGATCGGTTTTGACATCGTAGTGGCTCAACTGTTCCATAATGTTATGGACACTGCGTTTAAAAACACTTTCCAAAATCTCTTCTTTGGAGTCATAATTACGATAGAAGGCAGCACGAGAGACGCCCGCCCGTTTGACCAGCTCCGAAATGCTGATCTTGGCCAAGTCTTTTTTCTCTAGAAGCTGCAAAAGAGCCGTCTCGATTGCTTCTCTAGTTAAAAAATTGGATTCTTGATTTGATTTTCTGAGATTTTCAAGAGATTTTTCAGATACTTTACGTTCAGACATAACAATTTCTTTCTACTTGTGACAACAGAGAGGTGGTACTTTTGTTTCAAGGGCTTTCATGATATAATTGTAAAAAAAGACAGAACCTTTGTCAATGTATAAGTGACAAAGATGGAGAATTTCTATGACTTGGAAGATTGTAGCTGACTCTGGTTGTGATTATCGTCAACTGGCAACTCCTGCTATTGATACGGAATTTGTTAGTGTTCCTTTAACCATTCAAGTAGCTGATCAGGTCTTTATCGATGATGCCAATCTTGACATTGACCACATGATGGAAACCATGTATGCGACTTCTGAGGCTTCAAAATCAGCTTGTCCTAGCCCTGATGATTACTTGCGTGCATTTGAAGGTGCTAAGCATATCTTTGTCGTTACTATCACTGGTACTCTTTCAGGTAGCCATAATAGTGCACAGCTCGCTAAGAATATCTATCTGGAAGAACACCCTGACACTCAGATTCATGTAATTGATACATTGTCTGCAGGTGGTGAAGTTGACTTGATTGTCGAGAAAATCAATAGTTTGATTGATCAAGGACTTTCTTATGAGGAAATTGTTGAAGCTATTACAGCCTACCAAGAAAAAACGAAGTTGCTTTTTGTACTCGCTAAGGTCGATAACTTGGTCAAAAATGGTCGTTTGAGTAAGCTTATCGGTACAGTTGTTGGCCTTCTCAACATTCGTATGGTTGGGGAAGCAAGTGAAACTGGAACCCTAGAACTACTCCAAAAAGCGCGTGGGCCAAAAAAATCCCTTCAAGCAGCCTATGAAGAACTCATCAAGGCTGGTTATGCTGGTGGCCGTATCGTCATGGCTCATCGCAGCAATGAAAAATTCTGTCAGCAATTGTCAGAACGCTTGCTAGAAACCTTCCCGCAAGCGGATATCAAAATCATCCCGACGTCTGGTCTCTGCAGTTTCTATGCAGAAGATGGCGGTTTGTTGATGGGATATGAAATTAACTAAGATTATGAGCAACAAGAGATGCCAAGCATCTCTTATTTTTTGTGGTACAATAGAGCTATGAAACATTTTGATACTATTGTTATCGGTGGTGGACCTGCAGGCATGATGGCTACCATTTCCAGTAGCTTTTATGGTCAGAAAACTCTACTCATTGAAAAAAATCGCAAACTTGGCAAAAAATTAGCTGGAACGGGCGGTGGTCGTTGTAATGTGACCAACAATGGAACTTTAGATGACCTAATGGCTGGCATCCCGGGAAATGGGCGTTTTCTTTACAGTGTCTTCTCTCAGTTTGATAACCACGATATCATCAATTTTTTTACAGAAAATGGTGTTAAACTCAAGGTTGAGGACCACGGACGCGTCTTTCCTGCTAGTGACAAGTCTCGGACCATTATCGAGGCGCTAGAAAAGAAAATCACTGAACTCGGTGGTCAAGTTGCTACTCAAACGGAGATTGTTTCGGTTAAAAAGATAGACGACCAGTTTGTCCTCAAGTCCGCAGACCAAACCTTCACTTGTGAAAAACTCATTGTCACAACTGGCGGAAAATCCTATCCTTCTACTGGTTCGACTGGTTTTGGTCATGAGATTGCCCGTCATTTTAAACATACCATTACTGAGCTTGAAGCCGCTGAAAGTCCTTTATTGACAGATTTCCCCCATAAGGCCTTGCAGGGGATTTCACTGGACGATGTGACCCTAAGCTACGGCAAGCATGTCATCACTCATGATTTGCTTTTTACCCACTTTGGTTTGTCAGGTCCTGCTGCCCTACGTATGTCTAGCTTTGTCAAGGGCGGAGAGGTTCTCTCACTCGATGTTTTGCCTCAACTTTCTGAGAAGGACTTGATTACATTTCTAGAAGAAAATCGGGAAAAATCCTTGAAAAATGCTTTAAAAACTTTGCTTCCAGAACGCTTGGCAGAATTGCTTGTTCAAGAATATCCTGACAAAGTTAAACGGCTAACTGAAAAGGAACGCGAACAACTTCTCCAGTCCATCAAGGCTCTCAAAATCCCTGTGACCGGAAAAATGTCCCTTGCCAAATCCTTTGTCACCAAGGGGGGCATCAGTCTCAAGGAAATCAATCCCAAAACCCTCGAAAGCAAGCTCGTTCCTGGACTCCACTTTGCTGGTGAGATACTGGATATCAATGCCCACACGGGTGGCTTTAACATCACTTCTGCCCTCTGCACCGGCTGGGTAGCAGGCTCAAATCCAATAAATACCAAATAAGAAAGGAAGTCCTTTGGAACATATTATTTTACTAAGAGGTGTTACTCCTAATGGAAAGAATGCTATCCCGAAAATGTCTTATTTGGTAGATATTCTGACAGAAGCTGGTTTTCAACACGTTCGAACCTATATTCAAAGTGGGAATATCATTCTTGAAAGTGACTTAGATTTAGAAGAAATACGAGAACGCGTTCATACTCTGATAAAGGAAAAAATTGGGGCCGACTTAAAAATGGTTATCAAGAATAAGAACGATTTTGAAAAGATTGTTCATGAGAATCCATTTAGAGAAGACTATCTTTACGATCGTATACATGTGATTTTTTATCAGGGATTTATCCAAAGTCTGCCACTAGAAAAATTGAAAGCTGACTACGGTGAAGAAGAAATTTGTGTAGGTGATCACTGTCTCTACCTCTATCTCCCTAGAACTGCAAAACAAAAAAAGCTCAATACCAACTATCTTGAAAAATTGTTTGGCGTGGTTCTGACCATGCGAAAGTTAAACGTAGTAGAAAAGTTACTAACAAAATAGGAGAACAAGATGAACAGAAGAGAAACAGTCGAATTTGTCAATATGTGTATGATTAAAAACGGAGACAAGGTTCTGGTTCAAGATCGAGTTAATCCTGACTGGCCTGGCATTACTCTTCCTGGTGGTCATGTTGAACGTGGCGAATCCTTTGTCGATGCTGTCATTCGTGAAGTGAAAGAAGAAACTGGTCTGACCATTTCCAAACCACAACTCTGTGGTATCAAAAACTGGTACGATGACAAGGATTATCGTTATGTCGTCCTTTTTTACAAAACAAAACACTTTTCAGGTGAACTCCAGTCTTCAGACGAAGGGAAGGTATGGTGGGAAGATTTTGACAATCTATCTCATCTAAAACTTGCTACTGATGATATGTCTGATATGCTTCGTGTTTTTTTAGAAGAGGATCTCAGTGAATTCTTTTACTATAAAGACGGTGACGACTGGCTTTATGATTTGAAGTAAAAAATAGGCTAGGAAATTCCTAGCCTATTTTTTTTGCATTTGTCTGAACGTAAGCAGCAATGACATCTGATGTGTACTGGGCTGTTCCAGGTCCAAATTTGTCAATATTTTCCTTGAACTCTGGGTTGTAGATGTAACCTTTACCGATATGACCAAATACCTCAATAGAGCAGTCAAATCCATAAGTACGAATAGCTTGCAAGAGTTTGGCTGCTTCTTCTTGGTTTTCGACCGCTGTTGCAGCTAGCCCATTTTTAAGGTTTTGTGCCAAGGCTTGAAAAACTTGGTTGAAGGCGGCTGTAGCCTCATCTTCTCTACCACTTTGGCGTTCAAGCGCTTGGCTCATGACTTCCTGTCCATACTTCTCTACCGCTTCTTGGTGGTATTTTTGATTGTCTTGATAGCTAAATCCAGTGAATTTTTCCTCAATCGTCATTTTTCTTTCTCCTTTTTGTTCTTGAATAGTTTTTTGCAAGGTGGAAATCAAGGTATCCAAGTGTTGCCTTTCTCGAGTCAAATAGTCCAACTGTCTGGTCAAATGGGGCAATAAATCTGTCCTTTCTTCCTTTAACAGCTCTGCTATTTTTTCTAAAGAAAAGCCTAGATATTTGTAGTACAGAATGACCTGAAGTCGTTCCAAATCCTCCTGACTATAGGTTCGATAGCCGTTTTCCGACTTTAAGGGAACCAAGAGCCCTATCTTATCGTAGTGATGCAGGGTCTTAACAGAGACACCTGAAAGCTGCGCAGCTTCTTTTATATGGTACATGATTTCCTCCTTATACTCAATGAAAATCAAAGAGCAAACTAGGAAGCTAGCCGCAAGCTGTACTTGAGTACGGTAAGGCGACGCTGACGTGGTTTGAATTTGATTTTCGAAGAGTATTACATTGATAGTATAACCCCTCCCCTTAGGTCAGAGTCAAGTGTTTTTACGAAAAATTTTAACTTTTTGATAAAGGTGTGAAAACTTGAAAATGGTTTTCTTGACAGACCTTAGAAAACATGATAGGATAGTCAAGTCTATCAATCAAACAGAAGGCTCATAAAGAGCTATTGAGAGAGGGCTATTTGACAACTCAAGTAGCCTTTTCTTATTTTAAAAACGAGATTGGAGTTTCAACTATGTCAGAAAAATCGCAATGGGGCTCGAAACTAGGCTTTATTCTAGCATCTGCTGGCTCAGCCATCGGACTTGGAGCCGTTTGGAAGTTTCCCTACATGACTGCTGCTAATGGCGGTGGAGGCTTTTTACTGGTCTTTCTCATCTCCACTATTTTAATCGGTTTCCCGCTCCTGCTGGCTGAGTTTGCCCTTGGCCGTAGCGCTGGCGTTTCCGCTATCAAAACCTTTGGAAAACTAGGCAAGAATAACAAGTACAACTTTATCGGTTGGATTGGTGCCTTTGCCCTCTTTATCCTCCTCTCCTTTTACAGTGTCATCGGAGGATGGATTCTAGTCTATCTGGGTATTGAGTTTGGGAAATTGTTCCAACTTGGTGGAACGGGTGATTATGCTCAGTTATTTACTTCAATCATTTCAAATCCAGCCATTGCCCTTGGCGCACAAGCTGCCTTTATCTTGTTGAATATCTTTATTGTATCACGTGGGGTTCAAAAAGGGATCGAAAGAGCTTCGAAAGTCATGATGCCGCTACTCTTTATCATCTTTGTCGTGATTATTGGGCGCTCTCTCAGCTTGCCAAATGCCATGGAAGGGGTTCTCTACTTTCTCAAACCAGACTTTTCAAAACTAACTAGCGCTGGTCTCCTCTATGCTCTGGGTCAATCTTTCTTTGCTCTCTCACTAGGGGTGACAGCCATGCTGACATATGCATCCTACTTGGACAAGAAAACCAATCTGGTCCAGTCAGGGATTTCCATCGTAGCTATGAACATCTCGGTATCCATCATGGCGGGACTTGCCATTTTCCCAGCCATGTCAGCCTTCAATATCCAGTCTGAAGGGGGACCAAGCCTGCTCTTTATCGTCTTGCCTCAACTCTTTGACAAGATGCCTTTTGGAACCATTTTCTACATCCTCTTCCTCTTGCTCTTCCTCTTTGCGACGGTCACTTCCTCTGTCGTGATGCTGGAAATCAATGTGGGCAATATCACCAACCAGGACAATCGCAAGCGTGCCAAGTGGAGTGCCATTTTAGGAATCTTGACCTTTGTCTTTGGAATTCCTTCAGCCCTTTCTTACGGTGTTATGGCGGATGTTCACATTTTGGGGAAGACTTTCTTTGATGCTATGGACTTCTTGGTTTCCAATCTCCTCATGCCATTTGGAGCTCTCTGCCTGTCACTCTTTACAGGCTATATCTTTAAAAATGCTCTTGCTAAGGAGGAACTCCATCTTGATGAAACAGCATGGAAACAGGGACTGTTCCAAGTCTGGCTCTTCCTTCTTCGTTTCATCATTCCAATCATCATCATCGTGGTCTTCATCGCCCAATTTATGTAATCAAAAAGGACTTGAGTAGTAAACTCAGGCCCTTTCTTTTTTATGGATGGCTAACAATCAATTCCAGACCTTGCCCTTCCAATGTCCAAGCTTCAACATCACTTGGTAGGATAAAGTGGCTACCTTTTTGGATTGGATAATTTTTCCCGTCAACAGTTAGTTGACCTTGACCAGCCAAGACACTGAATAAGCTGTAGTCAGCTGTCTTTTCGAAGTCAACTTTTCCAGTAATTTCCCACTTGTAAACTGCAAAGAAATCATTGGATACAAGGAGAGTGGAACGTAAATCATCTGCTTTGATAGTTACAGGACGGCTATTGGCAGGCTCGCCAATATTCAAGACATCGATAGATTTTTCAAGGTGAAGTTCACGCAAGTTGCCATTATCATCCTTACGGTCAAAGTCATAGACACGGTAAGTGGTATCGCTAGATTGCTGAGTTTCAAGAATCAAAATTCCTGCTCCGATAGCGTGCATGGTGCCACTTGGTACATAGAAGAAATCTCCAGCCTTTACAGGAACTTTTGTCAACAAGGCATCCCAGTTCTTGTCCTCGATTTGCTGGCGGAGTTCTTCTTTTGACTTGGCATTGTGACCATAGATAATTTCTGAACCTTCATCCGCTGCGATAATGTACCAGCATTCTGTTTTTCCAAGTTCACCTTCATGCTCTAGTCCATAGGCATCGTCTGGGTGAACTTGGACACTGAGCCAGTCGTTGGCATCCAGAATCTTAGTCAAAAGTGGAAATACAGGCTCAGGACGATTGCCAAACAATTCACGATGTTCCGCATACAAAGTAGCGAGGTCTGTTCCCTGGTAGCGTCCATTGGCAACTTTAGAGACTCCATTTGGATGGGCTGAGATGGCCCAATATTCTCCGATTTTTTCACTTGGGATGTCGTAACCAAACTCATCACGTAGCTTGGTTCCACCCCAGATTTTTTCTTGCATAACTGATTGTAAAAATAATGGTTCTGACATGTCGATCTCCTGTCTGATTTTTCTCCCCTCATTATAGCAAAAAGCTCCATCTAATTGAACTCTTTTTCACATATTATAAAGTAGGGAGAAGATTTTATAAAAATAGTGAACAAATGTGCTCTACTCAATGCTTGCACCATTGCTGGCAATGACATCCTTGTACCAGTAGAAGGATTTCTTCTTGCTACGTTTGAGGCTTCCATGACCAGCATTATCTCGATCTACATAGATAAAGCCATAGCGCTTGTTCATTTCGCCTGTTCCAGCTGAAACCAGATCGATACAGCCCCAAGTCGTATAACCAAGCAAGTCAACGCCATCTTGGTAAATGGCATCTCGCATGGCCTTGATATGAGCCTCTAAGTAAGCAATCCGATAGTCATCTGCTACATGACCATTCTCATCCGGTGTATCCATAGCACCTAGACCGTTTTCCACGATGAACATTGGCTTTTGGTAACGATCCCAGATAGCATTGAGGGTGATACGAAGACCAAGTGGGTCAATCTGCCATCCCCATTCTGAGGATTCAAGATAAGGATTTTTGAGAGAGGCAAAGATATTTCCAGCAGTTAATTCTTTAACTTCTGGATCACCTGAGGCTACTAGACTTGCATAGTAAGAGAAGGAAACAAAGTCAACAGTATTGTCCTTCAACAACTCTAAATCTTCTGCAGTCATTTGAATCTCGATTCGCTCACGCTCCCACTGCTTCTTGGCGTAGTTTGGGTATTCCCCACGCGCTTGAACATCAATGAAGAAGTAACTCTTGCGGTCTTCCTCCATGGCTGCCCAGTAGTCTCTTGGATGGGCTGTGTTAGGATAGTATTGCCCTGCAGCCAACATACATCCCACCTTATTTTCTGGGTCAATTTCGTGGGCAATCTTTGTCGCAAGAGCTGAAGCTACCAACTCATAGTGTGCAGCCTGATATTTAACCAGTTCTTGATTTTCTCCTTCTTCAAAACAGAGCCCAGCTCCCATAAAGGGGGCATGGAGAATCATGTTGATTTCGTTGAAGGTAAGCCAATATTTGACCAAACCCTTATAGCGGGTAAAGAGTGTGCGACAAAGTTTTTCATAGAAGTCTAACATCCGACGATTGCGCCAACCACCGTACTCTGTAATCAAGTGCATAGGACAGTCGAAATGAGTGATAGTCACCAGAGGTTGGATACCATACTTGTGGCACTCCTTAAATAAATCCTCATAAAAGGCTAGACCAGCTTCATTTGGCACTGTTTCGTCGCCCTTAGGAAAAATCCGAGTCCAAGCAATGGATAGACGATAAGTCTTAAAGCCCATTTCCGCAAAAAGGGCAATATCTTCCTTGTAATGATGGTACATATCAATAGCTTGCTTGGCTGGGTAAAAATAGCCCTCCTCAAACGAAAACATCTTTTTCTGACCTGTGATAATGGCTTCACGATCTGGACCGATGGGGACGACATCCACATTCGCCAATCCACGACCTTCTAAATTATAAGCACCCTCACACTGGTTGGCAGCTGTCGCTCCGCCCCACAAGAAACCATCCGGAAAAGTCAGTTTTTCGGTCATAACTCTACTCACTTTCTTATTTGCTTGTTCATTTACTTATATTATAACTTATTCTGTAAACCTTTTCTTATAAAATACTGTGACATACTGATACTATTCTACTATTTAAGTTTATCAGATTGTTTTTTAAAAAATTATCCTCTAGAAAAAGTAAATAGCCTCCCCTGAAACAAAAAAGAAGACTGAAAACTAGTCTCCTCTGTTCCTTTTAAATCAAAGCTGTAATAACCGTCACTAGGCCAAAAATAATACCTGGTGCATTAGCTGCTGCAAGGGGGATATCTCTTTCTTTTTTGAAAAGACCGTAGTAAACCCAGAGACTACAGTTGATGGCAGCAACCAAGGGCTGGATGAAATTTCCTTTTTGACCAGCCAGATTGTTCATGATTTGTGGGAAGTAAGACACATACATCATAACAGACATAAAGGTCGCTACCCAACCTAAAATTTTCATTTGTTTTTCAGACATTTTCAAAACCTCTTTCATTTTTACTGAATCTTATTTTAAAATATTCTTTCAAAACAATCAAGTCTTTAAAACTTTTGTTATAAAGATATAAACTATCACAATCTTGTGATAAGAAAGAGGGAACAGAAAAAAGACCGAATTGCTCCGTTCTGTTTACTCAATCAAATATTAGAAAATGAATACTCCTTTTCAATGAATCGATTGATTGATGGTAAATAAGCCGTTAGAAATTATTGACAGTATCGAAATTTTCTAGTAAAATGAATTTTGTTAATACCTAAATGGTGTGTAGTTTTCTATCAACATAGTCAGGAGAAAAGGAACTTATGCTAAAAAAATTTAATGAATTGTCACTGAAAGATAAGGCTTATCTAATTGGCGGTTTGAGCTTATTAGTCATTGTGATCTCATTTGGTCTACTCAATCGTCAAACAGTAACTGTCAGTCTTGTCTTTACACAACTATCTGCTCCCTTGATTTTGGTGATTTTTACTTGTCTAGTAATCGGGATCATTGCTGGTAGTGCTATTGGTATTAGCTATCACCATAACAAGACTCAAGATCTGAGAAGCCGCATTGCTGAAGCAGAAGCGACTATCAATATAAAAGACAGGGAGCTTGTCCAGTACGAGGAACAGGTGCAACAATTAAAACAGGAAGCCAAACAATAAGTGTAGAAATCATAACCACCCGTGAAAACGGGTGGTTTTTTGTCTCGCACCTAACGGAGCGAGACGGACTGAAAGTCGCATAAATACAAAAAAGATCGAATTGCTCCGATCTTTTTAAGTTTCACTCCAAGAATGTTTAGATAAAAAATTTGATAATAGAATTACCTATTTCATACGATAAAAATCAAGCACTAAACCAGCTGGACCTTTTACAAGCAAGGACTCTGTTCCCCAATCCGTTTCACAAGGACCGTGTAAAATCTCGACACCAAGCTCTTTCAATCGTCGATAGTTCTGGTCTACATCCTCAACCTCAATGTGAAGAATGATTCCTGACTGAAAGTTTTCCAAAGGAACCAAATGACTTTGTGACAACATGAGACAATGACTGCCAATAGTAAACTGAGCAAAACTGTCATCAACATAATCGGACTTTTTATCCAAAATACGCTCCAAGTCAGCACAGACTTGAGGAACTTCTGAAACGATGATATCTAATTGATTTAAATTCATTTACTATCCTCCATAAAAAGACCGGATTACTCCGATCTTTTCAAGTTCCGCTCTATGAAAATCAAAGAATAAAATCTTCAATGTTTACTTTTGATTTTCGATGAGAGAAATTATTTGATTGCGCGTGATTGCAATCCTTCTTCTTCCAAGAAGAGGCGGAATGGTACGAGTTCTTCTGCTTCGTATTTTTCCTTGAAGGCTTTGATTGCTTCTTCTGAGTGTTGTTTTGGATCCAATTCAAGTACTTCTACTGGAAGTGGACGATGTTGAGAGATGCGAGCATCGATCACAACAGTTTTACCTTCTTTGTTCAATTTAACAGCTTCTGCAACAACTGCATCGATATCTTCGATACGGTCAACTGTAAATCCTACAGCACCTTGCGCTTCAGCGATTTTCGCATAGTCAGCATTAGGGAAGTCACAACCAAACAAGTGTTTGTTTGTGTCTTCGTATTTGTCCTTGATGAAGGCATATTTACCATTTGAGAAGACAACGTTGATAACTGGAAGGTCGTATTGAACGTTTGTGATAACGTCTGGGTAGCACATGTTGAATGCACCGTCACCCATGATGTTCCATACTTGGCGATCTGGATTGTCTTTCTTAGCAGCGATACCACCAGGAAGGGCAATACCCATTGTCGCAAAGAGTGGAGATGTACGCCACATGTTCTTAGGTGTCATGTGAAGGTGACGAGTAGATGTTTGAGTAGTGTCACCTACGTCGATTGAGTAGATAGCGTCTTGATCAGCATGTTTGTTGATTGCATTGTAAACTTGGTACAATTGCAATTCACCCTCAGTTTTACCTTCGAGTTTGTTCATGTAATCACGCCAGTTTTGGTTGTTCTTCACGTTTGCACGCCACCATGGAGTAGATTCTACTGGGTTTACTTTGTCAAGGATTGCTTTCGCTGCTTGACCTGCATCACCAAGGATAGAAGCGTCAAGGGCATGACGTTTACCAAGTTTGTAAGGGTCGATATCGACTTGGATGAATTTTTCAGTGTTCTTGAAGGCTTCGTAAACTTCAGCAAATGGGAAGTTTGAACCAAGGAAAAGAACGGTGTCTGCTTCAAAGACCACTTCGTTGGCTGGTTTCCAACCAACACGGTAAGCAGAGCCTGTCAAACCTTCATAGTTCCATTCAAAAGCTTCAAAGTTTTTACCAGTTGTGATGATTGGTGCTTTGATTTTACGTGACAATTCAGTAATCACTTCACCAGCTTTGACACCACCGTAACCAGCATAGATAACTGGACGTTCAGCATTGTTTAAGATTTCAACAGCTTTGTCGATTTCAACTTCGTTCAAGGCAGGAGCGATGAATGAACGCTCGTAAGAACCTGATCCATAGTATGAGTTTTCGTCGATTTCTTGGAAACCGAAGTTTACTGGGATTTCAACAACAGCTGGACCTTTTTTAGAAACTGCAGCACGACAAGCTTCGTCGATTACTTTTGGCAATTGCTCAGCGTAAGCGACACGTTTGTTGTAGACAGCGATACCGTTGTACATTGGGTTTTGGTTCAATTCTTGGAAGGCATCCATGTTCAATTCATTAACAGGACGTGATCCAAGGATAGCAAGGAATGGAGTGTTATCCATAGCTGCATCGTAAACACCGTTAATCAAGTGAGTCGCACCTGGACCACCTGAACCAACTGCAACCCCGATTGAGCCGCCGAATTTAGCTTGCATAACCGCTGCAAGAGCACCTGTTTCTTCGTGGCGAACTTGCAAGAAGCGGATATCTTTGTCTTCAGCCAAAGCGTCCATCAATGAGCTGAGTGTTCCTGATGGGATACCGTAGATTGTGTCTACGCCCCATGTTTTCAATACGTTGAGCATTGCTGCAGATGCAGTAATTTTCCCTTGAGTCATAATGATAACTCTCCTTCAAATATTTTTAAAACTTGATAAATCCGTTTTCATATACTAATTGGAAACGTTTCAGCAAATTTTTACTCTACTACTTTACCACATTTGTTTTTGGTCTCCTAAGAATGTGCTCAGAAGTTTTTATTCTCTATTACAGTACAGATTGGAAGCGTTTTTAAAATCTGTGTTAGAATAGCAAAAAAGCGGTTAAGACCGCCTTTTTAATCGACTTTAGTAAAATTAAGCATGAGAGAGCTGATCAGAACAGAGACTGAACTAAAGGCCATGGCCAATCCTGCAAGTTCTGGATTGAGCACCAAACCAAGACTTGAAAAGACTCCTGCTGCAATCGGAATACCAATGAGGTTATAGATAGAAGCCCAGAAAAGATTGAGTAGAATACGATTAAAGGTCTTCTTACTCATATCAAAAGCACGTGCCAATCCTAGTAAATTGTTGGTTGTAAGGACAAGATCTGCTGATTCAATGGCAATATCTGTCCCAGAGCCCATGGCAATTCCGACATCCGCTACACTGAGGGCCGGCGCATCATTGATACCATCTCCAACAAAGGCCAATTTCCCATTCTTTTGAAGCTTGTGAATTTCATGTGCCTTTTCCTCTGGCAAGACATTTGCGATTACTTCTTCGATACCAATTTGCTCTGCAATCGCATGGGCTACTCCAGCATTATCTCCAGTAAGCATGACCGTTCTAAGACCACGTTTTTTCAATTTAGCAATAGCTTCTTTGGCATTTTCCTTAGGGACATCCTGCAAGGCAATTAAGCCTCTTAACTGAGCATCCACGGATAGGAAGACAACTGTTTTTGCTTCTTTCTCAAGCAAATCAAATCGTTCTTGATAATCATGTGGAATAGCAAGGTCAGCTAAGAGCTTAGCATTCCCCAGCAAGACTTGCTTACCATTAATAATCCCAGTCACACCTTTTCCATGCAAGGCTTGGAAGTTTTCCACTGGGTGAAGGCTAATTCCTAGTTCAGATGCACGATTAACAATAGCTTGAGCTAGCGGGTGTTGAGATACATCTTCCAGTGAAGCAGCCAAACTTAGCACTTCTCCTTCATCTCCGATAACATCTGTCACTACTGGCTTCCCTTCGGTCAAGGTTCCTGTCTTATCAAAAACAACCGTTTGAACTTTTTGGATTTCCTGTAGAACTGTACCATTTTTGAGAAGAATCCCCATCTTGGCACTTCGTCCTGTTCCAACCATGAGTGCTGTTGGTGTCGCAAGTCCAAGAGCACAAGGGCAGGCAATAATCAAGACTGCAACACCATAGAGAAGCGACGTTACAAAACTTTCACCAAGAAAAACAAACCAGATCCAAAAAGTAAGGAGTCCTAAAATGACAACTGCTGGTACGAAAATTCCAGAAATCTTGTCTGTCAAATCTTGAATAGGAGCACGACTGGTTTGAGCTTTCTTCACAAAGTCTACAATCTGAGCCAACATGGTTTCAGAACCTACTTTTTCAGCTCTAAAAATGATCGTACCACTATTATTGATGGTTGAACCAATGACAGCATCTCCAACTGATTTATCGACTGGAATACTTTCCCCAGTTACCATTGATTCATCAATACTAGTTTCTCCTTCTATTACAGTCCCATCAACGGCAATTTTTTCACCTGGTCGAACGCGAATGAGATCCCCAACTTTGACTTGTTCTAGAGGTATTTGAACATAAACATCATCACGCAAAACCTCTGCTGTTTTTGCTTGTAGGTCTAATAATTTTTCGACTGCCTGCGAAGTATTTTTTCGCATTTTTTCCTCAAAAACTGCTCCCAAAAGAATGAAGAAGAGGATAAATGCAGCACTTTCAAAGTAAACGGGCAGACCAGTGAAGAGGGCAACTAAGCTATAGAAATAGGCCACTAGGGTTCCCAGAGCAACCAAGGTATCCATGTTGGAATTGTGCTTTTTAAAACTAGCCCAGGCGCTTCTGATATATGGAACTCCAGCTACCAGCATAATGGGGGTTGTGGCTAAAAAGGTGCCCCAACGCATGACTTGGTGACTAATTCCTCCTGTAGACATCCCAATCATAAGAATCACAAGAGGCACAGTAAAGACACTAGTAATCCAAAAACGTTGTAAAAGTGATAGAGATTTTCGAGTCTTCTCAACTACGGTATAACTCCCCTTTTGCATCTTCATGCCACATGAAAATTCATGCTCACCCAATTCTTGAGGAGTAAAGCGAATGACTTTCTCCTCATCTACGCCGATTGGTTCTAGGATCCCTTCTTCTTCGAAGAGAACTTCTTTATAACAGTTTGATGGTGTCACACGATGAAAGGTAATCTCAGCAGGAATCCCTTTTTGCAGTTGAATGTGGGCTGGATGGTAGCCTTTGTCTGCCGTGATACGGATTTTTTGAACACCATTTTCAAGGCTTGCTTTTACAATTTCAGTCATAATATTCTCCTATTCTACAATCATCTTACCGTGCATCATATTCATGCCACAAGAGAAACCATACTCACCTGCTTCTTCAGGTGTGATTTCAACCACATATTGGTCTCCCATAGGCAGATCTGCATGCACTCCAAAGTCTGGAAAAACGATTTGATCCAAGCAAGGTGAAGGATCTTTTCGATCAAAAATAATGCGAGCAGGTTGCGATTTTTTGAGGATAATGGTTTCTGGAGTATATCCTCCCATGACCTCCACTCGAATTTCTTGATAGCCATTCTTTTGCTGAGCTCTCTTAGCATCTTCTTGCGGCTTTTTGAAAAACCAAAAGAGGATAAAAGCAATCATTCCTAAAACAACAATAGATACAAATAGATTTAACATGACATCTCCTTTACATACAATTACATTTTACTTCTGTTACAGCGCTAGCTTTTTTCTCAGAAATCACAGCTTCCAAGTCTTCCAAGTCAGCCTGAGTAAAATCACATTCCACAATCAAATCAGCCAACAAGTTCTTAATCCTACGAGAACAAACCTTGTCCTTGATATCTTGGACAAGTAAATCCCGACTTTGGTCCAAAGTTAAAAGGGCTGAATAGACAAAGGACTTGCCCTCTTTTTTCCTAGTCAAACACTCTTTCTCAACCAGACGAGCCAAAAGAGTCTGAATGGTCGACTTGGACCAGTCGAACCGCTCCGCCAGAACCCTGATCAAATCCGTACTGGTCTGCTCTCCTTGCATCCAAATAATCTTCATGACCTGCCATTCTGCATCTGAAATCTGCATAATCACACCTCCTAAATCTACATTTGTCGATTACAGTTATTAGTATACTCCGGAAATCTACATTTGTCAACTATAATTTTTATTATTTTTTCGAAAAATAGAATTCTAATCATGTAACGAGAGATTTGCAGTCAAATTTTACTATATAAACTATAAAAATATGCTATACTGAAGAAAAAAGAAAACAACCACTAGGGGTGCGTAAAGCTGAGATTAACAACTGTTAGATCCCTTTGACTCAATCTAGGTAATGCTAGCTGATGGAAGTGGAAATGATAGTGAGGACTACCCAGTCTTCTATTTCCTTCCTAAAACAGACTAGCTTGTTCTTAAGAATACAAACTTCAGTTGGTTGGGAGGTTTTAGATGACTTATTTACCCGTTGCTCTAACCATTGCTGGGACAGACCCCAGTGGCGGTGCTGGCATTATGGCTGATTTAAAGTCATTCCAAGCTAGAGATGTCTATGGAATGGCCGTTGTGACCAGCCTTGTCGCTCAAAATACCAGAGGTGTTCAGCTAATTGAGCACGTCTCCAACCAAATGCTGGAAGCTCAACTGGAAAGTGTCTTTTCGGATATCAAGCCTCAGGCTATAAAAACTGGGATGTTGGCAACTACTGAAATCATGGAGATCATCCAACCCTATCTTAAAAAACTGGACTGCCCCTACGTGCTTGACCCTGTTATGGTCGCAACAAGCGGTGATACCCTGATAGATACCAGTGCGAGAAGCTACCTAAAAACAAACCTGCTTCCCCTTGCAACCATTATCACCCCCAATCTTCCTGAGGCAGAAGAGATTGTTGGTTTTTCAATCCATGATCCAGAAGACATGCAGCGTGCTGGTCGCCTGATTTTAAAAGAATTTGGTCCTCAGTCTGTAGTTATCAAAGGTGGTCATCTTGAAGGTGGTGCCAAGGATTTCCTCTTTACCAAAGAGGAACAATTTGTCTGGGAAAGCCCACGAATTCAAACCTGTCACACCCATGGTACTGGATGTACCTTTGCTGCAGTGATTACGGCTGAACTAGCCAAGGGCAGAAGTCTTTACCAGGCTGTTGATAAGGCCAAGGCCTTTATCACAAAAGCCATCCAAGACGCTCCTCAACTCGGTTATGGTTCTGGTCCAGTCAACCATACAAGCTTTAAAGATTAAAAAAAAACTCTCTAGTTCCTACTTTAAGGGAATTAGAGAGTTTTTGATTAGGAAACAATGTCATCTAGCTTTGTTAAAAAGGCTTGCGCTTTTGCCTCAATATCTTTTGCCTGCATCAGATCTCTGACGACAGCGACCCCAGCTATACCAGTTGCAGCAAGTTGGTCAATGTTCTCTGACGTCAAGCCTCCAATAGCAACTACTGGAATGGCGACCGTTTGGCAAATGGTTTTCAAGGTTGAAATCAGGGTGATAGGCGCATTTTCCTTGGTTGTAGTCGGGAAAATGGCTCCTGTTCCCAAGTAATCCGCACCTCCTTCTTCTGCCTCGAGGGCTCTTTCTACTGTTTTAGCTGTGACACCGAGGATTTTGTCAGGTCCCAAGACTTGACGGGCAACCGAAACTGGTAGTTCATCGTCGCCAATATGCAACCCAGCAGCATCGACTGCAAGACAGATATCCAACCGATCATCGATAATCAAGGGTACCTGATACGCATCTGTTATTTCCTTGACTTGTTTTGCCAGTTGATAGTATTGGTTGGTTGTGAGATTTTTTTCTCGTAGTTGGATAATGGTAACACCTGAACGGCAGGCCGTCTCAACTTTTTCAAGAAAGTTTTCCAAGGAATCTTGGTAGCGATTGGTTACTAGATATAGTCTAAGTGCTTCTCTATTCATAAATATCTCCTTTGATGGCTTTTAGCCAATTTTCATCTCTTTTTAGAAGAGAGAGCTGATTGAGAACTTGGTAACGAAATTCTTCCAATCCCATTCCTTGGACAAGAATTCTCTCAGCAGAGATATTGAGATAAGAAACTGCTAGGCAAGAAGCTTCAAATGCAGTCTTTCCTTGGCTGAGAAAAACGGCTGTCAAGGCTCCAACCAGGTCTCCTGTCCCTGTTATCCAGTCTAATTCGTCACAACCATTTCCCAATATTGCAACCTGGTTCTCCGAAACGATGAGATCCTTGGGGCCAGTGACTAGGAACGACATACCAGGATAGGTCTGACACCAGTCTTTCAAGACTTGAAGCAAATCCTCAGTTTCTTGGTCTTTAGCACTAGCATCTACCCCAACTCCGTGGTGCTTTAAACCAACAAGACTTCGGATTTCCGACATATTTCCTTTAAGGACTGTGGGCTTGTATTCTAAAAGATCTCTGACTAAGGTCTTTCGAATGGGAGATGCTCCTACGCCAACCGCATCTACTACTATTGGGAGACAAGCTTGGTTTGCATAAGAAGCTGCCGTACGGATTGCTTTTTCCTTCTCAGCTGACAAATGCCCCAAATTGATGAAGAGAGCTTGACTTTGTTTGGTAAAATCAAGGACCTCACGGGGATCATCTGCCATGACAGGTTTAGATCCCAGAGCCAAAATGCCATTGGCCAGCATCTCGCAGGAAATCTCATTGGTGATGCAGTGAATCAAGGAGCTGGAGGTTAGAGGAAAGGGATTTGTAAATTCCTGCATCAGTCTATCCTTTCACCAAAGAAATATCCTTGTACTTTTTTAAAGAATTCCTGCTTGATTAAAAATCGAAAGGCAAGAAAAGCTATGGCTGTACCGATCAAGGTTGCTCCGAAAAATCGAGGAGTGTAGATAAACCAGCTGAGCTTGGCCGCAGATCCCGTAAAGAGAACCATGACAGGATAGGAAACAATGGAACCGATAACCCCTGTTCCCAAGATTTCTCCTAGGGCAGAATAATGAAATTTTCGACCGTACTTATAAAAGAGACCTGCAAGGAGGGCTCCAAAAGTAGCTCCTGTGAGGGCCAAGGGCGGAATACCTTGAGTAGACATACGGATAAAGGCTGTGACTGTAGCCATGACCAAGGCATAAACAGGCCCCATCAAGATTCCTGCAAGAATGTTGACTACACTGGACATCGGTGCCATCCCTTCAATTCGAAAGATGGGCGTAAGAACTACGTCAAGGGCAATCATCATGGATAAAATGGTTAATTTGTGAACTTGTAGTTGGTGGTTTCTCATTTTCTATTTCTTCTCTTATTCTAAGGACTGCAAATCACTCGTCCATGTTTGGTGTTGGTAAGCCATCTCCCAAAACTTGGCTTCCATGTGGACACTTCGATGGAAAGCCTCTAGCATTTTTTGTTTGTCTGTCTCATTGCTTTCTCGATAGAGCTGATTGACCAGGGCTTCTTCCTCTTTAATCTGCTGTTCTAACTCATCTGTGATATAGGTTTCAATCCACTGTTGATAAAGAGGATTCGGGGATGGTTTGCGATTAAGTGCCTTGCCCAAATCATGGTATAACCAAGGACAAGGGAGCAAACTAGCAAAAGCAATGCCCAAGTTTGGCTCTTCAAATTGCCGATAAATGTGAGAAATGTAATGATAGCAGGTGGGAGCGATTGGATGTTGCTCCATTTCCTGATCGCTGATTCCTAATTCCTTGAAAAATTGTTGGCGGATAAATAATTCACCCTCCACTAGACTCTGGGCATTTTGTTTCAAGAGTCTTTTCATCTCCTCGTTTGAAGTCTTATCAGCCAAGAGGTGATAGGCTTCTGAAAAAGACTTCAGGTAATAAGCATCCTGAATCAGGTAATAGCGGAAAATAGAAGGTTTTAAATTTCCCTCTTGTAACTGTAATACAAATGGGTGATGAAAGGAAGCCTGCCAAGCTTCCTTGGATAATTCCATCGCAATATCTGTAAATTCCATAATAACTCCTTTATAAAAATAGACTGGTTTGAAGCAATAAAAAGAACAGCAGGTAGATCAATTTTGTCCTCTGAGAAATATAAAAAGTCCGATAGCGATTCTCCAACTGAGCATGTTCGTCATATCCGTGCGCAGATAGAGCTCTCAGGTAAAGATGGCGCCATCTAAAGACCGTCATCAGAACCTTACTGTAAATCAAGGGCGACCAAACATGCAATTTTTGACCACGCAATAAGCATGCTTCCTTGAGGGACTTGATTTCCTGCTGAATGAGGGGAAAGGCATTGAATACCACAATTAAGGCATAGGCCCAAGACCGTGATAACCCCTTTTGAGCCAAGTACAAGAGAAGCTCTTTTAAGGAAATACTGGAAACAAAGACAAGGCCGATACAAACCGTCACAAAAGCCCTCGTCCCAAGTATCACTGCCTGTGAAGCATCCCCATGTAACTGAATTGCCCAGTAATTAGCCAAAGATGGCAAAATGGCGAGCACAATCATCCAAGCCAACATTTTAAATCGACGATAATAGAGCATAAAGAGGATGCAAAATGCGACTACTGAAAGATTAAGAGCAATCGAAGGAATGAAGGATGTTTCCAAGGATAAAATCAGCAAGAAAAGACTGAGTATCGGTGTCGGGGTTGATACTTTGATCATACTACCTCACCTCCCCTAGAGTATCATTGTTCAGAGATGGGAGAGGTTTGCTGATGGTCACGTCTTGGAGATGACTGAGCCCCTCACTAGTCATCTCAATCCAATAATCAACCACAGAGATTAAGGGATCTAAACGATGGCTAATGACCAAAAAACTTCTTCCTTGATTGCTCTCCTCCAACATCCACTGACAAAAGTAGTCGCAAGCTCTATCATCCAAACCAGCAAATGGTTCATCTAGCAAAATCACAGACGCCTTGCTGGTCAAGATGGTCAATAGCTGAAGAATCTTTTGCTGTCCACCACTTAATTGATAAGGACTCTTATCGAGCGCCTGCTCCAGACCAAAAAAACGTAATGCTTGGAGAATCCGCTGATTTCTCACAGTATCTGGAACATCTAATTGCAGTTCCTCTCGCAGACTGACTCGGATAAATTGCTTCTCAGCTTCCTGAACGACACCCGTCAGGTCACGATACAGACTCTTTTTCTTTTTTAGGACCGAACCCTTCCAAGTAATGCGCCCTCTATACTTTTGAAATTGAAGAATAGAGCGAAAGAGGGTTGATTTCCCGACACCATTATCACCCAAGATACAGGAAATTCCTTGGTAGATAGTAAAATCAGCAATCGAAAAGAGGGGGCGATTTCCCAGCTCACAAGTCACACGGTCCATATGGAATAGTTCTGGGTTAGAAGCAACTTCCTTTGAAGAAACCTGTGTCATCTCAGAGGTAGGAAGTTGATTTATTTCCCTTAGTTGTCCGTCTCTTAGCTCCACCATATGGTCGATATAGGCTTCATAGTCTGATAAATCATGGTCGCACAAAATAACTGTCTTCTCATCAAGGGCCAATTCTTTTAGAATCTCTAAGATCTCTATCCTGCTCTTTCGATCAATGGAAGCAAAGGGTTCATCCAAAAGATAGACCCTAGGATTCATAGCAAAGAGAACAGCCAGCGCAGCTTTTTGCTTTTCACCACCTGATAAGTGATGGATGGGACGGTTCAAGATTGCCTCACAACGACATTGCCGAACCACCTCAGCTATTTTAGCATCAATCTCTTGCACAGGATGGCCGATATTCTCCAAGGTAAAAATCAGCTCTTCAAACAAGTTCTCCATGGTAAATTGATGATTGGGATTTTGAAAGAGAATGCCAACCGTCTGGACACGTTTGACGATAGAAAGCTGACTGACCTGACTCCCATCTATCAAGACTTGACCACTATAGGGAAGAGAACTGACTTGGGCAATGACTTGAAAGAGACTGGATTTTCCTGAACCACTGCTCCCAACTAACAAGGTAAAGGCTTGCGCATGAAAAGTAAAATCAATCGGCTCCGAAAAGATTGGGGACTGAATCCCCCGTAGTTCAAGCCCCATCTACGCCTTTCCTCCAGCTGAAAACTGATGATAGAGTTTGACAATGGCACGAACCAAGATGGCACAGAAGAAAAAGACGGAAATAAAACGAACCACAAGCAAGGAAAGGACAAAAGGAAGGGAAAAGGCGTAATAACCTAATTTAATGTATTCATAGACAAAGCTAAAAAGGGTAATCCCAATACTATTAGCAGTTAGAGAGAGCCAACTTTCATAGCGATTCTTGGTTACGAGAAAACCAAATTCACTTCCCAAACCTTGAACCAAACCAGACAAAAGAGCGCCTAGACCGAATTGGCTACCATAAAGGACTTCAGCAAGTGCAGCAAGCACTTCTCCAATCGTTGCACTTCCGACTCTTGGAACAAAGATGGCCGCAATAGGCGCAGCCATACACCAGAGACCAAAGAGGATTTCATTGGCAAAGGCCTGTAAACCAAGAGGGGCCAAGATTAGGGTGAGAATATCAAACAGATAGCCCGAACCCACAAAAACGCCACCAAAAAAGATAGACAAGAACGCAAGCAAGATAACATCTTTTAATTGCCATTTTTTCAACATAAAAAACTCCTTTTTTAAAGAAAAGTGGGGCATTCTAGGAGAGCTACCGAAAGGCTCGTCGTCAGGCCTATCCTCTTTTGATAAACAAAAAAACTCCAATTACAAACGAGAATTAGAGTTTAGCTTACAAGATTAGACAGTTCTTTTCGACATACGAAAAAAACCTTTTCACATTTCCCTTCGCCAGTATTAACTGTATCAGGTTCAATGGGTATCATCTCAGCCTAAAGCACCCCAAATGTCTTTATTATTTAATTACTGGACCAGTATAACAGAATTTGAAAGCCCTAGCAAGATATTTGACTGGAAAATATATTTATATAGTTTGTTTGTTCATTCTTTTAATCTACATAAAAGGATTGAATTTATCCTATAATTCATAACCAATATCAAAAAAGGCTAATTCTAAAGCAACTGCTTGATTCCAACGTTCCTGAAGTTCTGTCAAATCTTCTCGATTTTTCCCGACACGATTAAGTTCATCAACTAGAAATTGAACCCACTCTGTAAAGAAAGGACCTCTGTGGAGATTGACCCATTCTAAATGAATATAGGCTTCAGGTAGAGCCAAATCTTTAGAACCCCAGTCTAAATAGAGACCTTCTGCAATGACCAGCATGACCAAAAGATGAGCATAGTCTGATGAAGTCACAGCAGAATACATTAGCTCCTGAAACGCTTTTGTTACAGGGTGCAAGGTCACTTCTAGATAGTCATTCTCTGCTACTTTTAACTCTTTGAAAGCCTTTTGGAAATAACCATCTTCATCTGCTTCAAGAAAGCCTAGTTGCTTGGCAAAACGAAGTTTGGGTTCAAGCTGGTCTGCGTGAGCTACACAGGCACCCAGCATGGATAAGAAGGCATCAAAGAAATTATAATCTTGAATCAGGTAGTCTTTTAAGACCTTATTCTCAATTGTCCCCGCAAAAAGTTCCTTAACAAAACGATGATTGATTGCAGCCTGCCAATCCTTCTGACTGCTTTTTAATAATTCTCCAACGGTCAAACCCGGCTGAAATGCATAGTCTTGTGTTTCCATATTTACTTTTCCTCTCTTTACTCGTTCGTAATCAACAAAATACCAAGAAAATTCTAGTTTTACTTGACCTTTTTAAAGAAAAGTGGGGCATTCAAGGAGAGCTGCCAAAAGACTTGCCGTCAAGCCTATCCTCTTTTGATAAACAAAAAAACTCCAATTACAAACGAGAATTAGAGTTTACCTTACAAGATTAGACAGTTCTTTTCGACATACGAAAAAACCTTTTCACATTTCCCTTCGCCAGTATTAACTGTATCAGGTTCAATGGGTATCATCTCAGCCTAAAGCACCCCAAATGTCTTTATTATTTAATTACTGGACCAGTATAACAGAATTTGAAAGCCCTAGCAAGATATTTGACTGGAAAATATATTTATATAGTTTCTAATAACGATTTAATCTTTCTATACACGAAGAAAAACCTCCACATAAGGTGGAGGCCGTCTTCTTTATCAATACAATTTTAAGTCACGAGGGTCAACTGGGAAGGTTGGATTGTATGGGTTGTGACGGAGTTTGAAGTGTTTGACATCCTCAATAGTCTGAGTTCCAGATAATTGCATGACTGTCTTCAGTTCTGCATTTAAGTGCTCGAAGACTTGACGCACACCAACACTACCACCGAGAGCCAAACCATAGATCACAGGGCGACCAATGGCTACCAAGTCTGCTCCTGAAGCCAAGGCTTTAAAGACGTGTTGACCGCGACGAACACCAGAGTCAAAGACAATTGGCACACGTTTATCAACTGCTTCTGCTACTTCTTGAAGTGAGTCAAAGGCAGCTGGCCCACCGTCAATTTGGCGGCCACCGTGGTTGGTTACCCAGATACCTGAAGCTCCCGCAGCAAGCGAACGTTCAACGTCCTCACGGCATTGTGGTCCCTTGACATAGACAGGAAGACCAGAATATTCAGCGATAAATTCGACATCGCGTGGAGACAAGTGTTGTTTAGCTGACTTGTAAACAAAGTCCATTGATTTTCCAGCACCTTCTGGCAGATATTCTTCAACAATTGGCATACCAACTGGGAAGACAAAACCATTGCGCTTATCGACCTCACGATTCCCCCCTACAGTTGCATCTGCCGTCAAGACAATCGCTTTGTAGCCTTCAGCCTTCACACGGTCCATGATATGGCGATTAATCCCGTCATCCTTACTAAAGTAAAATTGGAACCAATGAGGTGTCCCTTGAAGAGCTTCCGTAATTTCTGGAAGGTCAACGGTAGAGTAAGAGCTGGTTGTATAAAGAGAACCAAATTCATGCACACCACGCGCAGTAGCTACTTCCCCCTGCTCATTTGCCAATTTATGAGCCGCAACAGGTGCCATAATAATTGGTGAAGATAATTTTTCACCTGCAAATTCAATCTCTGTACTTGGATTTTCAACATCACAAAGCGTATGAGGAACGATGAGTTTGTGGTTAAAGGCACGGATGTTCTCGCGTAAAGTGAAAGTATCCTCTGCTCCACTAGCGATATAACCAAAGGCAGCTTTAGGAATGACTTGTTGCGCCATTGGCTCCAAATCATAGGTATTGATGAAATCTACATGACCTTCTGCATTGCTTGTTTTGTATGACATAAAATGTCCTCCTTGATAAGTAAGCGTTTACTTTGTATATTACAAAAAATATTCTAACTCTTTTTTCAAAATTTTTCAAATATTTTGTCTGGAAATTTCAAACTGATTATCTGAATATGCTCCAAAAAAGAGATAACTCTCATTCTACCATTATCCTATATTCTTCTTTACCTTTACTTTTAGGAACCTTAGTTTTATTGCCTATATGCAAAAAAATCAGGCAATCCTAGTGACTACCTGATTTTCTATGTTTTAGGCATTTTGCCAATTTTCTTGATCTTCTTTAAAGCGTTTTAGGAGGTCCAATCCTTCTGGCGTAATGTAACCTTCTTCTTGGGCTAGGTGGATGAGTTCGCTGTAGTTAGAAAGCGTCACAAGTTTGACACCTGCGTCTGCAAAGTTTTTATCTGCTTTTGGTAGTTGATAACTAAAAATAGCTACAACACCAAGAACGTCTGCTCCTTCGCGTTTGGCAGCAGCCACTGCCTCGAGAACAGAACCACCGGTTGAAATGAGGTCTTCAACAACAACCATCTTTTGACCTTGAGCTACACGGCCTTCGATTTGGTTGCCTGCTCCATGGTCTTTTGGTTTGCTGCGGATGTAGGCAAAAGGCAAGTTCATCTTGTCAGCGATGATAGCTCCGTGTGGAATTCCTGCTGTCGCAGTTCCTGCAATCACTTCTACCTCTGGAAAGGCTGTCTTGATAGCATCTACAAAACCATTTTCAATCAAGGTTCTAGTTTCTGGGTAAGCCAGAGTCACGCGGTTGTCAGTATAAATCGGCGATTTGATACCAGATGCCCAAGTAAAAGGCTCTTCTGGTTTAAGGTAAACTGCCTGAATTTTCAAGAGGTGGCTAGCAATATCTTTAGCAAGTGTCATAGTATTCTCCTTTTATTTTTATAATCTATTTCTTTAATTTCTGTCTTGGTTCCATTCATCCTTGATAGCATGATAAGCTGCAACAGGATTCTCAGCTTGGGTAATAGGACGTCCCACTACGATATAGTCACTACCGATTTGATAGGCATCAGCAGGTGTCATGACACGTTTTTGGTCTCCAACCGCAGCTCCAGCTGGACGAATTCCTGGTGTCAAACAGATAAAATCTGGATTGGTAGCCTGCTTGATGAGTTGCACTTCCTGAGCCGAGCAAACGACACCATCCAAGCCTGCTTCAGCTGTCTTTTTAGCATAGTGAATCACAGACTCTTGCAGGCTGGTTTGGATATTTTGAAAATCCTGCATCTGGCTTTCCGACGTTGATGTAAGCTGGGTCACAGCAATCAATTTGGCTTGTGTCCCAAGACCTTCACGTGCAGCCTTCATCATCTCCACACCACCAGCAGCATGAACATTGGTCATGTCTACACCAAGCTGAGATAAGACCTTCATGGCAGATTTAACTGTATTGGGAATGTCATGTAGCTTGAGGTCCAAAAAGACACTATGCCCCAGTGACTTCAAATAACGGACAACTTCTGGACCTTCCGCATAATAAAGCTCCATCCCTACTTTTAGATAAAGACTTTCTTCTGCCGGGAAAAGAGATAAAAATTCCTTGACCGCCTCAAAACTAGGAAAATCAAGAGCAATAACTGGACGATATTCGCGCATACCTTTCTCCTTTTACCTTTAAGAGCAAGAGAGTATGGTCAAAAATAAACCACGAAAAAAGGAACCTGCCAACAGCAAGGTTCCACGAAAAATGGGTAGAGTCCACCCTTTCACCGTCTAACCTTAGCTGCCTCTCTGGACTGCTTTAAAGGTTTTTTTCTATTCTATTATTTATAGTAGGACTTGTCAAGCAAAAACTCGAAACTGGACTTCTATACCATTCAAAATCAAGAGGAAAAGTTAGTCTAACGACTCTGTGATTGCTGGCTCGTTTGGCTTTGATTTCCCTGTTCTTCTTGTTTTTTCTTTTCTTCTTCCTGTTTTTTCTTCTCAGCTTCCTTGGCCTCTTGTTTGGCTTTTTCCTCAGCTTCTTCTATCAATTTATCCGCTATGGTATAGCTGTATACTCCAGCTTCCATATCGACTACACTCGGTTCTGTCAATTGTGGCTTGATTTTGCTGTAATAAGGCAATTTCTTGCTCAATTCTGATAGGGGAACCAAAATCTCATCTGTATCCAGCATGGTAATTTTTAAAAGATCTGCTGTTGCCTTGCTCGGCGCTAATTCGATTTTCTGGATTTGACTCTTGATATCCTCACTGATGGTAGACAATCCTGTTATCAGCTTTTTCACCTGCTGCTCATCGTTAAAGGTAACTGTCAGATAAGTCTCAGGCAAGTTTAAGCGATCAACAGGAGTTGACTCTACTGTACCACTAGATAGAATAGGATAATGTTCTTCACCAGACACATAATAACCGACAATATCGAATTCCTTAACCTCAATCGTAAAGTTAGTCGGAAATTGATAGTTAATCTTCGCTGATTCTATCCAATGATTGGACTTGATTCGTTCAGCGTATGTTTCCTTATCCAACAATAGAGCTAAGGTATAGTCGCTATCTTGAATTCCAGAAGCCTGTTTGATGTCATCCGCCTGCGTGTTACTATTTCCCTTAACCTCGATATTTTTGATGGTCGAAAGTGGAGTCAATAGATAGACTGAAAGAAGGAGGACCAGGACACTGGGTACCAATATACTCACAGCTCGCCAAATATGAACAGGCGCAATTTTAGGCTTGGCAGGTTTTTCTGGTCTTTCTTTTTTCTTCTTCTCTTTTTCCTCTTTGACTTTAGGGGCATCCTTTTGAGATTTTTCTTCTTTTTCGGATGGTTCCTCGCTTGGACTTGAGGCTTCCTCATCTAACTCACTCGATGATTTCTTGGATTCCTCCAATAGTTTCGAGTTGGCTTCCTTACGAGCTTGTTTTTCCTTTTCCTTCTCTTCAGCTAGGGCAGCTTCTTCCTCAGCCTTCTTCTTCAGGTATTCCTGGTTTCGTTTCTGCCATTCAGACAATTCTTGCTTCTGGTTTGATTCTTTTTTCTTATCCTTTGACATTGATATTCCTTATGCTAGGTCTTTTCTTAGTAGATCGTAAAAATCTGCAAGAGATTTCAATTCAGTCGAAGCTTTCATGCTAGCTTGGTACTGATCCTTGTGACTAAGCAAGTGGCTGAGTTTCTCCTCCAAGCTTTCCAAGGTCAAGTCACTTTCTTGAAGTTCTTCTGCATAGCCTTTCTTAACAAAGTAGGCTGCATTTTCAATCTGGTCTCCTCGACTTGCTTCACGACCCAATGGTACGATGAGATGGAGTTTCGCCATGGCCAAGAGCTCGAAAATCGTATTGGCACCACCACGCGTCACCACCACATTTGCCATCTTCATCAAGGGTTGATAGAGATCCGTCACATAATCAACACGAAAGAGATTTTGACTCAACTCATTGAGGCTTGAATCTCCAGTTAGATTGATAATATTGTAGCGCTCTGTCAACTCTTTTTTATGGTCTGTCACTAATTGGTTAAATACACGGGCTCCTGCAGAACCACCGACAAACAATACCGTTGGCAATTTAGGATTAAAGTGGGTTTGGATATCCACCAATTCATCTGGTTCTGGAGTGTTTTGGTCTGAAACCTTGGTTACTGCCCCCACATGCTCGACTTTTGCAAGACCAGCAGGCTGCTCAAATGTTGAATACATCTTAGTTGCAAATTTATAGGCGATTTTATTGGCCAAGCCCATAGAAAGGTCCGATTCGTGAATAAAGACAGGTACCCCTGACACACGCGCTGCGATAACCGGCGGTACTGAGACAAAGCCCCCCTTTGAAAAAAGAGCCTGTGGACGCAGTCGTAACATGATAAAGAGGGATTGGACGATACCCCAAGCAACTTTAAAGACATCTAGCATGTTTTGCCAGGAGAAGTAACGACGCAACTTCCCAGTCGCAATAGAGTGGAAGGTCACATTCAAGCCTGACTTGAGGATTTCTTGGTGTTCAATTCCATGCTTGTCACCGATATAGTGAACTTCCCAGCCGTCTTCGATGAACTTAGGCATTAACAAAAGGTTGAGGGTGACATGTCCAACCGTCCCCCCACCTGTAAAGACAATTTTTTTCATATTATTCCTTTAACTCCGCTACTGTGTCGATGAAAAGATCTCCACGTACTTCAAAGTTAGCATACATATCCCAGCTAGCATTGGCAGGACTGAGGAGAACCACATCTCCTTGAGTCGCGAGCTCATAAGCCTTGCGGGTCGCATCAGCAACATCTGTCGCATCTACATAAGCCACACCAGCCTTCTCTGCTGCCCGTTTGACACGTTCTGCAGATTGACCGAGGATAACCATCTTCTTGAGCCCAGTAATATCTGGCACCAATTCGTCAAACTCATTGCCTCGATCCAAACCACCTGCAATTAAGATAACCTTACTGTTGTCAAATCCTGACAAGGCTTTTTGAGTAGCCAAGATATTGGTTGACTTACTATCGTTATAGAATTTGACACCCTGAATTTCATCCACAAATTGGAGACGGTGTTTGACACCACCAAAGGCTGATAGAGTTTCCTTGATGGTTTGGTTGTCTACACCACGAAGCTTGGCTACAGCCATAGTCGCAAGGGCATTTTCTACATTGTGGCTACCTGGAACACCGATTTCACTAGCTGCCATGACCACTTCTCCACGGAAGTAGAGTTGACCATCTTCCAAATAAGCTCCATCAACCTTTTCCTGTGTTGAAAATGGTACAACAGTAGCTTGTGTTTTGGTAGCCAATTCTTTTGCCAAATCTTGGTTAAAGTTCAAAACAAGGAAATCAGCTGCTGTCATCTTGTTCTGGATATTCCACTTGGCTGCCACATATTCTTCAAAAGAGCCATGGTAGTCGATATGAGTGGGCATAAGGTTGGTAATAACCGCAATCTCAGGATGGAATTCTTGAACACCCATCAGTTGGAAAGAAGAAAGTTCCATGACAAGCGTGTCCTTAGCCGTTGCAGTTTGAGCCACTTGACTGGCAGGATAGCCGATGTTCCCTGACAAGAGACCATGTTGGCCAGCAGCAGTCAAAACTTCCCCAATCATCGTCGTTGTGGTTGTTTTCCCATTTGAACCAGTAATACCGATAATTGGCGCATCTGAAATCAAATAAGCCAATTCCACCTCAGTCAAGACTGGAATCCCCTTTGCCAGAGCCTTCTCAATCATGGGATTGCTATACGGGATACCTGGATTTTTCACCATCAGAGCGAAATCTTCATCCAATAATTCCAAAGGATGCCCACCAGTGACAACCTTGATCCCATCTTCCAGCAAGCTTTGAGCAGCAGGATTTTCCTCAAAAGGCTTGCCGTCATTTACTGTCACAATAGCACCTAGCTTGTCTAGCAAACGGGCCGCAGACTCACCAGACTTAGCTAAACCTAAAACAAGGACTTTCTTATTTTTAAATTGATCGATTACTTTCATGTCTCAAACTCCATTTCTACTCCTACTATTTTACCATTTTTATGAAAATAATACTAAACGAAAATGCTCTAGCCTTCATTCTAGCATAGAAAAAGAGAGCCATAGCTCTCTTTCTATTTATCTTCTTCTGCTCTTTTTTACAGACATGAGCGTAATGTCTCTCAAGCTAAAGTAAGCTAGGGCCAACATGGCGATTGTGACAAAGAATTCTGTCGGTAATTGGAAGATTTGCAAGATGGACAACATCAGCAAAATCAAGAGTGCAACAACTACAAAGACCAAGATAACGATGTTGACTGTTCCTTTGATACTTTGGGGTGTCGCAAATACATAGAGTAGTAATAAGAGTATCCCTATGATTAAATAGACCATCTTTATCTCTTTCTAGCTCTTATTCAGCTGATTTTTTCTTCTTGTTGGCTTTCTCACGCTCTGCCTTGTTAAGGATTTGTTTACGCAAACGGATAGACTCAGGCGTTACTTCCATGTACTCATCGTCATTCAAGAATTCAAGAGACTCTTCAAGGGTCAAGATACGAGGTGTCTTGATAACAGCTGTTTGATCCTTAGTAGCTGAACGAACGTTGGTCATTTGTTTGGCCTTAGTGATGTTAACTGTCAAGTCGTTTTCACGAGAGTTTTCGCCAATGATCATTCCTTCGTAAACCTCAGTACCTGGGTTGACAAAGATGGTTCCACGTTCTTCGATAGACATGATTGAGTAAGTTGTAGCCTTACCAGCATCGATGGAAACAAGGGCACCACGGTGACGTCCACCAATTTCTCCTGGAATCAATGGTAAGTATTGGTCGAAGGTATGGTTCATGATACCGTAACCACGAGTCATTGACAAGAACTCCGTTGAGTATCCGATCAAACCACGCGCTGGAACAAGGAAGACCAAACGAGTTTGACCATTACCAGTTGAAATCATATCCAACATTTCACCCTTACGTTCAGAAAGGCTTTGGATAACAGAACCTTGGTATTCTTCTGGAGTATCGATTTGAACACGTTCAAATGGCTCACATTTAACACCGTCGATTTCTTTTACGATAACTTCTGGACGAGATACTTGAAGTTCATAACCCTCACGACGCATAGTTTCGATAAGGATTGACAAGTGCAATTCTCCACGACCTGAGACAGTCCATTTATCTGGTGAGTCCGTTGGGTCAACTCGTAGGGAAACGTCTGTTTGCAATTCTGCTTGCAAGCGTTCTTCCACCTTACGAGAAGTCACCCATTTACCTTCTTTACCAGCAAATGGTGAGTTGTTGACCAAGAAGGTCATTTGAAGCGTTGGCTCATCGATGTGAAGGATTGGAAGAGGCTCAACTGCATCTGTCGGTGTAATCGTCTCACCAACAAAGATATCTTCCATACCTGAAACGGCAATCAAGTCACCTGCTTTAGCTTCTTGGATTTCACGACGTTCCAAACCAAAGAAACCGAAGAGTTTTGTAACACGGAAGTTCTTCGTTGTACCATCTAGTTTAGAAAGGGTAACTTGGTCCCCAACTTTCACACTACCACGGAAGACACGACCAATACCGATACGTCCTACGAAGTCATTGTAGTCCAAGAGTGAGACTTGGAACTGTAACGGTTCATCTGAGTTGTCCACTGGAGCTGGGATATGGTCGATGATGGTGTCAAAGATTGGCGCCATTGTTTTTTCTTGATCAGCTGGATCATCTGACAATGAAGAAGTCCCGTTGATAGCTGAAGCATACACCACTGGGAAATCAAGCTGGTCATCGTCTGCACCAAGCTCAATGAAGAGCTCCAATACTTCGTCTACTACTTCTGCTGGACGAGCTGATGGTTTATCGATTTTGTTGACAACCACGATTGGGACAAGGTCTTGTTCCAAGGCTTTTTTCAATACGAAACGAGTCTGTGGCATTGTTCCTTCGTAGGCATCTACGACCAAGACAACACCATCAACCATTTTCATGATACGCTCAACTTCTCCACCGAAGTCCGCGTGTCCTGGTGTGTCCATTATATTGATACGAGTTCCGTTGTAGGCTACGGCTGTATTTTTCGCAAGGATAGTAATTCCACGCTCTTTTTCGATATCGTTTGAGTCCATAGCACGCTCTGCCAATTCAGTACGTGCATCAAGAGTTTCAGACTGCTTCAATAATTCATCAACGAGGGTTGTTTTACCGTGGTCAACGTGGGCGATAATCGCAATGTTACGGATATCTTCTCTTAATTTTGTCATGATTTCCTCTAATATTTAAATTTTTATTTCTAACTGAACAATTATACCACAGTCTCATTCAAAAATCACAGTTCAGCTAAGTGTAAATGTTTTCACTCTGCTTTTCTAGTCAAGGCAACTCTTTTCAAAGTCAGAGACTTATGATATGATAAGCTGGTATGCGTTTAGATAGATTATTAGCCCAAGAAATGGTCAGTCGCAAGGCTATGAAACAGGCTCTGTTAAAAAAAGAAATCCTAGTGGATGATTATCCAGCTCGCTCCCTCGCCCAAAATGTTGATACAGGATTGCAAAAACTAGTCTTTCAAGGACGGCAGATTCAAGGATACGAGCACAACTATCTCATGCTTCATAAGCCAAACGGAGTCGTTACAGCTAGCAAGGATAAGAAACTGCCAACCGTCATGGACCTACTCCCACCTGACATCCAGTCTGACCAGCTCTATGCTGTCGGCAGATTAGACCGCGATACGACGGGACTGCTCCTTTTAACAAACAATGGACCTCTTGGCTTTCAGCTCCTTCATCCCCAGTACCATGTCGATAAATCCTATCAAGTGGTAGTAAACGGACCGCTCACGTCAGACCATATCCAAAAATTCAAAGATGGGATTGTCTTTTTAGATGGGACCACTTGTAAACCTGCTCAGCTTGAAATCCTGTCCGCAAGCCCAACAGAGAGCCGGGCCTCCATCACTATCTCTGAGGGCAAATTTCATCAGGTTAAAAAAATGTTCCTCTCAGTTGGTGTCAAGGTGACTGCCCTAAAACGAGTCCAGTTCGGTGACTTTACATTAGACCCAGAACTAGCAGAAGGACAATACCGTTCCTTGAATCCAGAGGAATTGGAAATCATTAAAAACTATTTAGAGATGAGTCGATAAAACAAAAAAGCTTTATATTTAAAGCTTTTTTGTTTTTTGCTTATCTAAAAACTATTGCGATTGCTAGAATCCAGTTAAGAACAGAAACTACAAGTCCTACGATATTGAGAATTTTTTCTGTTTTATAGTCCAGTCCAGATTCTTTTTGGTATGAAAAAGCCAAGACCAATCCTATGATCCCCAAAATCAGACCCACTATTGGCGATAGCAAACCAAGGACGATAGATAAGATACCTAAAATAAGTGAAGGTTTTTTCTTTTGTTGTGAATTCATATTATAAAATCTCCTTAAAATTAATATAAATGATGATACCATAAAATGCAAGCTTTATCTATCATTCGACAGTTTTTAACAGAATGTTAGCTAGTCTTGACTTTCCCGTTCCAAGAATCCAATCCATAAGAAAGGATATAAATCTCAGAAAAACCTTGTTTTTTCAAATAAAGTGCTGCATTGGTCACTCCTTGTCCGCGTTGGTTTTCATAGAGAAGGACAGGTTTATCCTTACGAAGGGCTGCAAGGCTTGACTTCAACTGATTTGAAGGAATATTGCGAGCTCCGAGGATATGTTTTCTGTGAAATTCTGCTGGTTCACGGATGTCAATCAATTGCCCTTTCCGAATCAAGGCTTCAAATTCTGCATTATCCACAATCTTAGCCGCACGACGAATACGAAGGTAGTTATACCCCATCCATGCTGCCATCGCTAGTACGATTCCCCACAAAAACCAAATTGTCATAAGTTCTTATCTCCATTTTTCTCTATGTAGTCTAATTCTATCTTGTGCTCTCTACGAAGAACAGCTTCCGCCTCTAGATAGTCTAGCTTGTCCATCAGACCTGCATCATAGATCCGAGAGAGTTCGAGCTTCATCAGTTCAATATCATACAAACGCTTCCCCATGTAAACAATAATGCCAAACTGTTTGAGAAATTGCTGCACATCATAGAATGTTTTCATAGCTTCCATTCTAACAGATTTTGGAGTTTTTTTCAATACTGGACCGGCTCTTTCCCCCTATTTTCTTCGTCTTCATTGCCCATTCTTCCGCAAGTATGGTACAATAAAAACATGAGAATTCAACAACTACACTATATTATTAAAATCGTCGAAACTGGCTCTATGAATGAGGCAGCCAAGCAACTCTTTATTACCCAACCCAGTCTCTCTAATGCCGTTCGAGACTTGGAAAATGAAATGGGCATTGAAATCTTTATCCGCAATCCCAAGGGCATTACCTTGACTCGTGATGGGATGGAGTTTCTCTCCTATGCCCGTCAGGTCGTTGAGCAAACTCAGCTTTTGGAGGAACGCTATAAAAATCCTATCGCCCACCGCGAACTTTTCAGCGTTTCCTCCCAGCACTATGCCTTTGTAGTCAATGCCTTTGTCTCTTTGCTCAAGAAAAGTGATATGGAAAAATACGAACTTTTCCTTCGTGAAACTCGGACTTGGGAGATTATTGACGATGTCAAGAACTTCCGTAGTGAGGTCGGTGTCCTCTTTTTAAACAGCTACAACCGCGATGTTTTAACGAAAATGCTAGATGACAATCACCTCTTAGCCCACCACCTCTTTACCGCTCAACCCCATATCTTTGTTAGCAAGACCAATCCTCTAGCTAAAAAAGACAAGGTCAAACTGGCTGATTTAGAAGATTTTCCTTACCTCAGTTACGACCAGGGGACGCACAACTCCTTCTACTTTTCAGAGGAGATTCTTTCACAAGAGCACCACAAGAAATCCATTGTTGTCAGTGACCGTGCCACCCTCTTTAACCTTTTGATTGGTTTGGATGGTTACACCATTGCAACAGGGATTTTGAACAGTAACCTCAACGGAGACAATATCGTTTCCATTCCACTGGACATTGACGACCCGATTGAACTAGTCTATATCCAGCATGAAAAAACCAGCCTGTCTAAGATGGGCGAACGCTTTATCGAATACTTACTAGAAGAAGTTCAATTCGATAATTAATAGGAAAAATGAAAAAGAGAAAAAGAAAAAGTTAGGAAATAGAAAGTGAAAAAGATACTACTGACCAGTGCTTTAATCCTTTCAATCGTAGGATTAGCACCCGCATCCGTCTTAGGAGAAGAAAACACTACTCAATCCACATCTGCTGTCAAGGAAGCAATTGCCAAAGAAGAAAAGAAGGAATCGAGTGTTGAGGAAAACTCTAAATCAGAAGTTCTTCCGAAAGTAAATGTGCAAGAAGACAAGCCCAAAAAAGAAGGATGGTACCAAGAAAATCACCACTGGCGTTTTTACCAAGATGATAAACCTGCTTTGAACTGGAAACAAATCCAAGGCAAATGGTACTACTTCGATCAAGATGGTAATCGTCTTCATTCTACTATCTACAAAGGTTATGCCTTTGACCAAGATGGTGTCATGATAGAAAATAGCTGGACCAAACTGGACAATCAATGGTACTATGCTGATCCTTCTGGACGACTAGCTCTGAACACTTGGAAAAAAATCAATGGTTCTTGGTACTATTTTGACCAAACTGGAAGCATGCTCAGCAACACTGCCGTTGACGGCTATCTGCTCACAAAAAGCGGGGCTATGGCGGAAAAGGGCTGGACAAAATTAGATCAAATTTGGTACTATGTCGCTCCTTCTGGAAAGATCTCGCAGGATAAATGGGAGAAAGTCAACGGTTCTTGGTATTACTTTGACAAAGACGGTGGAATGCTGAGTGCGACAACCTTCAAGGGCTACCTCTTCAACCAGAGTGGAGCTATGGCAGAAAACAACTGGGTCAAAATCAAGGATACTTGGTTCTATGCGAACGGGTCAGGGAGATATATCCAAGACAACTGGCAAAAGATTCAAGGTTCCTGGTACTCATTTGACCAGAATGGTGGAATGCTAGCAGACAAATGGAAAGAAAGCTACTACCTTAAAACCAGTGGAGCCATGGCGGAGAATGAGTGGATCTTCGATAAAGCCTACAAGAGCTGGTTCTATCTAAAAGCGGATGGCCGTTATGCAAATCAGGAGTGGATTGGAGCATACTACCTCAAGTCAGGTGGTTACATGGCAAAGAGCGAATGGATTTACGATAACTCTGACAAAGCACGCTACTACCTAGATGATAATGGGCATTATGTTTCAGGAACTTACAAGATAGACGGTAAGGAACACCTGTTCCAAAAATACGGCCAATGGATTTCTGAAGTTTCAACTGAGGGTGGATTTGTGAAAGGCCAATACAGTAACACCATCTTCCTCGATCCCGGACATGGCGGACGAGATTCTGGCGCCTTTTACTACAATGTAGCTGAAAAAGATCTCAATATGCAAATCTACCGTAAACTTCGCACCAAGTTAGAAGAACTAGGCTACAAGGTTCTCACCTCACGTGATACTGATATTGATGTAGATTTCATTACAGAACGTTCCCGTATGGTCAACAAAACCAACTCTGACATTTTTATCAGTATCCACTTCAATGCAACTGGAAACGCATATTCAAAAGCAAGCGGTATTCAAACCTACTCCTATAGCGATGAACCTGATTATCCAAGTAAGATTAATCCATATTGGCACAACCATCCTGATCGCATTAGTGAAAGTAAGCGCCTCGCTGCTGCTATCCACTCCTCTCTCTTAGCCGAAACAGGGGCTAAGGATGCTGGTCAGTTAGAAAGAAGTTTTGCCGTACTACGCGAAACAGCCAAACCAGCCGTACTCCTTGAACTTGGTTATATGGATAATTTCACTGAAAGCCAACAAATCAGAGATAGTCGCTACCAAGATAAACTGGTCGCAGGCATCGTAAAAGGGATCCAAAAATATTACGCTGGTAAATAAAAATAAAGTCTCGAGAAACCTCGAGACTTTTCTATTTGTCTTCTTTTTTATCTGGAAAGAGATAGCCAATGCCTACACAAGCTAGCACTCCCGCACCAATCACCAAACCACTTGAAATTGGCAAGAGATCAAAAATAGCATTTGCAATGATAAAGGCGATAATCAAGCACATCAGACTAGCCTTGTAGTCTTTTTTCAAAAGATTTTCTAGAGTGAAATAGAGGAATAAGCCAACTGGAATCAGTGACCAGAGGTTGACATCTAAACTTGGCCATCCAACAGAACCGAAATACAAGACCAGCGCTGCAGCTACTAAAAATACAAGTCCCAATAATTTTTTCATTTTTTGTCTCCATTTTCTTTTTTATTGACTTGAGTTGTCTGATACTGACCCCTCACGTCCTTTACATGAACCATTATAGCAGAGGAATTTTTCAAGAACAAGCCCGTTTGCCTATCTGGTCAATATCTCTGTCTAAGTGGTTGAATAGTGGTGATAAAAGAAAAAGAAGCCCGTTTGGGCTTCTTGATTCTGCCGATTGTAACAGTATTTTTGAACGAATACCATCTAGTTTTTCTTTTCCTTAGATTCTAGAGAAGATTTGATTGCTTCACGATCAGCTTGCAGTTGAGCTAAGTTCTTTTCTGCTTCCTCAAGTTTACTGGTATTTGGTTTCACACGATAATAAACATCTTCTGGTTTCATTAACATAGACCCATAATCTTGGCCCGAAAGTAGTCTTTCTTCAGCATGATTGCTTTTATCCGTAATCTTTCCATCATCAGCAGGTTGCATAACAACTCCACTTGGAACAGCCACTACTACAAATCCTCCAGCAACAGAATCTTTTACCCATGCACTAATAGACGCTGTCTCAGGGTTACGACTATCTTGACCTTTTGATACCTTTAATCCAACTACAGATTCGTACTTTTGATCATTTGTAAACCAAGTCGCACGTACTTCTCCAGAATCATTAATAATGTATTCATTACCAGATTGACTACGCCAAGTACCTTCTAAACTAGACAAATCATTATTCTTGATTGCTTCAATATCTAGTTTTGGAACGGTAGTTTCTTTCTTCAACTTGCTAACAAGTGCTTCTGCTTCCGTAATTTTGGTATCTAAAGCAGTCAGTTGATCCTTGAGTTTCTGAATTTCCTCTTGTTTATCCTTATCAGTCTCATCCGTTTTTCCTTGGCTTGTAGAAGCTTGACTTGTTGTCTCTTTAGTTGAAACTGCAGACGATGCTTGATTTGGCTCTTTCTTTCCAATCAGAAGATATGAGAAAATACTTACCAAGATGAGAGTGACTAAAACAGAGAGTGCTATGCCAATATAGATTTTTATATTTTTATTCGGAGCCGACTTTGATTCAGACCGCTTAGGTCCATTGATCTCTTCAAATTGTTTTTCCCGTTCTTTCTTATTCATAATTTTCTCCTTTTTGATTGATATTCAGCCAAGCTTACGATACTTCATTCGTTACTATCCATGAACTTTTATGACTTTTAAAAAAAATCCAAGCAAAAATTTCTAGAATAAATAACTATAAAAATATCTCTAGATTGGTATCAAAACAAGTATTTATTACAATACATTATACCACAAAATATAAACAACCGTTTGTAATTATATTTTAAATAGGCCGAAGAAATGGATTTTAAACAGAACCCATCTCCATTAGAAAAAGCCTGTCCTGAGACAAGGCTTTTACATATATCTCTTTTAAATCTCCCATTTTCATAGAAATCTAAATAATATATTTATAAATCAATACTTTCACAAAACTATGTCATCACCTCACTATCTAATCTCAGTACATAAACCATTTTTTCTATAGCTTTTGTCTTAATCTTTATTTTTTCTCTTCAATCCAAGAAAAGCTCCTACTATAAACATGATTCCGGCAGCTAATAGTGTCTGGGCTCCGCTTGCTGTTCCGGTTTTTGGCAACTCATTAGGATTGTTACTAGTTGATTTACTATTGATGTTGGTATTTTTATTAGTTAAGTTCCCTTGTTCATTTAGATAAACGTTCTTGTTAATTTCAAAGTTTTTATCATTTTCATCAGAAACAATACTATTGACATCATTAGTTGAATTAGATTGTGTTTTTTCTTTCTTTTTCGATACATCAAAAGTAGGTTTATTTTCCTCCTCCTTTTTCTCCTCTATTTTCTTGAATACAGGTTTTATAAAGGTATCTTTTGATAGATTAAGAACATAGCCGGCGTCTTTTTTCCCTTCGAAACCAGAAATTTCCCAACCATCAAATTGGTATCCTTTTTCTAATTCACCTTTATAGACAGGTAACATAAAATCTTCTTCCGACACTATCGTTGAACTCATTTCTTTTCCATTTTGAATGGTCACAGTTACCCTATGAGGTTTTAATTCACTTACATCTCCCGTGTCTTTATTTAAAATGAATTCTTTTACGGTAGTATTTCTTGCAAAATCTTTCACAACAATCTTGATGTTTAGTGTCTTATCTGTTAGTTGTTTAATATCATCAAATGATTTATATTCTTTTCCATTTACATAAATATGTTGTTCTTGAATCTCACCATCGAATCCATTATTTCTCTTATCATTGATGTTAAAGACTACAGATTTTCCGTTAGCATATTCGATACTTGTATTTCCCTTAGGATCAATGTTTACTTCTGGTTTTACATTATCATATAAAAATTGATAGTGTACTCCAACCGCTTTCGCATTCAAATCGCTATAGCCAGTTTGAAGATAAACATTTCCATCCATATCTGTTACCTTATCTGGAAATCCGTTTGCTTTATAGTCTTTCATTCCCCAGTCCATGATGTCACCGTCTTTAACATTAAGCTTAATGTTAAAATCTCTAGTGTTATCAATGTGTAAATCTCCATAGATTAAATAATTATCTACAACAGATTCATTAACTCTCAACTCCCAGTTAAAACCACCCTTATCAGAAATCTTACCTCTTAAATAAAATTCTGGATTTCGTACATAAATTTTATTAGATTTAGATGGATTAAAGTAGTTCTTGTCCATTGAGAGGTTTACTGGTTTTGCATCAATAAATAACGTAGAGCCATCTTCTTTAATAGCTTCTACATTGGACTTATCCTCTCCTGTGTACTCTTTACCATCTTTACCAAATAATACCAGTTTAGAAGGATCTGTTACAAGATTGCCATCTTTATCGATTGCCTCCCCTTTATCATTCATTTTAAATGTAAACACTTGATATCTTACAATGTTAAAGCCGTCCAAAGCCGACATTAATACTGATTGAGTACTTCTTCCATCTTCAACATTTCTACTATCAGCATAAATTGTTGTTTCTGATAAGACTCTTAGATTAGGATTGGCCTTTTGGATTTTTGCTATATCTTCCTGGCTATAAACTCCATTCCCTTCTAACATATCCGTTTTTCCAGGATTATAGGTAGTCACTTTTAGTGCATAGCCTTTTCTCAGAATGATATTATCCTTTAACAGATATTGTTGTTTTTCTGAATCAGCATAGATTTTACCAGATTCCATGTCCGTTAAATTGTTTGGTTTGTTTTTTGAGAGATCTCCTTCTCCTAATTCTATTACATTCCCATAACTTGATGCATACGGATATTCTGCTTTAGTTTCCTTATTTTTTTCAGGCATTCTAATTTTAGTTTCAGCTTTTATCTGACCATCATCTTTGACAAAAAACCTCATATCTCCTGCAAAAGCTAATCCATCCACAATATCATTAATATTAGCGTATAAATCAAATGTCATCGTTTTTGAGTGGGAATCATACTTGGTCGTTTTGATTTCTATCGATTTATAATTATTGCCATAATATACCTTGGCATTTTTAGAAACATTACTGATCTTTCCAAGAATTTCAAAGTGTCCATCTTTAGACGGGTTTAGAATGCCATAAATTTTTGATTTGATTTCATCAAGTTTTTCAGTTTCATATTGTAAGGCACTACCATCGTCATAAGCAATGATATTTCCCTTATCATCGTATTTATAATCGTATTCCTCTATTCTCTTACCAGTTTCACTTGTAAAGTCATCAACTTCTCTAAATTTCTTTTTAATTAGTTTCTTTAAGTCTTTAGTTTCAAAGTCTCTAATTGTTGAAATAGTTTTATGAATAGTCAAGCTAGATTTTTCTTCGATAGACTCTTCATTTTCTTGATGATGTTCTACTTCAGTTGTATCTTTTTTAAGACTATCCTCTTTTCTATTTTCTAAATTTTTAAATTTAGATTCGGAAATCTCGCCAAGCTTTTGGTATTTAGATGAATCTTGATCAGGATCTACTAGATAATAGGAAATCATCCCATTTTCATCAGCATGATCAGCAAATTTAATTCTATGAATCTTTGTGAAATTGCTAGAACCGTCTAATGCAATCACTTCAATGATTTTTCCTCTTAAATCTCCTGCACCTTTAATTTCATAAATGGTATTTCCGTCTTTGTCAAGTTTCCTATTTCGTCCTTGACCCTCACCTGCATAAGTGACCTCAAGATTTTTTTCAACCTCTCCATCTTCATTAACAAGAGCGGCCCCAGCATACCAAACTTCGTTGGCAATCTCGTCAAATTTTTCAGGATGTTCTTTTTGATCTCTCGCAAATAACGTTTCATTCTTGTATTGCTCTTTGACCTTGTGATAAGTATCCTTTGTAATTAACTTAATTTTTTCAGGGTTTGAAAAATCAATTGAAACAATCTTTGGAGGTGTGTTATCAATTTTTACAGGAATATAGGAAACCTGCCATGGGTAATCCTTGGTTAATCTATATTTAAATTTATAGAAATATTGGCCTTCCGCAATCGGTTCAAATTGTCCTCGTATCTTAGTAGCAGGATCTTTTTTGTCATTACTTTCTGGGGCATTTTCTTCTCTACCTCTAGGGTTATAAATGAGTCCATCCCATTTCAAGTCACCCCAAACTTTTAGCTTAGAAGATTTAATGCCCTTTGCATCATTTCTTTTAGAGTTTAAAATTCCTTTAATAAAGTGTTCTCTCGAAATGACTTTTAAGTCTTTTTGATTTTCTCCTTCTTTATTTGTATTTACTATTGAAATCACCCCTTCTTCTGCACTTCTTAATACAAGTGGAGAAGGCGTTAATCCTCTCTCAAGTTGAGCATCTTGAGGATTTCCATTTGAATCTAAAGGATAGATTTTAGCAATATTAGAGCCACTTGATGAAGGTGCGTTGATTCCTTCGTTATTGAAAGCAAATAATTCTGGATTTTGATCTAGGGATGTTGTATTTTTATCTTTTCTATTTTGGATAACTCCTGCTGGATTAAATTTATCTATACCATGTTCTCCACCAATCCCCTTATTTAAGGTACCTGGAATTTTTGGTTTACCATCATCATCATAACCTTCCATTGCTTTTGATTTTGATCCTTCTTCCCAGGCCCATTTATCAAGGATTGGTTCGTGGTTCCAATTCCCAGCAAATCCCATTAGAGGCATCGACAAAGAAGGTTGGAAGTTTCTTTTCTTACCGTTGGAGTTTAGAGCTTCCATTTCTTCCACTGACTCAAAATGAATAAATGATTCTACAAATTTATTTTTGTTTTTAGCTTCTCCAACATTTATAACCGCATTTAAATCAAAGCTGGAATTTGGACCTATAGTGAAAGTATCATGCTCAAATGTGATATTTGCTCCTTTGACTTTTTCTGGGTGAATTTCTGGAACAATTTGCTTCCCGTCCGGAGATTTTTCATCTTTATATGTTTCATCGAGTTTTAGCCTATCAGTTAGAGCATCTGTAGTTACAGTTGATGCAGAAACTTTAAAGGTTAAAGGTCTGTTTGAGGTATTGTGAAGCTTAATTGTAAAGTATTTTTTATCACCTTTTATTTCTTTAAGAGAAATGGAACCATATGAATTTACCAAACCTTTAGAATCTGTATTTTTGAAAGTTGCTACAACTTCATTTCTCAAAGCGTTGGCAACATTAATTAGCCCCGCTCCCTGCTGTCTAGGTGATGCAAAGTATTGACTCTTTTCTTTCCAAGAGGTTGCATCCATCATAGGTCTTGCAGTATTTTGTAGAGCTATTTTTGTAAGACTTGTAAGGTCTATTTTGTCATCTCCCTTAAGATTTTTCAAGACAGGTCTTTCAAGCAATTCCTTTAATTTTGGTCGAATCAAAACAGTAGAAGCTGCTACGATTGGAGTTGCCATACTAGTTCCTGACATATAACCATAAGTGGATTTACCATTGATAACATTTAGAGTGGATTTAATATTTTTACCAGGTGCTGAAACATCCGGTTTTAAAAGCAAGTCTGTTCTTGGCCCCCAAGATGTAGACCCTGCTGGGACTATAATATCTTCTTTATAAAGTTCTTTGTCTGTGTCAGCTGCAAATTTAAAGTCAATTTCTTTTTCATCACCTACATTCGGTTTATTAGAATTATAGCTTTCCATATCAATTGGATAGTATTGTTCTAAGTTATCTTTAAAATCTTCCTTATTATTTCTTTTGACTTCAGTTTTTTTATCAGGGTTAATCATGTTCCATAATTTTACACCATCATCTCCTGAAATTGAAAATACTTGACTAGTAGTCCCTTCATCCGCTTCATATCCCATAGCTGGAAGGTCTGTCCAATTATCTCTATTGTAGTAATTTACAGTATTTACAACCATAATGGCACGTGCGCCTTTATCCGTTGCTCTTTTAAAAGCATCTTTTAAATCCTTGGTATAAATTCTATCCATTACTGCAATTTTGCCCTTAAGATCCAAGCCTATCAAATCTTTGTCTTGACCTTTGCCTATATATACAAATTTTAATTTATTTGGAGTTTTTGACCCATCCTCATTTGTTAGGATTTTATTTTTATCGAAAAAAGCTCCTATATTTCTGTATTTAAAACTTTGTCCTCCAATGTTAACCTTATCAAACTCAATGGTTTGATTTTTAGCAGAAGCGACCGCTATCGCATCTTCATGTGCGGCAGTTCGTGTTACATTTCCAGTATCTGTCATTTTCAGATTATTATTGGCTACTAAATCCCAAGAAGAACTTGAAGCAGAAGTCGCAAAATTACCTGTAGCAACAACCATTGGGATTCCAGCTTTTCTTAATGCTCTAATAGCCTCCCAATATTTCTCGCCTACAAGACCTGTTCCCGTAAAGCCAGATGATACCGAAACAACATCGACATTGTGTTTGATCGAATCTTCAATAGCATGAAACATTGTTTCATCACCCGCGAACCCAGATCCTGCGTCAGAGTACATTTTATAAGAGAAAATTTGTGCATTAGGCGCAATTCCATCTATGCCATTAAAGTTCTTGATATCTTTTTCAGTATCATTTCCAGCAAGAATCCCTGCAATATGCATCCCATGTGGGTCAAAATAATCCCTACCATCATCATATTTTTCTACAGTGATTTTACCACCATTATAATAATTGAACGCATGAGGGATTTTATCACTCAACCAATAATTTTTATCAGTGCCTTTTAAATCTTCTTTTTTAAATTTCATTGAGTCTTTGGCATCATCATCGATCCTCATAGCCTTATGCCTATAATCTGTTCCAGTATCGATATTTGAAATGACCATACCTCTACCATCAAAATTTTTCCCAAATGGAGCATTAATAGACTTTAGGTAATCAATAGCTTCCTCAACTCCAATTTCCTTTCTGGCATGATTCATCATTGGTTGGACTTTTTGTGATCGTTCAACCGACGAAACACCTTCCATTTGTTTAATTTTGTCCAAATTATCTGGAGTTGTTTCAATGGCAGCGCCATTAAAAATCGTATTATAGGTATATAAAACTTTTGTATCCTCAAGATTGGATAGTTCCTTAATTACTTTTTCTCCAGATTCTTTATCTTTAAATTCAGCAATATAGACAAGTTTATCTTCTTTTTTAGGATTTTCTGTATCTTTATTTACAAATGAGTTCGCATCATCTCCTTTGGATTGATTGGAGTCTTCTTTGATACTTGCTCCTTCGTTACTAGTTTTTTTGTCTATCTTAGGCTTTCTACTAACAACTTCTTTTTCCTCAATAACTGTTGTCTTCTTCTCCTCAGTATCCTTTGAAGTTTCTATAACATTATGAAGTTCTTCAGATTGTTCATTTTTTTCTGTTTCTTTATCTGCTACTACTTTTTCTTTACCAGAAATTTTTAAAGCATCTTCAGAACTAGGTGCATCTGCTAAAATTACCTCATTGGGGGCATATGCTGCTAAAATAACTGCAGCAGTAGTTAATGACAATACCGTACTTTTTTTCATTATAATTCCTTCATTTTTTATTTTAAACCCAATAGATAGAAAACTTTAACCTTGCTAGCCTTTGTTATAAAAAGTTTTATGACGTATTATCTAGTGGGATAGAGTAGTACATTTATATATAATTGTTAGCTCTCTGAAAAATAGTATATCAATTAAAAAATTTTAAGTCAAGAAAAATTAACACGCATTAATTTTTTTTTTAATGTACATTAAAAAATATAAACCCAAAACTTTCGTAGTTAACTGGGATACATTATCAGCACATTCACACCATCAAAAATAGTAGCAATTAACTGGAATAACTACCAAAATCGCAAAAAGGGGTATGGATAGAATTTATGCCTTAATAAACATGCAAAAACAACCGCTATAATTTTCAACGGTTGTTTGTAACATATTTAATTTTTAACTCTCATCCTATCTTATCTCTTACGAACCCGCACTTTCGTAGGCATCCAAGCCCCTATCCCAGAGTTTTAAAGAAATAACAAAGAAAACAAGGGAAATCAACATCAACCCACCAATGTTAAAGAGCCCGTCTTTGTCCTGCAAGAAATAGCTGGCAGGATAGTAGGCCGTAAAGGCGAAAGGCACGATAAAGCTAATCAACCAACGAAGAAGCGAATTATAAATGGAAATCGGATACTTGGCAAAGTCATTAAACATATAAAAAATGTAAATCATGGCGCCTGACTGCTTGGTCCAAAAAGCGATACTGGCAGTCGCGATTTTCAAGGAAGTATAAATCAAGGTCGCAAAAGGAATGCAGACTAGGAAAAGCAAGAATTTGGGAAGAGTCCAAGCAATACTAGCCATCGTTGTCCCTAGCAAAATACCTCCGACCAAAAGTTCACCCAAGGCATCAATCTGAAAGGTCTCAACCAGAATGTGAAAAAGAGGATTGATAGGACGCGTCAGATACTTATCAAACTCTCCCTTTCTCACCAAGCGTTGTCCCAGAGCCCAGAGATTGTCAAAAAAGAGATGATCTAGTCCCTTGGGAATTAAGGAAAATCCATAGATAAAGGCGATTTCTTGAAAAGTCCAGCCTTCTAAGGAAGGAATGTGTTGAAAGAGCACATTGAGAAACAAGAGGTTCAGGCCTTGAGTCAGAAAAACTCCTAACACGCCCACCACAAAATCGACCTTGTATTCCATGATTTGCTTGATGTATTGTCTGATAAAAATCAAATGCATGCGTTGATATTTTTTCATACTAACCTCCTTGAATAGTGATAAAGGACTGGACTCGTTTCCATATCAACTGAGACAAGCCCACCATCACTATGAGCCAGAAGAACTGTAGCAAAAGCGCCTGAAGAATCTGACTGGCATCGTATTTCCCAACAATGATCATAACTGGAGTATAAATCAAAGATGAAAAAGGCAAGAAGGACAAAATATCAGAAACAATCTTTGGAAAGAAAGCCAAGGGAATCAGACTTCCAGACATAAAGGCCACTATAGAAGTCTTGAGTAGATTGGAACCCCATAGATTTTTAAAGACAAAGGCTGAAAATCCAAAGCAGATATTAAAGAAAAAATTGATCAGGTAGGCTAGGGTTAAGCTAAAGAGATAAAGGATGGTTAATCCCAGTACTTCTACAATTCCTTGCCCAGATAAAATTTTCATCAAGACAATGACACTTAAAAATGGCAGTCCAACAGAGATAAAAATCAACCACTTGGATCCAAGCTCTGTAAAGAGGTAAGAAGCCGCAAAATGCACTGGTCGCAACAAACGCATGATAATGGAACCATCCTTGACCTCCTCCCCAATCATAAAGGAGCTATCTGACCTGGTCAAAAGATTAGTCACAAAACTCATGATGATGTAAAGGGTGATATCTGCCATGCTAAAGCCCTGAATCAAAGACTCTTGCGAGGAATCAAAGACCGCCTTCCAGAGATAGAAAGCCACAAAAGCTCCCATGACATCACCAATCCGATAGAGAATAAAGTTGACTCGATAGCTAATCAACTCCTGAATCCCTGCATTGATAAAGGGTTTATAACGTCTCCACAATTTGACCATCTTAGAGCTCCTTTCGATAGAAGCGACGGATAATATCCTCAATATCCGTATCCACCATCTTCAAATCGCGGATTTCAAAATCAGACAGGGTTTGCTTGATAATATCAGCCGACTGGTAGCGGGAACTGTCGAATTCAATATTGAGGCTGTTTCCTTGTCTATCAATGGTCATATCCGAAGAGCCTTCATAGTGAGAGACAAGATGACTTTGCCCTGGTAGCAGTTCAAAGGAAAGAGTCTTCATCTTGCCAAAGGTCTCCTTGAGCTGGCTAACCGTTCCATCAAAAATCTCTTGCCCCTTATCAATCATAAAAATTCGATCACAGAGTTGCTCAATGTCGCTCAGGTCGTGAGTGGTCAAGAGGATAGTTGTTTCTTCCTCCTGATTGATCTGGGTAATAGCCCGACGAATGTTGTCCTTGACCGAAACGTCCAAACCAATGGTCGGCTCATCTAAAAAGAGAACTTTAGGATTGTGGAGCAAGGAAGCCGCAATATCCGCCCGCATCCGTTGCCCCAGTGAAAGAGTCCGCACGGGGTCTTTGATAAAGTCCTTCAAATCCAAGACTTCATTCAAAAAGTCCATGCGTTTATGAAAGAGCGAGTCCGGCACATCGTAAATCTCTTTTAAGACCGTATAGGTCTCTTGCAGAGCCAAATCCCACCATAGCTGGGTACGTTGTCCAAAGACCACACCAATATCTTTAACATAATCCTGACGATTGTCCTGCGGAATCTTGCCGTTAATCCGACAAAAACCAGATGTCGGTTTTAAAATCCCTGTCAGCATTTTGATGGTTGTTGACTTCCCAGCACCATTTGCGCCGATAAAACCTAGAATTTGGCCCTTGGGTACCTCAAAAGTCAAATCCTTGACCGCTTCAAAGGTCTGCTTTTCAGGATGAATAAAGGAGCGCAAAGCCCCTTTCAAGCCTGGTTCCTTAACAGTCTTCACAAAATTTTTCTGAAGATGTTCCACTTCTATCATTGCCATATCTATCTCCCTATCGCAAGGAATAGCAACATTGTATTTTTGACTACAAATATCTAAATCCTTACTTTCTACAACTTCTACATTTTATTACTACAGAAGGCTTTATACCAACCTATTATAGTCCAATAAAAACTAGAATGCAAGCGTTTGCCTATAGATTATGAAATTAGAGATTTCTCTCTTAAAATAATACTTTTGAATCAAAATTCTGGTTTGATAATTTCCTAGAACACTAAAAAAACCCTGCCCACTGGGCAGGTTACGAACTGTAAAAAGAAAACTATTTTGATCAATATAATTCACTATTTAATCAAAGAACTAATCTTTCATAATTCTTTTCACAATCCCATTTCTATCAATTAGAAAACAATCTGGAAAGGTCATTTGCTCCCATTTTTCATAATCAAAACTGGAATCAAAGTGATTTAGTAGTATTCCTATCAAATTCCCGTGTGAACTAAGTAAAATCGTTTTTTCTGAGTATCTCTCTTCCAATTCCATTAAAAAATTTAGTACTCTAGCTAGTGCGTCTTGATTTGATTCCCCTTCTGAAAGAGATTCACTAGGATTTTGCCATAAATATTTAATACTGTCTTCAAACTCAGAATCTTTTATAAAGGTTGAAGATAATTTTCGCTCTCGTAACCGATTATCAAGAACTATTTTATCAAATTGAATTGGCGAGCTATTAATCGTTTCAAATGCTCGTTTATAAGGACTAGAAAAATAATAATCAATATTAAAAAAATTCAAAAACTCTAACTGGTCAAGAGATAAAAATCCTTTTTCTGACAAAGTTCTATTAAAATCATCACTTGAAAATTTTGAATGAGCATGTCTAAGTAAAATATAAGAATTATTCATAAGTCATTACCTTTCAATTATTGTCATCAGTCTAAAATTAAAATGATCTCTAAACCATCAATTACTCTTTAAAAAATCTTCAATCTGAGAAACTATTTCATGACTTTTATAATGATAGAGGTCATGAGGCGCATCCATATAGACGACTTGAACATTAGACTGGTCGCTTGCAAATCTCTCTGCATAACGTCGCCACTCAAATTGGCTAAAGCTAGTACCATCACCATTAGAAACCATTAGTAAGGCCGGAATTTTCGGATTAATGTTTGAAGTAACTTTCTTGGCATTTTCCTTTACCGTTTGGGATTCATGAAACATAGCTTGTGACATCAACTGCTTATAAGCTAGAAGTTTATATTGTTTTCGTTCACTTTCGATCAGAGTTTGATTTTTTATATAAAAAGACTCAGGGAAGTAGCGTAATAAACCAATCTTGCTGCTCCAATATGCCACAGTTGACAAGGCCTGATTTTGCTTTAAATCCTCATAACTTGACGGCAGTGCCCAATCCAGACCAATCAAGGCTTTCACTTCATCAGGATACTTCTCCTGCCAAGCCAAACTCTCTAGACTAGCCATGGAATGAGACAGAATGATAAACGGCCCTGTGATATTTGCTTGGGAAAGAGCTTGGCGAGTCTCAGACAAAACATCCATCACATCTCTTGAATGATTGCTATCATCACTATAACCATATCCCGCTCGCTCCACGATGACTACCTTATATCGTTTCGATAAGGATTCCGATACATTTTTAAAGTCCAATATGGGAGAAGCAATACCAGCACCTGAGAGAACTACTATAGTCTCAGGTCCATCCCCTTCAACGTAAATATTTATTTGATGTCCATTGACAAGAACTTGTTGTCCCATAGGTGATAGTGAGGCTTCTTCCTTTTCCAAACTGATACGGTGAAAGATGAATGTAGCGAGTAAAAACAAAAGAATGAAACTAAGAATGCCAAGAAACCATTTTTTCAGTATTTTCATAGCATTATTGTACAAAAAATAGAACCTTTTAGCAACTTAAGATTGGTTCTTCTACAGTATATTCGCTATATATCCAGACACAAAAAACCCACCCAATGGGCAGGTTTCATCTGTATTGTTCAGCTAGATTATGCTTTACCTTCTGAACCGAATACGTCGATACGTTCTTCAACTGATGCTTGGATAGCTTTTACACCGTCAGCCAAGAATTTACGTGGGTCGAAGAGTTTTTTCTTGTCGTATTCTGCTTCGTTTGCTTCGTAGTCACGAGCAAATTTACGAGTTGCGTTAGCGAATGCGATTTGGCATTCAGTGTTAACGTTAACTTTCGCAACACCAAGTTTGATAGCTGCTTGGATTTGGTCATCAGGAATACCTGAACCACCGTGCAATACGATTGGGAAGCCTGGAAGAGCTTCTGTCAATTTCTTCAAGTGGTCAAGGTCAAGACCTTCCCAGTTTGCTGGGTAAGGACCGTGGATGTTACCGATACCAGCTGCCAAGAAGTCGATACCAGTTGCAACCATTGCTTTAGCGTCTTCGATTGGAGCCAATTCACCTTTACCGATGATACCGTCTTCTTCACCACCGATAGTACCAACTTCAGCTTCTACTGAGATACCTTTAGCGTGTGCTTTTTCAACAACGTCTTTAGCCAATTTAAGGTTTTCTTCAACTGGAAGGTGTGAACCGTCAAACATGATTGAAGTGTAACCAACTTCGATACACTCAAGTGCATCTTCGTAGTGACCGTGGTCAAGGTGGATAGCTACTGGTACAGTGATACCCATTGACTCAACAAGGTTAGCGATCAAGTTGCGAGCAACTTTGTAACCACCCATGTATTTAGCAGCACCCATTGAAGTTTGGATCAAAACTGGAGCTTTTTTAGCTTCTGCTGCACGCAAGATAGCTTGAGTCCACTCAAGGTTGTTTGTGTTAAATCCACCAACTGCATAACCGTTGTCACGAGCTGCTTGGACAAATTTTTCTGCTGAAACGATTGCCATTTGTCAGGCCTCCTATATATTTTTTGGGACATCCCATTTACATTGTTCATTTTATCACTTTTTGATAAAAAAAGCTAGTTTTTCCCATACTTTAGATTGAATTTCTTCCAACTCAATCAATGTAAACCCTTTCTTTCTTTTAGTCTTGAATGACTTTGGGATAACGTATGAAGAAGGTCAATCGATCACCCTGCATCTCAAAATGATAAGGTAATTTCTCGTGTTCTAATAAACTTTTGACCACAAAGATCCCCATCCCCGAACCCTTGGCCTTGCGACTAGCATTGTCAGAAAAAGACTGGGCCAGTTTTTCCTGTTCTTCAGGACTACAGCTATTCTCGATAAAGAGTTCTCCTTCTCTCTCGCCGATATGAACCAAGCCACCTGGAGTGGAGTGCTTGATAGCATTGCTGATGAGATTCGATAATATCAGTTTCATGACAGATGGGTTTATGTAAGCCTGCTGATGGGTTAGGCTAATGTCTACCTGAAGTTCTCTCTCCTTGGCTAGCAAGGCATAATCCTTAACCAGACTTTGCGTCATCTGAAGGAGGTCAACCTCTTCTTTCTCGTCTCGCAATTCCTGAACAGAGGAAAGAGACAATATCTGGAGAACGTGGTGACTGAGGTCGTCCACAATCCCCAAGGCAACTCCCAGATAGTGGTCTCTATCCTTATAACGACCGATATTTTCTTTCATATTTTCGATTAGGATTTTCAAACTAGCCAGAGGGGTTTTCAGCTCATGAGAAGCCCCTCGTAAGAACTCAACCTTCATCTTCTCCAGCTGGAGAATAGCTTCATTCTTGTCATGCAAGTCCGCAATGACAGTCAAGAGATGCTGGTAAAGGCTATTGATTTGTTCCTTGAGATCACCTATCTCATCCTTAGAATCCACGCGCAATCGCACTTGAGCATCTAGTTCCATCATTCTACGGGTCACCCGCTTGATTTCCAAAATCGGGGCAACAATGGTTCGAGCGTAGATGTAGGCTACCAAGAGGGAAATCAGAAAGGATGCCAGCAAGGTATAGGGGAGAAATTGGAGACTAATCTGCTCTGCTTCCTTTTGCAAGTCCATTGAAGCTAGAAATTGGAGAGTCATAGTGCTACCATCTTGCGTTTTTACCTCACGCTCCTCGATAAAGAGAGAGGTGGTCTGGCGGTCTGTGTCCAGAGGAAGATTGTCCTTGACTTCTAACTTGTCCTCGGTCATCTCTCCTTTGACGGCCCCCTTAATATCACTAGTCTGGGAATACAAATCTAACACTTGCTCGATGTTCTGCCTATCCTTTCCTTCTAGGGACTGGGCAATGGCTGTCGCTTTCTGGCCAATGGTTTCCTGACGATGACTCAGATAAGTCGAGGGAAAGAGAAAATAAATGGCTAAATGAAGACAAATAACCAGAACACTAAAAATCGAGAAGGTATAGATAAATATCTTTGTAAATAAACCTGTTCGTTTCATTTTCGCTCCAATTTATAACCAACATTGCGCACAGTGAGAATACAATCCAAGTCTAGCTTTTTCCGCAGTTCCTTGATATAGACATCAATAACACGATCAAAGGGGACCTCATCTGTCGCCTTCCAGACAGCATCGATAATCTGAGAACGAGTCAAGGCCCGTCCTTCATTTTTCACCAGATAGTCCAGAATTTCCAACTCTTTGGCATTGATAGCCACTTCTTGACCTGCGAGGCTTGCACTGTAACTCTCAAAGTCCACCTTGGTATCCTTATAGGAGAAGACTCGTCCTGTATCGTAGTAGCGCTTGAAAATCGCGTCTACCCTCACTTTTAAGAGGGAGAGGGAGAAGGGTTTTTCCAGATAGCCGTCTGCTAGAGAAGCAAAAGCGCTCATCTTATATTCCTCATCCTGAAAGGCGGTCAGCATCAAGACAGGAACCTGGCTGCTTTTACGAATCTCGGCTAGGACTTCTAGGCCATTGAGCTTAGGCAACTGGATATCCAGTAGTACTAGGGCTACTTCATAGCTGGAAAATTTTTCTAGAGCTTCCTGACCGTCTGCTGCCTCAATGGTTTCATAACCACAATCCGTCAAATAGTCACTGATTCCCTCACGGATCATCTCTTCATCTTCTACAATTAAAATTTTCATAGAAAAACGTTTCACATTCCTTTAATTTTCTTTTAAATCATCTCTGTTTCATCCCGATAGGAAGAGTATTATCAAGACAAAACAGATAAAAATGCTACCTATATTATACCCCATTTAGGGGAGAATAGGTAGCAAGTTTTTATTCGCTATCGAGCAAGAGTTCTTTTGGTTGTTTTCTGAGGAGATTGCTTGAGGCAAGCGCCATAACGAGAACCACTAGAACCAGAGCAAGGACAAAGACGATGATAAAGTCTGATGTCTGAATAGAAATATCTAAGCTCGACAAGGTCTTACTAAAGCCGTCTACTTCTGCACCACCACCAAGATTAGAGGCTTGAGCAGCCTTGCTGGCTTGCTTGGCAACACCTGAAGTGACATTGGCAAGAACAGTATTTCCGATTGCTCGAGCTGTGTAGTTGGCTAGGAAGTAAGCCGAAACAAGAGCAGGAATGGCAATCAAGATCGATTCGGTGATGAATTGCCCCAAGATACTTGCCTGCTTGAGACCGATAGAGAGGAGGATTCCCACTTCCTTGCGACGGGCGTTGATCCAAAGACTAAGCAAGAGTGCAAGGAGAAGGACTGAGAAGCTCAAGCTACCCCAGAAGAGGAGGTTGGCCATCTTGTACATACCAGAGATGGATTGCTCAAGAGCTGGGTAGTTAGAGGAGCTCTTCACAAGTGTGTAGCTCTTCCAGTTGATACCGCTGATACCATTCAACTCTTTCATGACGTCATCCAAGTTCTTGTCTGCTGTTACAAAGAAGGTTGCGTCCCCATAAATAGCTGTGTCTTCTGTGTATCCATAAAGTTTTGCAGCTGTGTGAATGTCTGTGATAGCTGTATTTTCATAGAGTTCTTGTGAATAGGTTACTGCTGACTTATTGTGACCATCAAAGAGCCCCTTGATTGTCACTTCGACTGTTTCCTTGGCACCTTTTTCATTGTCTGCATCATAGACATTAGAGTCCAATTTGACCTTATCTCCGACTTTCCAACCGTGTTTGGCTGCCAAGTCCTTGTGCATGAGAATCTTGTCCTTGTCGTCGTTGGTTAGGTGCTCACCTTCAACCAGCTTATATGAGCCAGAGACAAATTTATCTTCTTTAGATGAGTCATTGACACCTGTAATCATCAAACTGCTTCCAAACCGTTTGGCACGGTCTGCAGTGAGATTTTTCTTGGTTTCTGGCGTTTCGATGAGGTCGTATCCAGTCAAATCTCCGATAGCGTTGATGCGTTTAACATAAGACTCGATGGCCTTATTTTCGGTGATTTTTTTGATATCCTCACCCTTGATATTCCCAGAACCACGTGGCGTTCCTTGATTGACGCGACGATTGATTTGCATGGAGAAGCTATTGGTGATATTTTTAAAGGTCTCCTGAGAAGCCTTGGCAGTAGCTCCCTTGATCGACAAGCCGACCAAACTCAAGCTCGCCATGAGGAGAATAATCAGGAAGATAACAATCGATTTGAAAAACTTCCTTGTAACATAGGCAAATGCGTTGTGTAACATAGGTTCCCTTTCTAGATTTTGTTCTATTTCAATGTCTTATAACTTATATAAATTATTTTTTAACTATTTCCCTTAGATTGTGCGGACGGGAGCAACTTCCTGTAGGAATTTCATCCCTAATTTTTGAGCCATATGTCTCAAAAATTCCGGCCTAGATAATAACTTTGTTATTATCTAGGCTATCACTACTGCGGGAAATAGTTGTTACAGACTCACTTCGTTTATTATTTTACTTTACACGTATCTGGTTACCAACTAATACTATTTTAAAGTTTAATAACTAGATTCTATATTTCAGTCAGTTTCTTATCCTTCAATTCAAGTGTAATATCTGACGCTTGTGCCACTTCTTTACTGTGGGTGACGACGATCACACATTTACCTGTTTTCTGGGCAAGTGATTTGAGCAGTTCGATAATATCTCCAGCAGTTTTAGGGTCCAGATTTCCTGTTGGCTCATCAGCTAGAATAACTGGAGCTTCTGAGACTAAACTGCGAGCGATGGCTACACGTTGCTGTTGACCACCTGATAACTGGAGAACGTTCCGCTTGATCTGACTTTCATCCAAACCAAGCTCAAGAAGTGTATCCTTGCTTGCTTTTTTGTTGACCAAGCGGATATTTTCCAGCGGAGAAAGATAATCTATCAAGTTATAATTTTGAAAGACCAGGGAAATATGGTGCATGCGATGGTATGAATACCCCTTGTTCCGAATGTCCTCTCCTTGGAAAAGGATAGAACCTTCAACAGGACTATCTAGACCAGCCAGTAGGGACAAGAGAGTGGATTTTCCTGCTCCTGACTCACCAATGATACTATAAAATTTTCCGGGTTCAAAATTATACTTGATCTGATATAAAACTGCTTCAGCAGTGTTCTTATAACGGTAGGTAACATCTTGCAATTGTAATAAAGTCATGATTTCTCCTTCTTATACTCAATGAAAATCAAAGATTAAACTAGAAAGCTAACCGCAGGTTGCTCAAAGCACAGCTTTGAGGTTGCAGATAAGACTGACACGGTTTAAAGAGATTTTCGAAGAGTATTAACTAATAGATGATAAAATTTCTTTCGGCGATTTTCTAAATAAGAATAGGAAACAAAGAGCTACGGATAAGCAACCAATCAGGAGCAGAAAGACATAGGATTCTGCAAAGGATAGGAGACTGGTTGATAGACCACTTGCTTTGGCCAGCGTTTCCTCTAAGGTTGCCTGATCTCCACTGGCTAGTACAGTTTGGAGTAGATAGGATGTGATGGCATTTCCAGCGATAAAGGATGGAAGCAAAGCTCCAAGTGATACCAAAACTACCTCTAAACAGAACTGGAGGAAGATCGAACTCTTGCCTTTTCCAAGTGCCAGAAGAATTCCCACTTCGTAGACCCTTTCTCTCAACCAGAGGGACAAGACCAAAATTAAGGCTCCTGCTCCTGCTATCAACATCCCATAAAGGAAGATGGTGAGGAAGGTTTGGAAGGTTGCCACTGAGTCTTTGATTTGTTCAAAGGCCTTGTTTTCCTTCTCGACTTGGTAGCCTTGACTTTCCAAAGCCAAGTTTTCCACCTGCTTCATGAGTCCGTCCATTTCCTTAGGATCTTCTACATAGAAGCGCGCTGCACTGACTTGAGCTTCACTATTTCCCAGAAGGGTTTGGCTACTTTCATAGTCTGTAAAGACTTGGTTTTCACTGAAGTCAGAAGACAAGCCTGTGAACTTCTCTTGTTTTTTTCCAGAAAAGATGCCGACAATTTCAAACTCTACTGTTTGCCCTTTTCCAGATTCTGACTGACCAGCATCCAAGCGAATCTTGTCATGAAGCGAAAGACCGTTCTTCTTGGCCAACTCCTCGTGGATCAGGATTTTCTTGGAGTCCCCTTTTTGAAGATGTCGCCCTTCTTTTAGGTTGAAAGCCGAACTGGTAAAGGTGACATCCTTGGATGAATCCTCGAGAGCCGTTAAGCTAACCAAGTTCTTGTCTGCAGCTGACAAATCATCACGTTCTACGCTCTGCTCACCACTCACCGCTTCCTTGTCTTTCAGTTTTGCGACCGTTTCAAGTTCAGGAGAAACATTTTCCAGTCCCTTAATCTTGCTCACGGATGCTAGGTCCGATAACTTGAAGGTCTGTCCATTTTCTATCTTTTTGATAGAAAATGAGGTATTGAGTGATTTGTAAAGATTGCTTTCCACTGTTTTGTTGGACTTCATCAGCGTCAAACAGGCTGAAATTCCTGCTAAAAGAACAAATAAAATCAGAAATAAAATAAAACTTCTCAGTCGTTTTCTGCTGACATAAGCCCAAGCTCTTTGGATTGGATTCATTTGTCACCTCCATATTTGTAAGACTATTATAAAATCCAAATATGAAATGTTTATGAAATCGAAAAAACTTTTTGATTTATTTTTTGAAAAAACAAAAAAGCTAGCAAACGCTAACTTTTCTTCATATATAAGGATAAATAGTACCAATCAAAAATCTACTTCATTTTAAAAATGATAATCACGTCTTTCTGATTAGTATTTTTCCATCTCCTAAGTTCTTCATTTTCTGACTTGTGTTTGAGGATATTCTTGATAGAATGAAATGGAAAACTCAGTTTAAATGTTCTGATACAATGAACAGTTCTTGATACCAATATTTTTCGATATACGAAACGTAGCCTCTAGTCTTCTTTGTAAAAACAAAAAGAGCTAGCCAAAGCTAACTCTTACCCTATGCGGAGAGAGGGACTTGAACCCTCACGACCTAAAGCGGTCACAGGATCCTTAGTCCTGCGCGTCTGCCAATTCCGCCATCCCCGCGTCGATTACTTTACTAGTATATCAACTTTCAAAATCTTTGTCAACACTTTTTTCAGATTTTTTTCATTTTTCCAACAGGCTTATAGTTCAATTTCAGCAAGGTTTTCATCCAGTAATTTTGCTCCCAATGTGTTCTTAAAATGCCCAAGAGCAAACTGATGATTTTCTGGCCAAATAGAGGCAACTGCAGGCTTAACAATCTCGATTTGATAACCTAAATTATAGGCATCAATAGCCGTATGAAGGACGCAAATGTCAGTCAGAACTCCAGTTAGGATGACTGTATCAACCCGACGTTCCCGCAAACGGATATCTAAGTCCGTTCCTGAAAATGCTGAATAGTGACGTTTGTCCATCCAAAAGACGCGACTATCGTCCTTATTTTCCGCATAGAAATCAGCTAGGGGGCCATAGAGGTTACGGCCACTAGTCCCAATGATGTTGTGCGGTGGAAAGAGTTTACTTTCCGGGTGGAATGTATCCTTCTCCTCATGGGCATCAATGGTGAAAAAGATATAGTCCCCACGTTCAAAAGCCAATCTGGTTACCTGATCAATGGCTTTTGATATTGCTTGAGCAGGTGCCCCTGCAGTCAGCTTTCCATGGTCTGCTACGAAGTCCTCTGTATAGTCGATTGAAATTAACGCCTTTGTCATTAGTAGTCCCTCTTTTTCACTTCCTCAAAAATATCACCAATTAGAACTTTGAGATAAGTCCCCTTCATTCCTAATGAACGACTCTCAATAATTCCCGCAGACTCCAGTTTACGAAGCGCATTGACAATCACAGAACGCGTAATGCCAATACGGTCTGCAATAACAGATGCAGTCAACTGTCCTTCATTTCCATCCAATTCAGCTAAAATAGCTGATACGGCACGAAGTTCTGAATAGGAAAGGGTATTAACCGCCATGGTAACAGCCGTACGACGGCGAATATTTTTCTCATCTTCTTCACGTTGGAAGTTCAACAGTTGAATCCCTACCACCGTGCTCGCAATCTCAACAAGAATCAAATCTTCATCTTCAAATTTTTTATCATTGCGCCAAATAATCAACGAACCTAGGCGAATCCCTGACACATGAATCGGAGCAATGGTCGTCAAACCATCTGGAAAATCCGCACGGCTCTCTACAGGGAAAATGGTCAAATCATGTTCAACAGGAAGGTTGGCTTCCGTATCATAAATCATGTTTGCCCCTTGTACATAGACCTCAGGGAAGGTTTTAGTTTGGAAGAACTGTTCTACACGGTCATTATTGGTCTTATAACGCATAAAGTAGCCCAAGAGACGTCCCTTGTTATTCACAATACAAGCGTTACAATCAATAATATCTGCTAACTGGCGTGTGATCGCATTGTAAGGAAGTTCATCTTGGAGTTGCTCCTCAGAGCGCTTTAGAATAGACGTGATTTTTCTTGTTTTTTCTAATAAATGTGCCATTTTTTACCTCGCATATAATCGTTTCCATTATAACATAGAAAAGTCTTTATTTCAATAATTATCTGAAAATTGCTTATTTAATTGCAATTTTGAACAGCAAAAATATTTTAGAAATAAAGCGATTTTTTATTGACATCCTATTTTATTTTTGATATTATAACATTATAAGAAGATGACATGATAAATCCCTTTCCGTTTCACCTATCCTTTACTATCACCATCTTCTTTTACTATCGGTCTCCTTATATATAAAAGCGATTCACAGTGTGAATCGCTTTTTTCTATTTGTCTCCTTTGTTACGAATAACAAAGCCGGTCTTCTTTTCGCTTGAAGTGTTGCGAGGTTTTTTATTGTCTTTATTACGGTAACGTCTGTCTTTATCAAAACGATCATTTCCACGACTGCCTTTCTTGAAATCATCACGGCGACCATTGCCACGGCGATCACGATCTCGACGGTCGTCCCCACGACGGCCTCCACGACCTCCCTTACCTTTGCCACCAAAGCCATTACCTGATGGTTTAAATGGCAGTGGTTTTTCACGCGCAATCTCCACTTCAGGCAGGCTGTCTGGATCTTGGACTGTCAGGCTCAAGATATACATAGCCAATTCTTCTGGACTGAATTCTGCTGCTAACTTACGAGCATCTTTAGCAAATTTCTCAAAGTTCCCACGAATAGTTTCATCCTCAAAATCGCGTTCGATTTTCTTGAGCGCTACTTGTTTCTTAGCTTGGAAGGCTTCTTCTGCTGTTGCTGGTTTCAAGCCTTTCATGCGTTTCTTAGTCAAGTTTTCGATGATTTGAAGGTAGCCCATTTCATTTGGAGAAACAAAGGTAATAGACTGACCTGACTTACCAGCACGACCTGTACGACCGATACGGTGAACATAACTTTCAGGATCTTGTGGAATATCGTAGTTGTAGACATGGGTCACACCTGAGATATCCAAACCACGTGCTGCCACGTCTGTCGCAACTAGAACATCAAGATTGCCATTTTTAAAATCACGAAGGACACGAAGACGTTTATTTTGGTCCAAATCACCATGAATTCCTTCTGCACGGAAGCCACGAATTTTAAGTCCACGAGTCAATTCATCTACACGGCGTTTGGTACGACCAAATACGATAGCAAGTTCTGGTTGTTCCACATCCATGAGACGCGTCATAGTATCAAATTTCTCTTGTTCCTTGACACGGATATAGTACTGATCCACCAGCTCTGTTGTCAATTCCTTGGCAGCAATCTTGACATGTTCAGGGTCTTTCATAAACTGAACACCAATACGTTTGATAGCATCTGGCATGGTTGCTGAAAAGAGCAAGGTTTGACGATTTTCAGGGACACGGGAAATGATGGCTTCAATGTCTTCAAGGAAGCCCATATTGAGCATTTCATCCGCTTCGTCAAGAATCAGAGTTTCAATATCTTGTAATTTCAAGGCCTTGCGTTTAATCAAGTCCAAGAGACGGCCTGGTGTTCCTACCACGATGTGGGCACCAGATTTAAGAGCTTTGATTTGTTTTTCAATGCTTGATCCACCATATACTGAGCGAACTTTCACTCCTTTGCTACGGCCAAAGCGGAACAGTTCTTCTTGACTTTGGACAGCAAGTTCACGAGTTGGAGCGATAACCAAGGCTTGGATGGTCGCTTCTTCTGTACGGATTTTTTCAAGAGTTGGCAAGCCAAAGGCTGCAGTTTTTCCTGTACCTGTCTGAGCTTGACCGATAACATCCTTACCTTCAAGTGCCAAGGGAATAGTTTGCTCTTGGATAGGACTAGCTTCTACAAAACCAGCTTTTTCAATCTCTGCTAGCAAATCAGCAGACAAGTTTAATTCATTAAATTTCACGTTATTCTTCTTTCTAAAGGTGGTGCGAAGCCACCCTATAGGGCTTAGTTTATACTTTTCTTTTCATGACGTATCTTCATATACTGGATACAAAATCGTGTTGCTTCTTTTCCACAAAAGAAAAGTACTGTTTTCTTTGCAACCTATCTAGTATAACACAAGAGAGAAGCAAAAGATAGTAGAATCCATTAGGAAAATCATGTAAACGATTTTCTAACAGTAAAGTGGCCTGAAACTTGTTTTTCAAGGGAAATGAAGGGAGCATTTCAAGCTCACTTCATTTCCCGTAGCAGATTTGTGCAAAAAGTGTTTTCTTATGCTAGAATGAAAATCGAATAGGAGGACTATAAATGTTAACATATGATTTAATCGTTATTGGATTTGGTAAAGCTGGGAAAACACTAGCTGGGAAACTGGCTTCAGCTGGCAAAAAAGTTGCCCTCGTTGAACGTAGCAAAGCTATGTATGGTGGAACTTGTATCAACATCGGTTGTATCCCAACTAAAACTTTGCTCGTTGCTGCTGAGAAAGATTTGTCTTTTGAAGAAGTCATTGCTACTAAAAACACTATCACTGGTCGCCTCAACGGTAAAAACTATGCTACTGTTGCGGGTACAGGCGTGGATATCTTTGATGCGGAAGCGCACTTCCTTTCAAATAAGGTCATCGAAATCCAAGCTGTTGACGAAAAACAAGAACTAACTGCTGAAACTATCGTCATCAATACTGGTGCCGTTTCAAACGTCTTGCCAATCCCAGGACTTGCTACAAGCAAGAATGTCTTTGACTCAACAGGTATCCAAAACTTGGACAAATTGCCTGAAAAACTTGGTGTCCTTGGTGGCGGAAATATCGGTCTTGAATTTGCAGGCCTTTACAATAAACTTGGAAGCAAGGTTACAGTCCTAGATGCCTTGGATACTTTCCTACCTCGTGCAGAACCTTCCATCGCAGCTCTTGCTAAGCAATACATGGAAGAAGACGGTATTGAATTGCTTCAAAACATCCGTACCACTGAAATCAAAAACGACGGTGACCAAGTCCTTGTCGTAACTGAAAACGAAACTTACCGTTTCGACGCCCTTCTCTACGCAACTGGACGTAAACCAAACGTAGAACCACTTCAACTTGAAAACACAGATATTGAACTAACAGAGCGTGGGGCTATCAAGGTAGACAAACATTGTCAAACAAACGTTCCTGGTGTCTTTGCAGTTGGAGACGTCAACGGTGGACCTCAATTTACCTACATTTCACTTGATGACTTCCGTGTTGTCTACAGCTACCTTGCTGGAGATGGCAGCTACACTCTTGAAGACCGTCTCAATGTACCAAACACTATGTTTATCACACCTGCACTTTCACAAGTTGGTTTGACTGAAAGCCAAGCAGCTGATTTGAAACTTCCATACGCAGTGAAGGAAATCCCTGTTGCAGCCATGCCTCGTGGTCACGTAAATGGAGACCTTCGCGGAGCCTTCAAAGCTGTTGTCAATACTGAAACAAAAGAAATTATTGGTGCAACTATCTTCTCAGAAGGTTCTCAAGAAATCATCAACATCATCACTGTTGCGATGGACAACAAAATCCCTTATACTTACTTCACAAAACAAATCTTCACTCACCCAACCTTGGCTGAGAACTTAAATGACTTGTTTGCGATTTAAGTTGAGACTGATTTGTTAGCTAACAGCCCTCGTCGGGCTGTTTTTGTTTCTGCGAAATCTCAAATCTGTCTTTTCCCTCTTTTATGATATAATAGAAACATGAAATTAAAAACTACTTTGGGTCTCCTAGCTGGGCGTTCTTCTCACTTCATCTTGAACCGTCTTGGTCGTGGAAGTACGCTCCCAGGAAAACTTGCCCTTCAATTTGATAAAGATATTTTACAAAATCTAGCTAAAAACTACGAGATTGTCGTGGTTACTGGAACCAATGGCAAAACCCTGACAACTGCCCTCACTGTCGGCATTTTAAAAGAAGTTTATGGTCAAGTTCTGACCAATCCAAGCGGTGCCAACATGATTACAGGGATTACGACAACCTTCTTGACTGCCAAATCTTCTAAAACTGGAAAAAATATTGCCGTCCTTGAAATTGACGAAGCCAGTCTATCTCGTATCTGTGATTATATCCATCCTAGCCTTTTTGTCATCACTAATATTTTCCGTGACCAGATGGACCGCTACGGTGAGATTTACACGACTTATAACATGATTTTGGATGCAATCCGTAAGGTGCCTACGGCTACAGTTCTCCTCAATGGTGACAGTCCGCTTTTCTACAAGCCATCTATTCCAAATCCTGTACAGTATTTTGGTTTTGACTTGGAAAAAGGACCAGCCCAACTAGCTCATTACAATACCGAAGGAATCCTCTGTCCTGACTGCCAAGGTATCCTCAAATACGAACACAATACCTATGCCAATTTGGGTGCCTATATCTGTGAAAATTGTGGCTGCAAACGTCCTGAATTGGACTACCGTCTGACAGACTTGGTTGAATTGACCAACAATCGCTCTCGTTTTATCATTGACGGACAAGAATACGGCATCCAAATCGGTGGACTTTACAACATCTACAATGCCCTTGCTGCGGTTGCCATTGCTCGATTCCTCGGCGCTGATTCGCAACGGATCAAACAAGGATTTGACAAGAGTCGTGCAGTCTTTGGTCGTCAGGAAACCTTCCATATCGGTGACAAGGAATGTACCCTTGTCCTCATCAAGAATCCAGTCGGTGCAACTCAGGCTATCGAGATGATTAAACTAGCGCCTTATCCATTTAGCCTTTCTGTCCTCCTCAATGCCAACTATGCAGATGGAATTGACACTAGCTGGATCTGGGATGCGGACTTTGAACAAATCACTGACATGGATATCCCTGAAATCAATGCTGGCGGTGTTCGTCATTCTGAAATCGCGCGTCGTCTACGGGTGACAGGATACCCAGCTGATAAAATCACTGAAACAAGCAATCTGGAGCAAGTTCTCAAGACCATTGAGAACCAGGACTGCAAACATGCCTATATCCTGGCTACTTATACTGCTATGCTGGAATTCCGCGAACTGCTGGCTAGTCGTCAGATTGTTAGAAAGGAGATGAACTAATGGTTTATACTTCAATTTCCTCAAAAGCTGGCAACTACCCTTATCAGCTCAACATCGCCCACCTCTACGGAAACCTCATGAATACCTACGGGGACAATGGAAACATCCTCATGCTCAAGTATGTGGCTGAAAAACTTGGAGCTCATGTGACGGTTGACATCGTTTCTCTCCATGATGCCTTTGATGAAAACCACTACGATATCGCCTTTTTCGGTGGTGGCCAAGACTTTGAACAGAGTATTATCGCTGGCGACTTACCTGCTAAAAAAGAGAGCATTGACAACTACATCCAAAACGATGGTGTGGTTCTAGCCATCTGTGGTGGCTTCCAACTATTGGGGCAATACTATATTGAAGCTTCCGGAAGACGCATCGAAGGTCTAGGTGTCATGGGCCACTATACCCTCAACCAGACCAATAACCGTTTTATCGGTGACATCAAGATTCACAATGAAGATTTCAATGAAACCTACTATGGATTTGAAAATCACCAGGGTCGTACCTTCCTCTCAGACGACCAAAAACCACTGGGACAGGTGGTCTATGGAAATGGAAACAACGAAGAAAAGGTCGGCGAAGGAGTTCATTATAAGAATGTCTTTGGTTCCTACTTCCACGGACCTATCCTTTCTCGTAATGCCAATTTGGCTTATCGCCTAGTCACTACTGCCCTCCGAAAAAAATACGGTCAGGACATCCAACTCCCTGCCTATGAGGACATCCTCAGTCAAGAAATTGCTGAAGAATACAGCGACGTGAAAAGCAAGGCAGACTTTTCTTAAACCAAAGAAAGCCATATCAAAGAACTCCGCTATCGTTTCGGAGTTCTTTTTGCCTGTTCTTTTACCCTTCTCCCTTGCATTTTCTCTCTTTTTTTGCCAAAATAGAGGGGTAGAAAGAAGGTAGCATATGTCTAAATTACAACAAATCGTAACATATCTTGAATCAGAAAAACTAGACGTCGCTGTCGTATCTGACCCCGTCACTATTAATTATCTCACTGGCTTTTACAGTGATCCCCATGAACGCCAAATGTTCCTCTTTGTCCTAACAGACCAGGAACCACTTCTCTTTGTCCCAGCCCTTGAGGTTGAACGTGCAACCAGCACCGTTTCCTTCCCAGTAATGGGTTATGTGGACTCTGAAAATCCATGGGACAAAATCAAAAATGCCTTGCCACAGTTAGACTTCAAACGTGTGGCAGTTGAGTTTGACAATCTCATCTTGACAAAATATCATGGTTTGAAAACGGTCTTTGAAACTGCTGAGTTTGAAAATCTGACTCCTCGCATCCAACGCATGCGCCTCATCAAATCAGCTGATGAAGTCCAAAAAATGATGGTTGCAGGTCTCTATGCTGATAAAGCTGTAAAAGTTGGTTTTGACAACATCTCTCTTGATAAAATAGAGACAGATATCATTGCACAAATCGACTTTGCCATGAAGCGTGAAGGCTATGAAATGAGCTTTGATACCATGGTCTTGACTGGCGATAACGCTGCAAATCCACACGGAATTCCTGGTGCAAACAAGGTCGAAAAGAATGCCCTTCTCCTCTTTGACCTCGGTGTCATGGTTAATGGCTATGCCTCAGATATGACTCGTACGGTCGCTGTCGGTAAACCAGACCAGTTCAAAAAAGATATTTACAACTTGACGCTTGAAGCCCAACAAGCTGCCCTTGACTTCATCAAGCCAGGTGTGACTGCCCATGAAGTGGACCGCGCCGCCCGTGAGGTCATCGAAAAAGCTGGTTACGGTGAGTACTTCAACCACCGTCTCGGTCACGGTATCGGTATGGATGTCCACGAATTCCCATCTATCATGGAAGGTAACGACATGGTCATCGAAGAAGGCATGTGCTTCTCTGTTGAACCTGGTATCTATATCCCGGGCAAAGTCGGCGTTCGTATCGAAGACTGTGGTGTTGTTACCAAGGATGGCTTTGACCTCTTTACAAGCACCAGCAAAGATTTGCTTTATTTTGATTAAACATAGAGACAAGCAAAAAGTCAGCTCAAATAGCTGACTTTTTTATTTTATCTTCTTGACACTCTGAAAGACTACAAATCCCACAACCATTCCCAAGGTATTTTGTAGGAAGTTTGGAAGGATTTCTGGCAAGGCTGCTGACCAGCCATTCATTAGAGTTGAGCCCAGAGCGTAGCCACTTACCATGACGATAGTAGCCAAGACAAGGCCTAGCCATTGCCATTTCCCTTTAAAACCTGCAAAAAATCCTTGCAAGCCATGGTTTACCAAGCTAAAGAACATCCACTGTGGAAAGCCTGATAAAAGGTCAAGCAGAAAAGCTGCTAGTCCTCCAACGACGGCCCCTTCTTTACTGCCAAAGTAAAAGGCAGTAAAGAAAATACCTGCATCCAAGAGAGTCAATATTCCTGTTGGCGTTCCAATTTTCAAGTAATAACCTAGAACCACAGAAAGGGCGGTTAAGAGGGATACAAGGGCGATTTTAGTTGTTTTGGTTTGCTTCATATTGTCTTACTCCATATTGATCTGCTTGTGCAATAGCACGGTAAACGAAAGCTTTCGAGCTCTCTACTGCTGGTAAAAGTTCATCCCCTTTAACCAAGTGACTGGCGATGCTTGAGGCAAAGGTACATCCTGCACCCGCATTTTGGCCTTGAATGACTGGGTTTTCTAGAACAGTGAAAGTTTGTCCATCATAAAAGACATCCACTGCCTTGTCCTGACTGAGGCGATTGCCTCCCTTGATAATAACTGCTGGCGCTCCTAAATCATGCAATTTCTGCGCTACAGCTTTCATGTCTTCCAATGTTTTAATTTCCTGACCAGCCAATAATTCTGCTTCAGGAAGATTTGGCGTAATCACACTGACATGAGGGAAAAAGCGAATCAACTCTTGACAGAGTTCACTAACAGCTACATCATGCGTTTCCTTGCAGACCAAAACGGGGTCCAATACCACAGGCACTCCTGGACGTTGCTTGATAAAGTCCAAGGCCTTCTCAGCCACACTGACAGTAGGAAGAAGGCCAATCTTAATTCCTGCAAACTCGACATCACGTAAGCTATCCAATTCATGTTGAAAAATGGCATCGTCAGTTGGAAAGACTTCAAAGCCCTTTTCGGTCAAGGCCGTCAAACAAGTCACTGCTACAAAGCCATGCAGACCATTTAAGGTATAGGTAGCCAAATCAGCTGATAAACCACCACCACTAAAAATATCATTCCCAGAAAGGGCTAAAATACGATTATTCTTCATAACGAATCTCCTTTAAATACAAGCCATTCGGTGCAGCCGTTGGACCTGCAAGTTTTCTGTCCTTCTTCTCCAAAATCAAGTCAATCTGCTCAACTGGCATTCGATTATTTCCTATTTTGAGCAGTGTCCCCACCATATTACGAATCTGTTTATATAAGAATCCATTTCCTGAAAAGGTAAAAGTCAAAAACTGCCCTGTCTCATCAACACTAAGACTGGCTTCTGTAATGGTCCGAACCTTGTCCTCTACACTGGTTCCAGATGCTGTAAAACCGGTAAAATCGTGGGTTCCTTCTAATTTCTTGACAGCCTCCTGCATCCGCTCCACATCGAGCGGATAGGGAAAGTGAGTAGCATAGTGACGGCGCATGGGATTTTTAGGACGCCCCCTATCTACTATAAACTCATAGGTCTTGCTATGTTTTGCATAACGGCAATGAAAATCATCCGCCACAATCTCAATCGAAATCACATCGATATCTTCTGGTGACTGAGTATCCAGAGCAAAACGGAGTTTTTCCTCATCCATCTGATAGGGCAGATCAAAATGAATGACCTGTTCCAGAGCATGGACCCCACTATCCGTCCTACCAGCACCATGAACAGCGATGGCTTGCCCCTTATTGAGTCTCGTTAAGGTTTTTTCGATTTCCTCTTGAACGCTCCGCGCATGAGGCTGGCGCTGAAAACCGGCAAAGGCAAAACCATCATAAGAAATAGTTGCTTTATATCTTGTCATAACTTCTATTTTATCAGGAAATAAAAGTGTAAACAAGTTTAAAAACCAATAATTGTCTGGGTACAAAATTCCCAGAAAGAAAAACTTAGGAAATTAATCCTAAGCTCTCTTTTGAAGTGCGTACATAACAAAGATAGAAGTGACAATCAACCAACATCCTAAAATGGTGAAGACCAACATACCATTTTGAGTCACCAAGCCAATCGCCCCAAGAATGAAAGGTGTCGTAAAGGCTCCAAAGCTGCATCCTAGCACTGCAAAAGATGTTGCCTGATTAAGGAGCTTGGCTGGGATTCTTTCAGAAAGAAGCTGAAAGACAGTGGTCAAGGCCACACTGTAGGAAAAACCTGCCACAACACTTCCAACTACCATCACACCCAATGACGGAGACAAGGCAATCACAATCTGCCCCAATCCAAAGGTGATACCTGACCAAAGGAGCAATCTTTCTTTAAATAGAGAGATAAAGAAAGAAAAACTCACACCTGCCAAGATACCAATCAACTGCATAATACTTAAGACCAAGCTCGATAACTGGGCATCCCCTAGACCTCTTTCCACCATCAGACTAGGAATACGAATGGTGATAGCTGTGTTGGTGCAGACAACAACTGCTGCTTCGACAGCCAATAGAAAAATTAATCCTTTCATCTTTCCTGTCAAACGAGTCGTTTCGGTCTCTTTTTTCTTTGTTTCTTTCTTTTCTTTCCCATAAGGGACAAAGAGCAGATAAAGAATCAATACTAAAAATCCCGCACTGTAGGCCAAGAAGGTCACTGTCCATCCCAAGGATAAGAGTTGACCGACCACTAGAGTCAAAATCGACGCCCCGACAACTTCTGCTGATCCGCGAAGCCCCAACATCTGGATCCGTGTCTTTCCATGATAGCGTTCGCTGATGATGGAAATGGCCTTGGCATTGATCATCCCAACACCCAAGCCAAATAAAATCCGCATCGCAAAGACAAAGTTGTATTCCTGATACCAGAAAGGGGCAGTTCCACCGATAGAAAGGATGAGAAGTCCCAGACTAATCTGAAGACGCTCAGGAAATAACCGCTCCAAAAACCCATTTAAAACCAGCATAATCATGATTCCAAAAGAAGGAAGACTGACCAGGAGCTCGATTTGTTCTTTGGGGTAGCCTTGATAGTAGTCAAACATGGCTGGCAGAGCGCTTGAAATGGAAAAGGAGGTAATCAAAACGAGGGAGAGGGCCAAAATACTAGCCCGTTCTAAATATTGTTTCATGAATTTTCTTTCTGTATATTTCTCACTGTTGATCCTTTTAAAAGGAAGATGGCAAGAAAAGAAGGAGCCCGATTGAACTAGAGACTCCGTCCTAACTTTCCTAATAGGAAGACTATTTTCGCTTGATTTGCTTGATCAGATAGAAGATGAAGCCTGCAACCATATAGGCCGCAAAAATGATCAAACACCATTTGATAACCACGTCCCAACCCTTGTTCACATTTAAAAAGAAATAAGGGAAGGGATTGTCCTTGGAATTCGGAATATTGAGTTTTAAGACCAAGCCATTAAACAAGGCAAAAATCATATAAACCAAGGGCAAGATGGTCCACAAGACTGGATCCCAGATTTTGTATTGACCCCGTTTATCAAAGAAGAGGGTGTCGGCTAAAAACCAGAGTGGAACGATATAGTGGCAAAGGAAATTTTCCACACGGTAAAAGTCTGTCGCAATCGGAGCAAGCATAAAATGGTAAATCACACAGGTAATCATGATACTCATGGTAACACCACCCTTGAGACGAAGCAAGGTCGGACTTTGCCAATTTTCACCTGAACGGCTCATCACACGGAGCAGGTAGCCCGTGAAAATCGTTACCAAAAGATTGGACAACACTGTGTAGTAAAGGAGCATACCAAAGCCACCGTGCTTGGTAATTTCTAAATAAACTCCTGTAAATGCCGCTAAGAACAAGAGCACACGACTATAAAAGATAAATTTATAATTCAGTTTCATGGCTAGATTTTCTTAACAAATTCTGACTTGAGTTTCATAGCTCCAAAACCATCAATCTTACAGTCGATGTTGTGGTCACCTTCTACGATACGGATATTTTTAACGCGAGTTCCTTGTTTCAAATCCTTTGGCGCACCTTTTACTTTCAAGTCCTTGATAAGGGTTACAGTATCGCCGTCAGCCAATTTATTTCCATTGGCATCGATAGCAACAACGCCTTCTTCTACTTCTGCAACTTCTGCAGGGTTCCACTCATAGGCACACTCTGGGCAGACCAAGAGACTTCCGTCTTCGTAGACATATTCTGAATTACATTTTGGGCAATTTGGTAAGTTGTTCATAAGTCCTCCTTAAACTAACAATTATTCTTTAAAATTCATATGTTATTGAACAGCAACTATTATACCGTAAAATCCTACTTTTGACAATGTGTCCTAAGTCCAGCAAACAAAAAAATCATGCAACTTTTTACAGTTACATGACTTTTAAAAGATGATTGGTCATGGGCACTTATCAGGCACCTCATGATAAAAGGGGTAGCAACTATATTTTACAAACCAGGAGCTTGTCCAAGTTCTGCTGCAAGCATCCAAACTGTTTTCTCAAGTTCAGCCTTAGCCCCAACAAAGATATCGTTTGTAACATCATCGCCTTCTTCGTCAGTTACATCCAAAGCTTTTTGGAAAAGAGTGATGAGGTAGCGATAAATAGCTAGAACACGTTCCAAGCTTTCTTCAACGTTACGGAATTCTCCTTCTTCTTCTTCGATTTCACTGTGTTGAAGGAATTCTGTCAAAGTAGAGTATGGTTTGCCACCAAGAGTGATCAAGCGTTCGCTGATTTCATCAAGGTAACCATCAAGGCTATCCATGTATTCATCCATCTTAGGATGCCATACCATAAAACCACGTCCACGCATGTACCAGTGTACTTGATGAAGAGCGATATGCGCTACGTACAAGTCTGCTACTGCTTGGTTCAATACTTCCTTTGTTTTTGCCAATGCTACTGGCGCTGTTTTAGATAATGTTGTTACGTCTTTTAATGCATCTTTTTTCAATTCAACCATTTTTTTCACCTCATAATATTATTTTTGTAACCATATTTATTGATTACTACCTCAGTATACTACACCTAGTAGACAAAAGCAAGAAAATTAACCCATATTAAAAAAGTTGTAATTGACTGATAATTTAAGAAAAATATACAGTCTTTAAAAAAAGACAGTCTTAGCAGACTGTCTGGAATAACCTAGATTATTTTACAAAGTCAAGCAATGCCAAGAAGCTTTCAGCTTCAAGTGATGCTCCACCAACAAGAGCTCCGTCCACATCTGGACAAGCCATGTATTCTGCAACATTTTCAGGTTTAACTGAACCACCGTATTGAACACGAACTTTGTCAGCAACTTCTTGACCGAAGTCAGCAGCTACAACATCACGAACAACTTTACACATTTTTTGTGCGTCGTCTTGTGAAGCTGATTTACCAGTACCGATAGCCCAGATTGGCTCATAAGCGATAACGGATGCAGCAACTTGTTCAGCAGTCAATCCAGCCAAAGCAGCAGATACTTGGGCACCTACGAATTCAGCAGCTTTACCAGCTTCGTAAGTTTCAAGTGACTCACCACAACAGATGATTGGAAGCATACCGTTCGCAAAGATTGCTTTTGCTTTTTTGTTGATATCTTCGTCGGTTTCATGGAAGTAGTCACGGCGTTCTGAGTGACCGATAACAACGTAGTCAGTACCGATTTCTTTCAAAACTTGTGGGCTAGTTTCACCAGTGAAAGCACCTGCATTTTCAAAGTAGCAGTTTTGAGCAGCAACTTTAAGGTTTGAACCTTTAGCAGCAGCAAGAACAGTTGTCAAATCAACTGCAGGAGCTGCGATACCCGCTTCAACAAGGTCTGATGAAGGAAGTTTTGATGCAACGGCTTCAACGAATGCTTTTGCTTCTTCTGGATTTTTGTTCATTTTCCAGTTACCAGCGATAAATGGTTTACGTGACATTTCACATACCTCTTTTTTCATTTTATTCACTATTATTCTATCATATTTATAAGGAGCTTGCAAACCTTACTCTAATTTTCAAGATTTTTCAAGCGGCTAATCTTGCCACAAATTCATGGCATCGAGGAAATCAGCCGAAGCCTGAACTTGTTTGGGATTATTCGCTTCTCGCTCTGCTCGTTTTGCCTCTACCTGAGCCACAGACTGGATACCTTCATGACGCCAGTTTCGTAGGATTGCCTGAATATATTTCCAGTTTGGCTTGCCATTTAGGACGGCCTCTCGGAGAGCTTCCTTGATCAAATCCGCCTTAACTCCATCTTCTTTGACAGTCTTGGATAGATCTTCGATTTCAAATGGCGTTAACAAGCGTCCCAATTCCTGCTGAAAAGTTTCAACCAGATCCTTCAACTGATTCTGCGGGTTTGGGGCAGTTGTAGCTGGAGTTTGGCTGTCTAGCAAGCTATCCAAGCGTTCAAAAGCCAAACTAGCATCAAAGATCAGCTCAATTTCCCCATTTAGTTCAATGGTTCGATATTGTAGCAAACCATTTTCTGTCAAATTCGAAATGGATTGGTTGACATCTGCCACCTCTTTCCCAATGATTTCAGCAATCTGACTAGGTGAAACATCTCCGAGGGCTGTAGTATTTTGTAAATAGAAAAATTGCCAGACGAGAAAATCTTCGCTGGAAGGAAAGAGTTCCTTAAAATGCAAGAGCAGGGCACTTGGCAAAACCAAGTTCCCTGATTTAAAAGCGTCAAAATATGTCATAATTCCTCTTATAGATATCCAAATGCAGCCGCATCATCCTCTACCTTTCTCCAGTCAAAAGGGGTTTCTTGATAAACTGCATAGTTTACCCAATTGCTGAAAAAGAGGGCAGCTGATGAAGACCAACAGAGACACGGTGTCTCATTCACATCATCATTTTTGAAGTAATTTTCTGGAATATGAGGATTAAGTCCTGCCTCACAATCACGAAAATACTCTTTTGCTAGAGTATCACGGTCATATTCTAAATGACCAAAACTATAAATCTCACGAAGATCCCGACTGGCTAAAATAGAAACGCCGACTTGTTCTCCCTCAGAGAGGATTTCCAGATTGGTTTTTCCTAATATCTCTTCCTTATAGATTTCTGTATAACGAGAATGGGGAGCTACATAGCTATCATCAAAACCACGAAAGAGAAGATGGCCCTCTTTCAAGGTATCCTGCGGGTAAATGCCTGACAATTTCTGCTCCATCTGGTGTTTATCAACTCCATAGCGAGCATAAAGACCTGCTTGGGCACCCCAGCAGATATGAAGGGTCGAATAGACATGGGTCTTGGACCACTCAAGCACCTGACTGAATTCCTCCCAATAGTCCACTTCCTCAAATGGTAAATGCTCAATCGGAGCCCCTGTGATAATCATCCCATCAAAATACTCGTCCTTGACTTCAGGAAAAGTTTTATAAAAAGTCTCCATATGCTCTGCACGAGTCGTCTTGGAACGGTGGCTCTCCATATAGAGAAAGTCTATGTCCAATTGCAAAGGAGTATTTGCTAAATGCCGTAACAACTGGGTCTCTGTGACCACTTTTTTGGGCATTAGGTTTAAAATCAAAATTTTCAAGGGACGGATATCTTGGTGGGCCGCACGTTGATCATCCATGACAAAGATATTCTCTGTCCGTAAAATCTCAACAGCTGGCAATTTTTTATCAATTCTAATCGGCATAACCTTCTCCTAACTGTACTCTTTTAGAAATAATTGAATGTGTTTGAAGTCAAATCTCAAACACTTAGTCCTTTTATTATACTGCAAGAAGATATAGTTTTCAATTATAGTTTTTCTCTAACTAGCTATAGTTTGTTTATATAGCAGATGAAGAGAAAACAGCCCCAAGGACTGTTTTTCATTAATAATGCATAAGTACCTTGTAATCGTAATCTCCGATTTTTTCACGGCCTTTAAGCTCATCCAACTCAATCAAGAAAGCACAACCGGCTACAACACCACCAAGTCTTTCAATCATCTCAATCGTTGCCTTGACAGTTCCACCTGTTGCCAAAAGATCATCTACGATGAGAACACGTTGGCCTGGCTTGATCGCATCAGCATGCATGGTCAAGGTATCAATACCGTACTCTTTCTCATAGTCAGCAGAAATCACTTCACGTGGTAATTTCCCTGGTTTACGAACGGGTGCAAAGCCAATTCCCAACTCGAAAGCAACTGGGCATCCGACAATAAATCCGCGAGCCTCTGGACCCACGATCATGTCGATTTTCTTATCGGTTGCATACTGAACAATTTCACGAACAGCGTAGCTATAAGCATTTCCATCTGCCATCAAAGGGCTGATATCACGGAAGGTGATGCCTTCCTTAGGATAATTTTCAATCGTTGCGATATAATCTTTTAAATTCATCTTTTTCTTTCTTTCAAAGTTTTTTACTCTCTATTATAGCATATTTTTTAAGAAAGAAAAAAGGAAAAGTTAACTTCAATAATTATCTAACGATTTGACGATTTATAACTAGCCATAGCAATAAAGCCCAATTTCTGTTTATTCTTAGCAAACATTTTATACATAGTTAAAAACTGCTTTCTATTCTCCTTTTTACAAGCATTTACGCAAATTTTCAAAGTTCCTAGCCAACCTTCGTCATAAATCATACCTGATAATTTCATTAATGTCATTTCACCAGTCAATATTTTCACATCACGATAACCTGATTCTATCATCACCTGTTCCCAACCATCTTGAGTTAAAGGACCTACATTTACATGAATTGCTTGTGACAATTCCCGTCTGACAGACTCTTTAGCTTCCTTAAGAAGCACATCATGTGTCAAAAGAAGACCTTCAGGTTTTAAGACCCTTAGATACTCCATTACACATTTTTTCTTAGCTTGATCGGCTTGCATAGTTAGCATAGCTTCATTTATAACAATATCAAAACTAGCATCTTCATAAGGAAGTTTCATTGCATTTGCTCTTTCAAATCTGATCAAATGACCAACACCTGCCGTTTCAGCAGATTTTTTAGCCACTTCTAAGGCTTGTCCATCCATATCAACAGCAGTTATCTTACAACCAAAACGCTGTGCCAACTCAATTGCTGTAGTTCCCCTATTGCACGCAACTTCTAGTATTCTCTTTTCTTTTGAAAATTCTCCTTCCGCAATTAACCAATCTGTAGCACGTTTTCCACCTGGACGTAAGCGTTTTTTCCCCAGTTTTGCTAAAAACTTATGACCTGCTTCTGACATTTGAACACCTCTATTTTTTCTTCATTATAACATAAAATTATATTATCTGACAATTCTAATCTATTATTTGATAAACTAGAATCAAAAGCATACAAGTTGCCATGACTATAGCATAAATCTATTAATCACCTCTCTAGTTCGAATTCAATTGCTCACGTAGTTTACGCATATAGGTTACGACTACATATTTGTACTTTAGAGTTGCTGGCCTTCTTATCCGCTATATACGCTTTACTGTCACGTGCCTATTCGTATAGCCAAGATTTCTCTATCTCTTTCTCTGCCGATTCTTGTTTCCAACGTCAGACTTAAACAGTCTATCCTAATGCCGTTCGATCAGCTACTCACAATAGTCAGGCTTGGGAATCACTTTTGGCTTTACTAGTATATGGTACCCACAGAGGACTTACACCTCAGATGAACGGAATGTCCGTCGTACCTAAAAAAACGAGCACTTTCGTACTCGTTTTTAAAAATCTGTTAATTAAAGTGAGTTTACGTCAACCTTGATACCAACACCTTGAGTAGTTGTGATTGTCAAGTTTGTTACGTAAGTTCCTTTAGCTGTAGCTGGTTTTGCTTTTTGGATTGTTTCGTTGAAAGCTTTGAAGTTTTCAACCAATTTTTCAGCTTCAAATGATACTTTACCGATGATTGCTTGAACGTTACCTGCACGGTCAGCACGGTAAGTAATCTTACCACCTTTAGACTCTTCAACTGCTTTAGCAACATCCATTGTTACAGTACCAGTCTTAGGGTTTGGCATCAAGTTACGTGGTCCAAGGACACGTCCAAGACGTCCAACAAGAGCCATCATGTCAGGTGTAGCGATAACTACGTCGAAGTCCAACCAACCGTCGTTGATTTTCGCAACAAGGTCATCTTCACCAACAAAGTCTGCACCAGCAGCTTTTGCTTCTTCAGCTTTTGCACCACGTGCAAAAACAAGAACGCGTGAAGTTTTACCAGTACCGTTTGGCAATACCATTGCGCCACGGATTTGTTGGTCAGCTTTTTTAACGTCGATGTTCAAGTTGTAAGCAACTTCTACAGTTGCGTCAAATTTTGCAAAGTTAGTTTCTTTTGCAAGTGCTACAGCCTCTTCTACACTGTATGCTTTTGTGCTGTCGATTTTCTCAAGAGCAGCACGAAGTTGTTTGCTTTTTTTAGCCATTTTCTATTCTCCTTGTAAGTGGTTCAATCGATTTTCATCTCCCACGTCACTTCTCGAAATGATGAAGTCTTGCGGGTATTCAGTCTATTGATTTTCTTTTCCTACTTCGTTAAGTTCCTTTACTGTACCCAAGTACAAGCGTCAGTCACTGGCCTAGTATGAAAAGCAACTAATAGACTGCTGTGAGATTTTCTACTGTGTTATTGATTAGTCAACAACAGTGAATCCCATAGAACGAGCAGTACCTTCGATCATACGCATTGCAGACTCAATGTTTGCTGCGTTCAAATCTGGCATCTTAGTTTCTGCAATTTCTTGTACTTGTGCACGAGTAACTGTAGCAACTTTAGTTTTGTTAGGTGTACCTGATCCTTTTTCAACACCTGCAGCTTTTTTCAAAAGAACAGCAGCTGGTGGTGTTTTTGTAACGAAAGTAAATGATTTGTCTTCGTATACTGAGATAACAACTGGAATGATCATACCAGCTTGGTCAGCTGTACGAGCGTTGAACTCTTTTGTGAATCCCATGATGTTGATACCAGCTTGACCAAGAGCAGGTCCAACCGGTGGAGCTGGTGTAGCTTTACCAGCAGGGATTTGCAATTTTACAAGTTTTTCGACTTTTTTAGCCATTTTTAAATCCTCCTTTGTGGTTTTGGCGGTAATTAAAGATTTTTACCTCCCACAAGTATGCTTTACACACACCTTTCTATTATACACTATTTATCTAAAAATGCAAGAGAAAAATTACTTTTTTAATCGACGTAATCTCCGCCTTCAAATCCATAGTATTCTTCCAAACTGAGGCCACTTGCAGCAATTTCTTTGGCTTCTTTTCCAACGTAGCGGAGATGCCATTCTTCTGCCATGTAGCCAGTCTCTTTTTCCTTGCCTTTGAGATAGCGAACGACAAAGCCATAGTCAGCCGCATGATCCAAGAGCCACTGGGCTGCCTTTTCTTCAGTAACTAAATCACCATCTGTCCCAATAAGGTCAAAAGCAAGGCCCGTCTGGTGTTCACTATAACCTGGTCGAGCTGAGTAGCGATCTGCTGCTTCCTTACCATCTTGATTGACATAGTCTTGATAAAGTTTGGTTTGAGTTTCATAACTTCTAAAACCACTGTAGTGATCGCTGATTGGGTAGCCAGCTGCTTGCATTGCTGCAATGAGCTTCAGCAACTCTGCTTTAGCTGTTGGATTTTCTCCTGGATTATAGTCTTTTGACAAAGGATAGTGCTTATTAGCTATGACGATTTCATCGTATTTCCCTTGAATACTATAGTAGTCTCCCTTATTGACAACTTCTGCCTTCTTCTGACTAGAAGCTTGGGATTTGCTCCCTACAGTTCCTTCAGGTTGACTAGTTTGTTCTGTTTTTTGAGTATTTTCTTCATTTTTAGGTTGTTCTTGAGAACATGCTGCTAGGGTTACTGCCAGCAAACCAGATAAAACAATGTATCTTTTTTTCATTTTTCCTTCCTCTCTTAGACCACGTGCTTCTCTAATTCATCGGATAAGGCTTTAATCATTTGTTCCAACTCATGGGATTTCACTTGGCAATCTTCTGCCGCCATTTCTTCCCATGGCATCCACCAGACTGGCCCACGGCCATTCAATCCATGACCCTTCATATCACCTGTTCTTCGTGGAAAGAGATGCCAATGAGCGTGGGCATCACCATTTCCTAGGAGTTCAATATTCATCTTTTCAGCCTCAAATACTTTGGCGACTGCTTCTTGGACCAAACTCATTTCCTCTAAAAAGCGAAGTTTTACAGAAGTCTCCATATGGTGGAGTTCTGTGACATGCTCTTTTGCCAGAAATAAGGTATAGCCCTTAAAGTATTGGTGATCTCCAATAACAACATAGCCTGTTTCTAGTTCTTTTACAAAGTAGGGATTTTCCCCTGCCTTGATCCATTCAATTCTTTGACAAATCAAGCACATATTATTCTACCAAGGTGCTCTTGAGATAGGCGTCTACCATACGCTCTGTCGCCACGACCGAATCAATATGTGTTCGTTCGTAAGAGTGACTGGACTCAATACCAGCTCCAAGGAGGGCGTGTTTGACCTCTGCTCCTGCTGACATAGCCGCTGAAGCATCCGAACCGTAAAATGGATAAATGTCGAGCTTAAAAGGAATATCTTGCTCCTTCGCCAAAGTTACCAAGTGTTGACGGAAGTCATAGTGATAGGGACCTGAAGCGTCCTTGACACAGATAGAAACTGTATACTCATCCGTCTGCTGGTCATCGCCCATAGCTCCCATATCCACAGCTAGATATTCCACTACCTGAGCTGGAATATTGGAGTTGGCACCGTGACCAACCTCTTCGAAGACTGAAAAAGCAAAATGAGTTGTTACTGGCAATGCAATCCCCTCTTCCTTATAAACACGAAGAAGATTGAGCAAAATTGCTGCGCTGACCTTGTCATCCAAATGACGGGACTTGATAAAACCAGTCTCTGTCACGACAGTTCGCGGGTCAAAACTGATAAAGTCGCCAACCTCGATGCCCAAGGCGCGCGTTTCCTTTTCATTGGTTACTTTTTCGTCCAAACGCACTTCCATATTGTCCTGTGTGCGTTCAGCAGTTCCTGCATCTTTGTAGACATGGCAAGAAGTTTGATGGATGAGGATGGTCCCAGATACCGTTTGACCTGTGCTAGCCACATGAACCGTACAGTTCTCCCCTTCAATCATGTTCCAAGGGAAACCACCGATACGATCCAATTTGAGACGGCCATCTGGTTTGACAGCACGGACAATAGCACCCAGCGTATCCACATGGGCAGTCACATAGCGGTGTTGGTCATCATTTTGACCTTTAATAGTAACATTGACACCACCCTTGGCTGTGCGAACAGGCTGGTAACCAAGCTCTTCTAAAGTATGGACTAGATAGTCTGAGATCTCACGAGTAAAGCCCGTCGGAGATGCAATTGCGGTTAGTTCTTTGATATAGTTTATAGTCTGATTCATTTCTTCACCTCTTTCCTACCATTATAACATTTTTCTAGTCAGACTCCTTCTCAAAAGGAGAAAAACTGTGTTTAGTTGCTTTCACTATAGATCCATGTTATAATACAAATACTTTGATTATGAAAGGAAAGTAACAAATATGAAATCATACTTTAAAGTATCACTAGCCCTTGTGGCTTCACTTGTCCTCCTGCTCGGATGTTCCAAACAAGCATCAACAACTGCTAGCAGTACTAAAGAAGACACAACAACTCAGTCAAGTGAGAGCAAACAAAGCACTGAACAATCATCTGAAAAGAAAGAAACAGCCAAGACACATACTTTTGTCAACAAAAGCAATTCTGGAATCACTTCTACCTTGGTTTATACTGTAGAGGGGGACAATGTTATCAAGCAAACCGCTCAAAATGTTGCAGATCCTGAGATTCTTAACGCAACTCCAGAAGATGTCAAGAGTTTTATCGAAGAAAAGTACAAAGGTTATAATGGACTCAAAGGTGTTAAACAAACGATTGAAATCAAAGATGGAAAAGTTGTTCAAGATTTAGAAGTTGATTTCTCAGTTGCAAGTATTAGCGAACTTAGAAAAGCACTTCCTGAAGAATATTCTGGTATCGGCAATCGTGTCAGTTTCTCAAACTCTAAAAAAGCACTGGAAAAAATGGGGTTCACAGAAAAGACGAACTAATCTCCTAAAATTTCATATAGACTAGTGTAGGTCCACCCCAAAAGTTAGACACAACTCTAACTCTTGGGGTATTTTATTACATCCCTAACCGATGAGTCCAATAGAGTCCTCCCAATCCCATAAAAAGTGCATTTAAAACTTCACACCCTTATAAAGCCATAGGATAAAAGTTATTTGAAATAGATGGAGACAAAACTTTAATCGTCTGACTAGTTTCTGTTCATTGGAATGTCAGTTCAGATAAAAGGGTAGGTCTAGTTGATTTTGTAGTAGAATCATGTTATAATACAAAATACTTTGATTATGAAAGGAAATTCTATGAAAACTCTGGTTAAAACTTCACTAGCCCTAGTGGCTTCACTTATCCTCCTGCTCGGATGTTCCAAACAAGCATCTACACCTGCTAGCAGCAGTAGCAAAGAAGACAAAACAACTCAGTCAAGCGAGACCAAACAAAGCAGCCAACAATCATCTGAAAAGAAAGATGAGACAAAAAACTACATTTTTGTTCACAATAGCAATCCCGGAAGAACTTCTACCTTGACATACACTGTTAAGGGGGATGATGTTGTAAAACAAGAAGTCTATAATGTTTTTGACCCTGAAATACTGGACAGGTCAGCAGAAGAGATTAAAGAACTTATCGTGAAAACTTATAAAAAGGAGGAAGGACTTAAAGGCATTACACAAAATATCGAATTCAAAGATGGAAAAGTCATCCATAGCATGGAGGTTGACATGACTGTTGTGAATCTCGAAGAGATGAAAAAAGCAATGCCAAATGAAGTTTCTGGCTCTGGAAGCCGTGTAAGTTTTCTAAAAACTAGAAAAATGCTTAAAGAGGCTGGATATATTGAACAAACCAACTAATGAGTCGTGCTCATACAAAAAATTCTTGGTCGATGACCAAGAATTTTTTTTTATTCCATCTCAAAAACATCACTCTCTTGTTTGTTTGGTAGAAACAATGAAAGCAAGATTCCGATAATAGCTGGCACTAGCCATGGAAGAGAGGCTGACGCAAACGGAAGGGCATTAATCAGATTTTCTAGAAACTCAATCTTAAAGGAACTTCCAAGGACGCTTGCAAGAGCAATAGCTGTAACAAGCCCAATAGTTAACTGCATGCCCGGTTTTGATAGGGCGACAAACTTATTCACAATCACGATCATCACAATGGCGATGGTGATTGGGTACAAGATTACCAGTACTGGCACTGAGTACTTAATGATTGCATCCAAACCGAGGTTTGCAATAGCAAATCCAATCAAGGTAAAGGCAGTGGCATAGACCTTGTAGCTGATTTGTGGGAAACGTTCGTTAAAGAACTCTGCTGTCGACACAATCAAGCCAACTGTCGTTGTGAAGCAGGTTACAGTTACCATAACAGCAAGGAAGAGTTGAGCTGTTGATCCAAAGATTTCCTGAGTTGCTTGCGACAAGATATAAACACCTGGTGTTCCACCCTTCATCGCTTCGGCTGGTACTGGGAAGTGATTTCCAAGGAATCCTAAACCGATATAAAGAGCGCTAAAGGCAAGAGCTACAACGATACCAACCACCCAAATAGTTGAAATATACTCTTTCTTACTGGAGAATCCAAGTTGTTTCAAGGTTTGAACTGCAATCACACTGAAGGCAACTGAAGCAAGGGCATCTAAGGTATTATAACCTTCTAGGAATCCTGTCCCGAAAGCAGAAGATTGATAGGCCGCTGAAGCTACTTGAGGGCTTGTTCCACCATATTTGAAGGCACCTAGTACAACCAAGATAACGATCAACAAGGCAAAGACTGGCGTTAAGATGCGTCCGATTCGATCCAAGATTTTTGATGGATTGAGCGAGATTAAATAAGCCGCTGCAAAGTAAAGCACGGTAAAGACAATCAATCCTAGACCTTTGTTTGCTTCGGATAAGAGGGGGCTAATCCCAACTTCGTAAGCTGTTGTTGCTGTACGCGGAATGGCAAAGAAGGGGCCAATTGATAGATAGAGGACTGCAAGATAAAGCGTCGCAAACCAAGGTGAGATTTTCTTAGAAATCTCGTGAATGTATCCTTTCGGGTTTAGCGTTCCAATAATAAGTGTCAAGACGGCAATACCGACACCTGAAAAGACAAAACCTGCGATGGCAGGAAGAAACTGTTCTCCAGATAGGGCACCTAGAGAAGGCGGAAAGATCAAGTTCCCCGCACCAAAAAATATTCCAAACAGGAGCAAGCCTGTTAGGGCACCTTTTTTAGCCATAAAAATCTCCTTCATATTTCTAAAATACTGACCTAGTATACCATGATTAAGACTCTGAAAAAAGTATCCAAAATTAATCATTGAATGTTTTCAATATTTTTAAAAATAAGAATTATCTAAAAACAAAATCCCTCACTCAGTTGGAACCGAGCAAGGGAAGATTAGGATCTATCACCATAGAGGTTTAAAGATTTTCAAAGGCCGTCATTCCACCTTGAACATTGATAACTTCATAACCCTGTTCAACTAGAAATTGACAAGCACGCGCTGAACGTATTCCAGATTTACAAATGACATAATGCAAGAGGTCCTTGTCCAACTGATCATAGATATCAGCTAATTGACTAAGTGGTAGGTTTTGAGCACCTTCTAAATGAAGCGTCTGGAACTCTTCTACTTCTCTCACGTCCACTAGAGAAAGTTGCTCATTTTGATAAAGCTGGTAAAAATCGTTAAAAGTAATTTCTTTCATTTTGTTTCTCCAAGAATCTTTTGAATTCTTTTTTTCAAATCGGGCACTACTTCTGACTCAAACCAAGGATTTTTGGCCATCCAGATTTGATTTCGTGGTGAGGGGTGCACCAGAGGGAAAAATTCTGGTAGATAGTCTTTGTAGTGTTTTACCCGTTCTGTCACCTTGCCACTAACTTTTTCATGTAAATAATAGGCTTGGGCATATTGTCCAATCAAGAGAGTTAATTGGATATCGGGCAACTCTTGCAAGAGTTGCGGATGCCATTTTTCTGCAAAACCTGTACGAGGTGGAAGGTCGCCTGACTTGCCATGCCCCGGAAAGTAGAAATCCATGGGCAGAACTGCAAAATAACCTGAATTGTAAAAGGTGTCCTCATCCACACCTAGCCACTCACGCAAGCGATCGCCACTCTTATCCTTCCAATAAATCCCAGCTTCTTGCGTTTTAAGCCCAGGAGCCTGACCGACAATATTGATACGGGCAGTTTTTGGCGCCGCAAAGAGAGGTTCGATTCCGCGTTCTGTATAGCTGGTATTTTGCGGATCCGCCATAATGGCTTGCTTGATTCTTTCAATTTGAGACATCTGTTTTCCCTCCAAAAAGAAGTCCAAGCATACAATCTCAGACTTCTATCATTTTATTTGATCAGTTCATAAATAGCTTCAGCATAGATTGCTGCTGCTCGGAAGAGATCGTCCAAGGCGATAAATTCGTTGGCTTGGTGCATGGTATCGATTGAGTCTGGGAACATCGCACCGTAGGCAACCCCACGTTCCAGTAAACGACCAAAGGTACCACCACCGATGACTTGCTCGTGACCTTTAAGACAAGTTTGTTTTTCATAAACATTCAACAAGGTTTGCACAAGTGGATCTTCCATCGGTACATAGTGAGGGGTGTGACCGTGTTCAGAAAGGCTAACAGAAGCAACTGGCAAGTTTTCAAGGATTGACTTGATTTGCTCTGGGCTTGTTCCTTTTGGATAACGGAAGTTAAGAGCAATCGTATTGTCAGCACTTGTTTCATCGAAGCGGAAGACACCGGCATTCATAGAAAGGGCACCCATCTTTTCATCTACATGAGCAACCTTGAGATTTGTACCCTTATGGTCGTTCAAGAGAATCTTACCAGCGATGTCGAGGTAGTCTTTTGCAGGTCCTGCAAAGTCAAACTGACTGAGGAAAAGGGCAAGGTAGGTCGCACCATTGACACCTGATGCAGGCATAGCACCATGAGCTGATTTACCAATCACAGTCACCTTGTACTGGCCGTTTTCTTCTTGGAGTTCTCCTCTGAGTTTGTGTTCTGCAACAAAGGCATCTAGTTTAGCTTGCAAGTCAGCCAAGTCACCTGAAACGACTGCTGTTGCTGATTCAGGTACCATGTTTTCACGCAAACCACCTGTGAAGCTGTGAAGGCGAGCTGCACCAGTATTTTCACCTGCAAAATGGAGATATTCTGTGATATTCCCTTTTTCACCATTGATGATAGGGAATTCAGCATCTGGAGAGAAACCGAAGTCTGGTTTCGCAAGTCCTACATGTTCAAAGTAGTAGTCCATGTCTGCCCAGCCTGATTCTTCATCTGTTCCGACGATGAAACGAACTTTTTTAGAAGTTGGAAGCCCCAATTCTTTGATGATTTTCAAACCATAGTAACAAGCTGTTGTAGGCCCCTTGTCGTCTGAAGCTCCACGCGCATAAAGGCGACCGTCTTTGATAGTTGGTGTATAAGGGTCCGTGTCCCAACCGCTACCAGCTGGCACCACGTCCATGTGAGCAAAGATTCCGAGAACTTCTTCTCCTTCACCAAACTCAAAATGTCCTGCGTAGTTATCAACATTTTTAGTTGGATAGCCATCACGGTCTGCGATTTCAAGGAATTTTTCCAAGGCTTTTACTGGACCAGGTCCAAATGGATGCTCAGCATCGGCTTTGCTGTCATCACGTTCTGAGTTGATTTCCAAAAGGCTAAACAAGTCAGCCAAGAGGTCTTCTTTGCGTTTTTCTACTTCTGCTGTAAAATCAATAACTGTCATTTTTTCTTCCTATCTCTTCTCGATAATTTCATCTACTGGCAAGCGGTAGCTTGGTTCCAATTTCTCATCTGTGTATCCAACTGTGATCAAGAGTTCTGGACGGAATCGGTCTTCAATGTCCAAAACTTCGTTGGCTTTTGATTTGTCAAATCCAAGAATAATGTTAGAACCGATTCCTTGGTCAGTCAAAGCAAGAACTAAGTTCATGGCTACTAGTCCCGCATTAAGGGCCAAGTAGTCACTAACTTGCTGTTCACTGTAACGCGCAAACTCGGCAGGCAAATTCTTCATGAAATATTGAAGTTGCTCTTCTGAGAAATTCTTTGCACCACCAACTCGGGCAATCTTGCGGGCACGTTTGGCAAGATCTGTATCTGTAAACAAGGCAATGGTCACTGGCGCTGATGATACCTGCTCAAAGTTCGAACCATATGCTAATTTTGCCAATTCTGCATTTTTTTCACGAACCACCACAAACTTCCATGGCTGGCTGTTATGGGCACTTGGGGCCAAGGTTGCGATTTCGATAGCCGTACGCACATCTTTGGGATCTACCGGTTTATCAGTAAAATGCTTAGTCGCATGACGTTTTTTATTTAATTCAAGAAATTTCATAATCGATTTCCTTTTCTAATTCTACTGCATCCATTCTACCATATTTTGAAAGAGCTTGCAGAGATTTTTCATAGAAAGAAATTGGAACACGGATGAAGCCCTGGATTTAAACTTATCATTAAAATCAGATTTTTCCTCATCCAGTTCCAACTAATTCTCAGGGGTTTAAAGAAACTAGTCTATCTTGTATTCTGACTTTATAGCCTCCAAAAATTCTTTCACATCCTCCACATACCCATGCTTTTCAATTAAACTAGATAAAAGTTCCAGATTGTGCCCCCGATAGTTGTCATCTCGACGTAGTTCTTCATACATTTCGATAAAAGGAAGACCCTTGGACTTGGCCAATTCTAACTCTGCTTCATAGTCATACGCAACTTTTCGGAATAGAATATTTATCAATTCCCCATCTTCAACCTCTATCACAGCATACTGGGCACGGTGATTTTTTAACGCCTCCCAATTAAAATAGGGCATGCCAATCGACCCTGGATTGATGATTTGTTGCCCTTGACTGCCATAACGAAGCAACTGCTTGTGAACATGACCATAGACTGCCACGTCAACTTCATCATCTAGGAGTTGGTCAAATTTCTCTGTATCATTCTCAACTAGCAAGTCACCACCATAGTTCTTATTTGGCAAATTATGAGAAAGAGAAAAGCGCAGTTCGTCAACTTCTTTCTTTTCTAGCATAGGTAAATTTCGTAGCCAGACAATCGTTTCAGGATCCATTCGCCTCATCAAAAACTGGGTCAATCGCATGAGCTGGACTTCCTGTGGGTCTGCTAAGCCATATTGCCCATCTAAAGCCTCAAGGACACAATCATCCCAATTGCCTCGAACACTTGCTGTGATAGGAAGGTCTTTTAGCATAGCGACCAAATCATTTGCACCTGGACCAGGGAGGAAAATGTCTCCCATGAGCCAATATTCACTGGCTCCTTGAGTTTTAGCATCTGCAATCACTGCTTCTAGTGCCGTTGCATTGCCATGAATGTCTGATAAAATTGCGATTTTATGGTTCATGATGATTTCCTTCCGTTTGGTAATCTACTCTCTCTTCCGCTACTTGAGCCAACTCCACTTCTTCCTGCGGGTTCAACTTTCTCTGAACAGCTTCTGCGACTGCTCTTGGCACCCCAACTTCGACAATCTCATCTACACTGGCTTCCTTGATTTTAGTCAGAGATTTAAAATGCTTCATGAGATTCTGTTTGCGTTTAGGTCCCAGACCGTCAATTCCATCCAATTGAGATGAAAAGGAATTTTTTGAGCGCAGTTGCCGGTGGAAAGTGATAGCAAAGCGGTGTACCTCATCTTGAATGCGTTGGAGGAGAAAGAATTCTTGAGAATTGCGAGACAACTCCACCACTTCCAGCGGATCTCCAAAGAGCAATTCATGGGTTTGGTGCTTATCATTTTTTTGAAGCCCAGCAATGGGAATGTCCAAACCTAGCTCTTCTTGAATAACCTGCTTAGCGATATTGACCTGACCTTGTCCCCCATCGATGACAATCAAATCTGGCGGGGTTAAACCCTCACGTTGAACTCGACCATAACGTCTGCGAATAACCTCTCGCATACTCGCATAATCATCTGGACCGACAACCGTTTTTATCTTGTACTTACGGTAATCCTTCTTACTGGGTTTACCATTGACAAAGACCACCATGGCAGACACCGGACTGGTTCCCATGATATTAGAGTTATCAAAGGACTCGATGCGGACTGGGGTCGGAATTTGAAGCAAGCGTCCCAGATTTTCAATAGCTCCTTGGGTCTTTTCGACAGATTTTTCTAGCAGATTGAACTTTTGCTCCAGACTAACACGGGCATTTTTTATGGCTAGATTGACCAGTTGTTTTTTCTCTCCACGTTGGGGCTTGAAAATCTTGGTATCCACCAAGGCCTTGACGGCTTCTTCGTCAATATCCTGCGGAATCAATACTTCATTGGGAACCAGGTGAGATTTTTCTTGATAGAATTGTCCCACATAGGTCAAGAAGTCCTCATCCGGATCGTTGTAATAAGGGAAAAGATTGACATCCCGCTCGATGAGTTTTCCCTGACGGACAAAGAAAACCTGAACACACATCCAGCCCTTATCCACATAGTAACCAAAGACGTCCCGATTTTGCAAATCTTTCGCCATGACCCGTTGCTTGGTCCGAAGCGTTCCAATGGCCTGAATCAGGTCACGGTATTCCGCCGCACGTTCAAATTCCATGGTCTGAGCTGCCGCAGCCATTTTCCCCTTGAGGTCATCGATGATTTTGTCATCCTGTCCTTTTAGGAAATCAGAAACCTCCTGAGCCATGGACTTGAAATAAGCCTCATCTTTTTTACAGATAGTATGGGCCATACATTGGCCGATATGGTAGTAAAAACAGACCTTAGAGGGCGGGTTGGTACATTTTCGAAAAGGGAAAATCCGGTCCAGTAGACGCTTGATTTCATTTGCTGCCCCTACATCTGGATAGGGACCAAAGTAGAGACCACCGTCCTTTTTGACCTGACGGGTGATAATCAAGCGAGGATATCGCTCATTGGTGATTTTGATGAAAGGATAAGACTTGTCGTCCTTGAGCATGATATTGTACTTTGGCTTATTTTCCTTGATAAGATTGATTTCTAGGAGAAGGGCCTCAATATTGGACTCAGTGACGATAAATTCAAAATCCACAATTTCAGACACCAGAGCCTCTGTCTTGGTATCGTGACTCCCACGGAAATAGGACCGCACGCGATTGCGCAGATTTTTAGCCTTTCCTACATAGATAATAGTGCCATTTTTATCCTTGTGAATGTAGCATCCAGGGCTGGTCGGCAAGAGCTCTAGTTTTGATTTGATCAAGTTATTCATAGTTCCATTATAGCAAAAAGGCCGTAACAGGACGAACAAAAAGCCCCACCAATCACTTGTTGGAGGAGCTTTGATTTCTTTTTAGACTACACCGACTTCATCTAGTCGCTACTGGTATAGAGTTCTTGAACAGCTGTCACATCCTGAGGCTGAATCCCATAGTAAGAACCTGCTGGCTGCATGACAGAAGTTGCGTTGGTATGATCCAATCCGATGGCATGCCCCAGCTCGTGCTCCGCCGTGTGCACAATCCGTTCATAAGAATAACCATAACTTGGATTGGATAGATAATAGTGATTCAGGCGAACCGTTACAGATATAAATTGATTGGTTAACAAATTGGTTTGACTCTCGGCTTGACCTGCTACAGCGGTCGATCCATCATTCATCTCACTTGCCACAATATCTGCCTGGCTAGGATCCGCAACCACCTCAAAGGTAAAGGCTCCCGTTTGATTCCAGTTTTTTATAGCTTCTGCATAGGCACCTTGGAAGGTCTCATCCATTTGAGGTTCAATATAGATGCGAGCTGAGGCCTGAGCCCACTTACCTTCTGCATGTTGGTGACTGTCTGTCTGAGACAAGACTTCCAGCGTTCCCGTCTCCCTCCATTGATTCCAGCCATCTTGACCAATCTTGCTCATTTTTTCAACCTGATTGACCGCAGAATGAAAATCACCAGACAGATACCAAACCACTCCAAAGGCAATGAGCAGTAGAATAACTACAGTCCAAACCAAACGCCAGAAGAAACGCCAAATTCCCAAAAGAAATCGGAAGAATAATCGAATAATCCAGAACATGACGCCCCACCTTTCATAAAAATAAGAACCTATCTTGAAATCACATTCTCCTTGATCAAGATAGATTCTCTATTTTACTGAAGAAAGCTGAAAGAAACCTAAAACTAAGATAAACGTTCTTCCAAGACAAAGTCAATTGGTAGAGTAGCTAAAAAACGCTCCAATTGTTTTTCCCAGTAGTACCACTCGTGCTTACCTGGACTATGACTATAGGTCACCTCAAAACCTAGTTTTTTGAGGTTTTTCACTGCGAGGTTATTGGCAGAGTAAAGATAGTCTTGTTCCCCACACCAAGCCCATAGTTTGGTCTTTTTATCGGATTTTGCAGCCACGCTTTCAAGCGAATGAGGACTAGCTGTCCAGTCTTTAATCTCTCCAAAAACTCCTCGCCAGTAGGCAAGCGATCCAAGATCCTGACTTTCAGGAGAAAATTCGTGAAAACTGAGCGCACCAGAAAAACTAGCCGCATGAGAAAAACGATTTGTCGATAGAGCGAGTTTGAAGGAACCATATCCTCCCATGGAGAGACCAGCTATAAAGGTCTTTTCTCGCTTGCTGGTCATATTGGGGAAGAAACGTTTCATGACCTGAGGTAACTCTTCTGCTAGAGCAGTATAGTAGTTATAGCCATACTGAGTATCTGTGTACCAGCCATTGCTAGTATTGGGCATGATGACAATAAGATTGATTCCACGCAACAAGCGTTCGACATTGGTACGTTTGAGCCAGCTATTTTGGTTTCCTGACATTCCGTGCAAAAGGTAAAGAACAGGAATATCTGTGCAATCTGGTTCAGTCACCCGACTAGCATCTGGATAGAGTACGGTAACGCCCCATTCCATATCCAAAACTTTTGAGTAATACTCAATATTCATAACTGCCATGGTTGTCTCCTTTTACTATTCTATAAGAAAAAGCCGAATTTCGACTTTTTCTGTAGGTATGCTGCTTATTATTTTGCTTCCATCACGACTGGCAAGATTGCTGGGCGACGCTTGGTTTGATCAAAGAGGTACTTGGTCAGATTGTCACGAACCTTGCCTTTGAGATCTGCCCAGTCAAAGTCATCACCTTGAAGATACTCTTCTACCGTTTGGTTAATCAATTCTGAACTTTCACGGAGAATATCGCGGCTCTTCTTGAGATAAACAAATCCACGCGTATGAACACGGGCCTTGGCCACAATTTTCTTCTCACGACGGTTGACAGTGATCGCCACGATAAAGATCCCATCCTCTGACAAGACCTTACGGTCACGAAGGACGACATTTCCAACATCCCCGATGGCATTTCCATCAATCAAGACATCACCTGCAGAAACTGCCCCAGCTGGAACAAAGTCCCCATGTTCATAAGACATGGTCGTTCCCTTTTTAGGGATGAAGATATGCTCTGGCAACATTCCAACTGCCATGGCAGCCTTGGCATGCGCATCCAACTCACGATACTCCCCTTGGATAGGGAAGAGGTAATTTGGTTGCAAAAGATTGATCATCAACTGCAAATCACGCGCATTCCCGTGTCCGGACACCCGCAAGCTTTGGGTAATGAGTTTCACCACACCACCAGCTTGGTAGATCATATTTTCCACACGCGCCATGACGGCTTCTTTGGCGATAGATGGAGTCGTTACGATATAAACCAAGTCTCCATCTTTGATTTCCACATAGCGGTGGCGTCCAATGGACATCTTACGAAGTCCATTAATAGGCTCACCCATACGACCAGTCTCAAGGATAATCAACTCATGGTCTTCAAAACGAGACATTTCTTTGGGTTTGATCAAAAGACTTTCATTGGCTAGAGATAATTTTTTGAGACGAATCGCAGTGCGGACGATATTTTCAATATCAAATCCAGTCAAAACAACTCTGCGACCTGTATCTGCTGCAGCATCAAAAACCTGCTGGATACGAGAAAGGTTGCTGGCAACTGCTGCAACGATGATACGACCTTCCCAGTCTGCAATGGTCTGGGTAATTTCCTCTCCAACTTCACTCTCGCTCGCCACCTGGATATTGCTGTCTGCATTGGCTGAATCACTGAGGAGCGCTAAAACACCATCACGACCGATTTCAGCCAAACGAGCAAAATCCGTCGCATAGGATTCACTAGCTGTCTGGTCAAACTTGAAGTCACCTGTGTAAACAATGCTACCTTCAGCTGTTTTCAGGACTATTCCCAAACTTTCTGGGATAGAGTGAGTTGTACGGAAGAAGGAAACCACAGTCCCTCCAAAGTCGATCTCTGTATCTTCATCAATCACATGGAAGTCATTGAATTTCTTAACCGTATCATTTCCTTTGACAAAGAGTTTGGCCAACTCAATGGTCAACTCAGAACCAAACACAGGCACCTTAGCCTCTGCCAAAAGATAAGGCAGGGCACCAATGGCATCCGCATGTCCGTGAGTCAAGAAGACCCCAGCGATACGATCGCTATTTTCAAAAAGGTAGTCCATATTTGGAATGACGACATCAACACCTAGTTGTTCATTTTCAGGGTATTTAAGCCCCGCATCCAAAACAAAAATAGAACCATCGATTTCAGCGATGTACATATTTTTCCCATTTTCTCGTACACCACCTAGTGTTGTTAAACTAATATTACTCATTTTTCCTCCGAAACTTCATTTATCTTGATTATAGGGTGAATTTACCCTCTTATTCTAAAAGTTCTAAAACTTCCAGCCGAATCTTTTCCTACCATTATACCATTTTTTTGATTATTTTCAAAACGAAGATAGGTTTTTAACTAGAGATTAGTCACTACTGTGAATCGAATCCTTTAACTTTGACTTCTCTTTTGGAGGCTTCATCGAAGATAATGGAAGGATTGCACCATCAAAAATATGGATTTTCTGAATCAATTTAATTTCAGATACCTTTCTCGAACTCTAAATTTCTCTTTTAGTTCAAAACAAGTTAAATTCTTGCCCTTCACCTCTCGACTTGAGAACTATTTTCTACAAAGACATGGTTTATCTACATCCAAAAGCGAGAATTTCCTGTTCGCTACAGAATCTAAAAATTTCAGAAATTAGCCATTAATATAGAGGATAACGTTAGGAAATTTTTTCAAAAAGAAAAAAGACTTAGAAATTCTAAATCTTTTTATCATCTTTAGTTTGGATAGATATAAGTGACATTTCCTAAAAATTCATGTGGATTAAAGAAGCCACGGTAATTCGCAATCTGCTTTTGACGTCTGTAGTTTGCTTCCAATACCTGGATGGAGTTTTCACTTTGAACATCTGTTACATAAGCAACGTGTCCATATTCACCACCATCCCAAACGGCGATTGCTCCTACTACTGGAACACTTCCTGTCTTATAGCCTTGAGCACTCGCGTAGATTGCCCACGTGTTGGCATTTCCCCACCAGTTGCTAGCCCAGGGAGCCAATTCTTTCACGCCCCATGTACACTGACCAACAGGATAAGAGTTGCCATAGTTTGTTGGAGTCTTTTCAACAACATCTTCTGTATCTGATACCACATTCGCAGCGCTAGCTGGAGCACTGTAGGTAGAGCTAACCTGAGCGGAACCACTCACTTCCAATACATCGCCTGGGTGGATAGTGTCAAAGATGGTTTTTCCATTCAAAGCTGCCAACTCATGCGGATCCATGCCGTTTGCAGTTGCAATGGCATAAAATGAATCACCATCTTGGACAACGTAAGAGTTCGCATGAACAGTTTGAGCCCCAACTGTAGCCAAAATAGCGGTAGAAGTCAAACCAAGAGTCAGTTTCGTAACTGTTTTTTTCATAACTAGATTCCCCTTATATTTTCTTGATAAGAAAATCATACTTGATTTACATGTCAGTTCGTTTAGAGTTATATTTTAGTCATGTTACAAAAATTTATACTTTTACTACATAAGGTTTAAAAGCAGACATCGTATAAAGTGATAGAAGAGAATAAAAAATGAATCATTTCCCCAACCTTTACATCAGCAAACCATCCAAAAGACTATCCAATCAACCACTCCCACACCAAGCATTTATCCGTCAAAAAGAGAACGAGATAGGTCATCTCAGTCCCTTTCCATCTATTACTCCATTAAAAAGTCATAAATTTCTTGAACTGTCCCCAGCGCCATCATTTCTTGATTTTTTACAGTTTGTTTGAGATTTTGGTAAATCTGACTTTCAGCAATTTCCCTTTTCGGCGCTTCTTTATTGACTGTCATGACACCATCTTTGATCGTCACAAATCCCAGCTCTTCAAATACTTGGATCATCTTGACCAGCAAGATTTGTTGGATATTGAGATAAGCCGCCAAATCCTTGAGCTTATAACGAATATCAAACTCTGGGAACTGGTAAATGGTCTTGTACAATTTTGCAAACTGTTCTCTAGTTCCATAACCTGTCAGATAGTAGGCCTTGTCGATGTCGTTCTTGAAATAGACAGCAGAGAAATCTTGTTCCTGAAAAATGGTCTTCAGCAAGGTAATATCCTCGGGAATGGTTTTCACAACCACAGCATCACTAGTCGCTAAATCTGGCACCTCTCCAGAGAAATCCAAGACTGGAACCCCTTCTGGCAAGGCTACGTTCTTCCCACGAATGTTAAAGAGTTGAACACCTTCCACACGCGCATCCACCATTATCAACTGGAGGGCAGTTTGCCCATTCCATTGGTTGACAGACAAGGTGACTGCCAATTCTAGATTCTTGGTTTGAGCAAACTCTGTCGCCCATCTACCTTGTCCAAAGGCCACCACTTCAAAACTCGCCTCACCCTTGGAAATTTTTAGTTTTAGGTGGGCATTGCCTGCCCCCATAGTACGGGCACTTTCGACATAAAAATCCTTGATATAAAAGACAGGTTTCTGATTGTCCATTCCAAAAGGTGCCAACCGTTCAAAACTTTTGACCGTTTCCAAGCTAAGAGTCTCCAAGTCCAACTCTTCATCTAAATTTAACTTGTTCTTACCATCAGCATCTGCACCTTTTTCACGGATATAATCTTCCAAAACCTGGGATAAATCTGAGAGTTTCTCAACCTCTAGCGTCATCCCTGCTGCACCAGCATGTCCACCAAAGGCGATGAAGAGGTCTCGATGGGGATCCAGAGCCTCAAAAATATCGACTGCTTCCACACTACGAGCGCTACCCTTGGCACGACCATCTTCTATATTAAGAACGATAACTGTTTGCCCTAGCTCTTCCAACAAACGACCAGCAACGATACCCAGAACGCCAGGATTCCAGCCTTCCTTGGCTAAGACCTGGACCTTCTTCTCAGGATCCACCATGGTCTTAGCTTCTTCATAGATAGACTGGACGATTTCCTTGCGCTCTTCATTTTTCTGCTGAATCATGAGGGCAATCTCATGCGCTTCCTCATCGTCAAACCCAGTCAGCAAATCAATGGCAGGATTGGGATCATCCAATCGCCCCAAGGCATTTAAACGAGGGGCAATCTGGAAACCAACCGTTTCTTCTGTAACTTCATTCGCAGCAATCCCAGCCATATCCAGCATTTCTTGTAGACCAATACGCTGAGTATGCCCCAGCATTTCCAGACCATATTGAACCAAAATACGGTTTTCATCTGTCAAACTCACCATATCTGCAATGGTACCGATAGCAACCAAATCAAGCAACTCCACTTGTACTTCTTCTAAGAGGGCACAAGCTAACTTGAAAGCCACTCCGCAACCAGCCAGATATTTGAATGGATAGTCAGCATCCGGATGTTCAGGGTGGACAATCGCATAGGCATCAGGTAGGGTTTCAGGCATGGAATGATGGTCAGTCACAATGACATCCACTCCCATAGACTGAGCTAGTTCAATAGCCTCGTGACCTGCAACCCCATTGTCCACTGTCACAATCAAGGAAATCCCCTCTTGCTCGATAAAGTATTTATAGACACTGGCATTAGGGCCATAGCCATCTGTAAAGCGATTGGGCAGGTAAACACGACACTCTGCGCCCAGTTGTTCCAAACTTTCCTTAACAATAGAAGCCGAAGTCATACCATCCGCATCATAGTCTCCATAGATGAGAATGTTTTCCCCTTCTTCAATGGCCTGACGAATCCTTTCCACTGCCTTATCCATATCATGGAGCAAGTAGGGGTCATGCAAGTCCTCCAAGGAAGGTTCTAAAAACTTCTTCAGACTTTTCTCATTCTGAATCCCTCTTTCAAATAATAACCGAGCCACCTCAGGACCCAGTCCAGCCTTCTTGGCTATCTTTGTAAAATCCGCATCTTCAACCTGCGGGGCAAACTGCCATTCATAAGTAGGAGTTATCAAAAAAACATCCACTCTTTCTAAGAATTCTATCGTTTCATTATAACACGATTTAGGCTTTTTCTCTATCCTGACTACTTTTTACTACAATTTTACTAATTTTTTTCTGATTTAATTTGACAAGACAAATCTTTTGTTGTAGAATCATGTTATAAAATCTAACACAAAGGAGATCTCTCATGGCTTTAGTAGAATTTAAAAACATCGAAAAATATTACGGAGACTACCACGCACTCCGCGACATTAATCTCCGTTTTGAAAAAGGACAAGTTGTTGTCCTGCTTGGACCTTCTGGTTCTGGGAAGTCCACTCTTATCCGTACTATTAATGGTTTGGAGGCTGTTGACAAAGGAAGTCTCCTAGTCAATGGACACCAAGTAGCAGGTGCCAGTCAGAAAGATTTAGTTCCTCTCCGTAAGGAAGTCGGCATGGTTTTCCAACATTTTAACCTTTATCCACATAAAACAGTGTTAGAAAATGTAACACTTGCGCCTGTAAAAGTTCTAGGAATTGATAAAAAAGAAGCTGAAAAAACAGCCCAAAAATATCTGGAATTTGTAAATATGTGGGACAAGAAAGATTCCTATCCAGCCACGCTATCTGGTGGACAAAAACAACGGATTGCCATCGCACGCGGACTCGCTATGCATCCGGAACTCCTCCTCTTTGATGAGCCAACATCTGCTCTTGATCCTGAGACTATCGGTGATGTACTAGCAGTTATGCAAAAACTAGCGCATGACGGGATGAACATGATCATCGTTACCCACGAAATGGGCTTTGCCCGTGAAGTTGCGGACCGCATTATCTTTATGGCTGACGGAGAAGTTTTAGTAGATACGACAGAGGTTGATGACTTTTTCGACAATCCAAGCGAACCTCGTGCCCAGCAATTCCTCAGCAAAATTATCAACCACGAAAGTGATAAAGTCAAATAAGGAGGCGCCTATGAAAAAGAAATTCTTTTTATCCGCATTATTAATTAGCCTTTTCAGCCTTGTTGCTGCCAAACCAGTCCAGGCCGACACCAGTGTCACAGACATTCAAAAAAGAGGTGAACTAGTTGTCGGTGTCAAACAAGACGTTCCCAATTTCGGCTACAAGGATCCCAAGAAAGGGACTTATTCTGGTATCGAAACGGACCTGGCCAAGATGATTGCAGACGAACTCAAGGTCAAGGTTCGCTATGTGCCTGTTACCGCACAAACCCGTGGCCCTCTTCTAGACAATGAACAGGTCGATATGGATATCGCGACCTTCACCATCACAGACGAGCGTAAAAAACTATACAACTTCACCAGTCCCTACTATACGGACGCTTCTGGCTTTTTGGTCAATAAATCTGCCAACATCAAAAGCATTGAGGACCTAAACGGTAAAACCATTGGGGTTGCTCAAGGATCCATTACCCAGCGCTTGATTACTGAACTGGGTAAAAAGAAAGGTCTAACCTTTAAATTCGTCGAACTTGGTTCCTACCCAGAATTGATTACTTCCCTTCACGCCCACCGTATTGATGCCTTTTCCGTGGACCGCTCTATTCTGTCCGGCTACATTAGTAAACGGACAGAACTACTAGATGATAGTTTCAAGCCATCTGACTATGGCATTGTTACCAAGAAATCAAACACCGAGCTCAGCGACTATCTTGATAGCTTGGTCACTAAATGGAGCAAGGACGGCAGTCTTCAGAAACTCTATGACCGTTACAAGCTCAAACCATCTAGCCATACCGCAGATTAAGGAGGACACCCCATGACAGATTTATCATCTTGGACAGCCTATTTTCAGGATTTTGGACAATTTTTCAATGGTTTCCTCTTCACCCTTGCCCTAGCGATTGGCTCCTTTATCCTAGCTATGGTCTTAGGAATCATCTTTGGAGTCCTATCAACTAGCAAACATCAAATTCTAAGGATTTTGGCTCGTATCTTTGTCGAATTTTACCAAAACACCCCCCTCTTGGTACAGTTTGTTATTGTTTTTTATGGTTTGCCTCTTATCAGTGAACACACCATCATGATTCCAATTTATTGGACAGCTATTCTCTGCGTAGGACTTTATCACGGTGCTTATATTGCTGAGGTGATTCGTTCAGGGATTCAGTCTATCCCTAATGGTCAGATGGAGGCTGCCTTGTCGCAAGGTTTCACCTATATCAGTGCCATGCGCTTGATTATCTTGCCTCAGGCCTTTCGTATCATTCTCCCTCCTTTGACCAACCAAATCGTTAACCTTATCAAGAATACTTCAACAGTTGCTATCATCTCTGGAGTGGACTTGATGTTTGTGACCAAGTCTTGGTCAGCTCTCAACGGAAACTACATCCCTGCCTTTCTAGGTGCTGCCCTACTCTACTTTGCCCTTTGCTTCCCTGTCGCCCAATTTGGTCGCAAGATGGAGCAAGCCAATAAAAAAGCCTATTCACTTTAGGAGGTTACTATGGAATCTATTTTAGAAGTTTTGACCCCAGATAACCTAGTCTTTATCTTTAAAGGATTTGGCTTAACTCTCTACATTTCTCTGATTGCTATCGTCCTCTCGACCCTTATCGGAACAGTACTAGCCGTCATGAGAAATGGGAAAAATCCTGTCTTACGGATCATCTCCAGCATTTATATCGAGTTTGTACGTAACGTTCCCAACCTCCTCTGGATTTTCACCATCTTTTTGGTGTTTAAGATGAAGTCCACACCAGCTGGTATTACAGCCTTTACCCTCTTTACCTCAGCAGCCCTAGCTGAGATTATCCGAGGTGGCCTCAATGCCGTAGACAAGGGACAATACGAAGCAGGAATGTCGCAAGGATTTACCTCTGCGCAAATCCTCTACTACATCATTCTCCCACAAGCAATCCGCAAAATGTTGCCAGCTATCATTTCTCAGTTTGTAACTGTGATCAAGGATACCAGCCTTCTCTACTCTGTTATCGCCCTACAAGAGCTCTTTGGCGCCAGCCAAATTCTCATGGGTCGTTATTTCGAACCAGAGCAAGTCTTCAGTCTTTATATCCTGATTGCCTTGATTTACTTTATCTTTAACTTTGCCATTTCTAGCCTGTCTCATAAGCTAGCAAAACGTTGGCAACAAGCCGCAGAATAAAAAAGAAATGTGAACTCGAAACAAGGGTTCACATTTTTTGCTATAAATGAAAAAGAGCAACTTAATGCTATGCAAACGTTTTACTTTTTGGTAAAATGACTTTAAAACCCTAAAGCAAGGAGAAAAATCATGATCCACGAACTTTGCAAAGAATTCTCTCAACTGGAACAAGTAGAAGCTATTGCTCTTGGTGGTTCTCGTGCAGGACAAGCCTACGATCAAAATTCTGACTATGACGTTTATGTCTATCTAAACTCTTCTATTGATGAGGCGATTCGACGAGATATCTTGAGTAAGTATTGTTCTTATATGGAAATTGGAAACCAGTTTTGGGAATTAGAAGATGACTGCGTACTAAACAACGGTATCGAAATCGAGTTGATTTATCGTTCGCTGGAGTCGTTTGAACAGGAATTGAACTCAACCGTTTTTCAGCACAAAGCTCAAAATGCCTATACAACTTGCATGTGGCATAATCTACTCCACAGCAAGATTTTATACGACCCGAATGGACACTATGCTTTGCTCCAAAGAACCTACCAGATTCCCTATCCACACGAACTCAAAAAACAGATCATCGAAAGGCAACTCCTTTTGCTAGAACAAGCCATGCCTGCCTTCTCTCACCAAATAGAAAAAGCTATCAAACGCCAAGATCTTCTCAGTATGAATCATCGTACGAGTGAGTTTTTTGCTTCCTACTTTGACTTGTTATTTGCGCTCAATGAGCAAACCCATCCTGGTGAAAAACGAATGTTGGAGTACGCAAAGACCAATTGTACACTCCTCCCTAAGCAATTTGAAGAAACTATTCGCAAGTATTTCCAACTACTCTACCAACCACAACAAGGAGAACAAGCGATCGTAACCTTACAAACTATCCTGAAGGAACTAAAAGCCATTTTGCCATAGACCAAAAAGAAAATGTGAACCTCTGTTGCTGTTCACATTTTTATTTGTCGTTGACTGTAAAATTCTAGTCTACTCATATTCAGTTGCCTATTTTTGACTCTCTCTGAAAATCTGCAACTAGGTTAGAAATTGTTCAATTGATTGACGAGCAATCATGAAACCGTTCCTAAAACCGCACTCACAATCACTTACCCTGCTCTTTCATTACTAGTGACAATTTTTCCCTTAGAGTTACTACAAGATTTTTTAGAGATTCTAACAAGAATTACAATATGAATTTTACATATTACCATAGAACACCTCTATAAGAGAAAATCAGAGCTAAAATCAACAAAACATAGAAAGCGATAAAAAGCCATCTCATCTTCACACATAGAGCAATATATTCTCTAATAAAGGCTGATGGGATATAGTAGGCGGCTGTACGGCAACCAAGACCATCTCCCTTCATCCCAATACGGCGAGCATAGGTACTGGTACGAAAAACATGGTAATCATTGGTCACAAAGAGAAAACGTGGACTGGCCACCAGCTTCTCTCCCATTTCTTTTGAGAAGAGAAGATTCTCATAGGTCGTCGTTGAGTCTTCCTCTAGGAGAATCGCTTCTCTCGGAACATCCGTCTCTTCCAGCAAATAATTACAAATTGCCTGAGCCTCGGAAATCTTCTCATCCCCACCTTGACCACCACTTGCGATGATTTTAACATTGGGATTGAGAGACTGGTGATAAGCTTCTACTGCCTTGTCAATGCGACTCTTCAGTAAGGGAGTGACTTTTTCTCCATTCAACAAGCCTGCTCCGTGAATGATGATAAAATCATAATATTTTTTCTTAGGAATGAAAAGATACAGAATGGAATAAAGCAGAAATCCTGCAAAGGCAAAACCAAAAATCAAATACGAATAAATCAAAAAGAAAAAGATAATATTCACTAGATGATTGGTGTAAAACAAGCCCTTGGTATCGCTCACTCGAATCGCCATGATCACAAAAAAGAATAGAATCACGCAGCCTAATCCTAGAGACAAATAATTTGCCTTGGATTTTCCTTCTTTTTTCAATAACACAAATCCATTATAAATAAGGAAAAAACCACTTAGAAAAACTAAAAGAGGCAGCAGGAGAAAAATCCCTGCAAAGAAAACCATGTGCACTTCTTTCTGCCCAGCTTCGTAAAAAAGATTGGCAATAGACATATAAGAAAAAAGCAGAGACAAAAGCAAGAGAGCTGGATTCCAGAGACTACGATTGTCCCTTAAAAACGAAACGAGAAAAAGTAGGACAAAAAATCCTGTGATAAAGTACATAGTCTCCTCCTTTAATGTCTACATTGTACCATAATTATGGCAATAGAAAAAGAGGAGCCTAGTCCTCTTATTTTGCTATTCTTGCTTCTGCATCTGCCACAACCTGAGCCAGACTCATCTGACGAAGTTGATTTTCCATAGCTACTTGGATATCCAGCAATTTCTGATCCAAGACCTTATGAATATTAGCCCCTACTGGACAGTTAGGATTGGGATTGTCATGGAAACTAAAGAGTTTGCCAGATTTTCCTAGACATTCGACAGCCTGATACACATCAAAAAGGCTAATATCTTGGAGGTCCTTTATAATCTCGGTACCGCCCGTCCCACGCGCAACTGAAATCAATCCTGCTTTTTTGAGTTGCGACAAAGTCTTACGGATAATGACTGGATTAACTCCGACACTAGCCGCAAGAAAATCACTGGTTACCTTGCTGTCTGTATCCTGCATTGCAATAATAATCATCATATGAGTCGCAATTGTAAATCGGCTTGAAATTTGCATCTTCTTCTCCTTTCATTGATATTTTATTCATCTTTTCCCGTATAAACATTATACCTTTTTTGCTTATCCTGTCAAATATTAACAAATGATTACCTTCTCCATGCAAAAAGTCCTGTATCCCTCTTGGTACCCAGAACAGCGGAGGACATACAAAGACTTATTTTTTTATGCAATTTTACGGACAATCCCTTTTGTTTTATGACTTGACCAAACCGAGCTGATAGACACCCCAGCACCAACTAAGGTAAACACAGCTAACATAGCTAGATTATAAAAATAGTTATCTGGGAAATCACCGCTAAAGATTAATTGATTCACCACTCGGAAAGCAAAGGGAAACTCAACCCCTAGTTTGGCAACGACTTCCATCGCCAAGTCAATTTGATTTACTAGAAAGACAGTAATCACCATCCAAATAGAGGAAATCACAATCCCCTTTCGAGATACCTTTCTTCCAAGGATTTCATATCCTTTAATGGTACAAATCCCCAGAACAATACCTGCTACCATAGCTACATAACCTAGACGCGCGATAAATAGAGCAACTGCTCCACCAACCAAGGCTCCTAGCAAGGCACCAACTGCTCCAAGAAGAACATTTTCCTTCTGGTTTTGATAAGAATCTACCTCAATCTGAAGATTACTCTTCAGCAATTGATAACTTTCCTCATTGATAAGGAAAATTGAATCGCCTAATTGATAGAGACCAACGGGGCCCTCCTGACCACTGTAGGCACACACTTGGACGAAATGATGGGTTTCAAGGAATGCAACAAGGTCTGTTATGAGCGTCTGTAGCTTTTCAATTGTTTTTGATTTGCGCATTGCACCTTTTACGACAAAAGAAACAAGGTACTGATTGATAGACAAGGTCGACAAGTTTGGAAGAGATTCACTCTTAAACTCATCCCAAACCAATTCATTTTCTTCTGTATCAGCAGGATTTCCATTCAAACTCACACTGACACAAAGTCGAAACTGATTTTTCACGTCAGTTTCTTGCAGGAAAAGTAAATAGCCTGACTGCGTGCCATAAATACTACGCGAATCTTCGTCAAATTGCATGCCCAACTCCGAGGCAATAGCGTGTAACTCTTCTGGTTTCATTATCTGTCTCCGCTTATTTTGAAAATCAATTAGTATGAGATTCAAATTAGTTATATTCCGTTATTCTAACATAAATTTGAGAAGCCGTCAATTCGTATCCAGTTCGACTTATCGCGAAACAGCAGTCACTAGACTATCTGATTTCTAGCTAGAAGTCCTCTTAAAACCAATCTTTCTTGTCTCTTTCCATCCAGAGTTCAACATCCTGATCATAACCTTCTTGTTCACTAATCTGACCTAACAATTCATGGTTATGAGTATGGTGAATCCCATTTACCAAACTTTCATAGTAGACCTGGAAATAGGGGAGCTTCAAATCCTTAGCCAACTGCAATTCAGCTTCTACATCATAATCCACTCGACGAAAATCAACATCAGACAAACCTGCTTCATCAAACTCTATAATCATATACTGAGCCCGTAGATCCTTACGCAACTTCGCATCTAGAAAGAAAGGTTGTCCAATGGAACCTGGATTAAGAATCAACTGTCCATCACTTCCGTAACGAAGCAACTGTTGATGAATATGGCCATATACTGCGATAGACGCGTGTGGATTCGTCACCAATCTATCAAAATCTTCTTGCTTTCCCGTATGAATCAACTCTCTACCCCAGTTTTTATCAGGGAGATGGTGAGTGATTCCTACCATCAAATCACCAAACTGACGATGAACTTGCATAGGTTGATTATTGAGGTTTTCGATTTCTTCAGGGCTGACATCCTCTAAGATGTACTGACTTTGACGCAGGAGATAACGATGGCTCGCTTTTGTAGGGTCTAACTTGCGATGCAGGCCTCGCCAGAGACTATTCTCCCAATTTCCCAGAACTCTTACTGTAATAGGCAAGCTAGCTAAGAGGTCTAAAATCCTTCTACGTCCTGTTCCTGGCATCAGAATATCCCCTAAAAGCCAGTATTGGTCTACCTCTGCCGCTTTAGCATCAGCCAGTACAGCTTCCAAAGCTGTCGTATTTCCATGTATGTCTGAAAGAACTGCTATTTTGGTCATTCTTTCTCCTTATTTTCCTTCTTTTGTTAGTATTATAACAGAAAACACTCGAAAAGATTACTATCACCGATCACTGGATTAAATTGTAAGAGCTTTTAAATCGTGCTATAATATAAGTAGAGATTTCCCCTTCATTTAGGATTATGTGGTCTACAATATCTCTCATTTTTTTCCAGATTGGAGGACTATTGCCATGCGGAATTATCTTAAGTATATCCCATACTACCTTATTACTTTCTTTTTTTACTGGCCACTCTATGAGCTATTCTCACTACTCATCTCTGACCCATATACACTGAAGGGACTGTACATTTACAACATCATCCTCTTTTCACCTCTGGTAACCTTTATCGTATCGCTACTTTATAGCTATCGATTTCATTTCTCACTTTGGTGGCTACTCGGTATTGGTCTGCTCTTTTGCTTTACCATCATCACCTTTGGCGAATTCATCCTGCTTTACTTCTTAGCCTATGAACTCTTTGCCCTACTTGGGTTGGCTGCTGGTGTGGGGATCAAGCATGTCTTCCAGCGAGAGAAAAATAAAAAAATTATACAAAAACCTTGAAAATTCTCGCAATCATGCTATAATAATGCATAGAGACAAGTCACTTAGTCCCTTTCTACTAGAGAGTGCGTGGTTGCTGGAAACGCATAGAAAGCCTAAACTGATACTACTCTACTGACTTTTATGCAAACATAAAACGGTGGCTACGTTAAAGCCAATCAGAGGTGTCCCTCTTTTTTGAGGAACATAAATGAAGGTGGAACCACGTTGCGACGTCCTTTTATGGATGTCGTTTTTTGTTTTGTCAGAAGGAGGAAGAACGATGCTTTATATGATTGGCGGATCGCCTTGTAGTGGAAAGTCAACAATTGCCTCACTTCTTGCTAGACAGTATCAACTACTTCATATCAAACTGGATGATTTGGTAGAAGAGATGATGAGTCAAGCAAGTGCAGACTCACAGCCAATTTGCCTTCTTAGGAAGGATAGAAATCCAGAACAAATCTGGATGAGAAAGCCAGAAGAGATGGCAGATGAAGAATGGTGCTTTTATGAAGAGATTTTTCCTTATGTAAAATCTTACTTGATAAAAAATCAAAACAGACCTCTCTTGGTGGAGGGAGCAGGACTTTTGCCTCACTTGGTAAAGGAGCTTGAATGTCAAGTATCATCCTATCTATGCTTGACTCCGACAGCTGATTTTCAAAAAAAGCATTATATACAGAGAGAATGGGTTCCTTATGTCTTAGAGGGTACAACCAACCCTGATCAAGCTTTTGAAAACTGGATGCAACGAGACATTCTTTTTGCTCAAATGGTTCGTAAGGAAGCGGTGAAATTAAGCTATCCTAGCCTCGTAACAGATGGTAGTCAATCAGAGAATCAGACTGCGGAAGAAGTTGCTCGGCTCTTAAAATTGTCCAACAAAAATAGAATAAATATTTAAGGAGAAAACCATGATTAAGATTACTTTCCCAGATGGCGCTGTTCGTGAATTCGAATCTGGCGTTACTACTTTTGAAATTGCCCAATCTATCAGCAATTCCTTAGCTAAAAAAGCCTTGGCTGGTAAATTCAACGGCAAACTCATTGACACGACTCGTGCTATCACTGAAGATGGAAGCATCGAAATCGTGACACCTGATCACGAAGATGCCCTTCCGATCTTGCGTCACTCAGCTGCCCACTTGTTTGCCCAAGCAGCTCGTCGCCTCTTCCCAGATATTCACTTGGGAGTTGGTCCAGCTATCGAAGATGGCTTCTACTACGATACAGACAATACTGCCGGTCAAATCTCCAACGAAGACCTTCCTCGTATCGAAGAAGAAATGAAAAAAATCGTCAAAGAAAACTTCCCATCTATTCGTGAGGAAGTCACTAAAGACGAAGCACGTGAAATCTTCAAAAACGACCCTTACAAGTTGGAATTGATTGAAGAACACTCAGAAGACGAGGGTGGTTTAACTATCTACCGTCAGGGGGAATACGTGGACCTTTGCCGTGGCCCTCACGTTCCGTCAACAGGTCGCATCCAAATCTTCCACCTTCTTCATGTAGCTGGTGCTTACTGGCGCGGAAATAGCGACAACGCGATGATGCAACGGATCTACGGTACAGCTTGGTTTGACAAGAAAGACTTGAAAAACTACCTTCAAATGCGTGAAGAGGCGAAAGAACGTGACCACCGTAAACTTGGTAAAGAGCTTGACCTCTTCATGATTTCTCAAGAGGTTGGTCAAGGTTTGCCATTCTGGTTGCCAAATGGTGCAACGATCCGTCGTGAATTGGAACGCTACATTGTCGACAAGGAATTATCTTCTGGCTACCAACACGTTTACACTCCACCGCTTGCTTCTGTAGAGCTTTACAAGACTTCTGGTCACTGGGATCATTACCAAGAAGACATGTTCCCAACTATGGACATGGGTGACGGTGAAGAGTTTGTCCTTCGTCCAATGAACTGTCCACACCACATCCAAGTCTTCAAACACCATGTTCACTCATACCGTGAGTTGCCAATCCGTATCGCTGAAATCGGGATGATGCACCGTTACGAAAAATCTGGTGCCCTTACTGGTCTTCAACGTGTGCGTGAAATGTCACTTAACGATGGTCACCTCTTTGTTACTCCAGAACAAATCCAAGAAGAATTCCAACGCGCCCTTCAGTTGATTATCGATGTTTACGAAGACTTCAACTTGACTGAATACCGCTTCCGTCTCTCTCTTCGTGACCCTCAAGATACTCACAAGTACTTTGACAACGATGAGATGTGGGAAAATGCCCAAACCATGCTTCGTGCAGCACTTGATGAAATGGGGGTTGACTACTTTGAAGCAGAAGGTGAAGCAGCCTTCTACGGACCAAAATTGGATATCCAAGTTAAGACAGCTCTCGGAAAAGAAGAAACCCTTTCGACTATCCAGCTTGACTTCTTGCTTCCAGAACGCTTCGACCTCAAATATATCGGAGCTGACGGGGAAGAACACCGTCCAGTTATGATCCACCGTGGGGTTATCTCAACTATGGAACGCTTCACAGCTATCTTGATTGAGAACTACAAGGGTGCCTTCCCAACATGGCTGGCACCACACCAAGTAACCCTCATCCCAGTATCTAACGAGAAACACGTTGACTACGCTTGGGAAGTGGCTAAGAAACTCCGTGACCGTGGTGTCCGTGCAGACGTAGATGAGCGCAATGAAAAAATGCAGTTCAAGATTCGTGCTTCTCAAACCAGTAAGATTCCTTACCAATTGATTGTTGGGGATAAGGAAATGGAAGACGGAACAGTCAATGTTCGTCGCTATGGCCAAAAAGAAACACAAACTGTCCCAGTAGATGAGTTTGTAGCAGCAATCCTTGCTGATATAGCCAACAAATCTCGTGTTGAGAAATAAAACGATCACTGTCTGAGAAACGTTTTTCAGAGCCAGAAAAGCAACAACTATCTCAGTTGTTGCTTTTTTATATTTTATTTAACCTGAGCTAGTAGTGATTGGTTAAACCACCACAAATGGTATCCTCATAAACAATCCTTTCTATCCACTAACTGTTGGATATGGGATATCCTCCCAAGATTTGCTTCCATGAGTTAGATAAGTTAACTATCCTCAGTCCTTGTCTGCCTCATTTTCTTTTACGAGATCTTTTTGTGAATCTTTTTCAGAGAGTTTTTGATCGATATACTTGTTAATATTTTCGTAAAATTCCTTGGTCATCTCACTATCTAATTTTGTCGAATTATGAACTTGATTGACTTTTAATTGAACAGATTGAATACCGTAAGAGGCTTGTTTTTGATGGAGCGTTTCTAATTCTTCGTCTGAAATCGGATCTCCAACAACCGTCAAGACCAATTCATTGTTCCTTGACTTGTAGACTTGATTAATGACCGTATGATTGGCGAACTCTTTTCCTACAAACTGTTTGATTCCTTCTTTTCGCGCTTGATCTATCGTCAGAGTGACTGCTGAATAACTGGCTGGAAGAACCAATAATACAATCAAGGATGTCAAGCCAATTTTCATTTTAATGTTTAGCTCTTTAAATGAACTTAAGGGAGATTTTCTCATCAAAATTCTTGTTCCAACAATGTTGGCTAGCATGATAAAGACACAGTTGATCAAGAAAAGATAGAGAGCCCCAAATAAAAATCGTACATTCCCATTAGCTAAACCATAGCCTGCAGTACAGATAGGTGGCATCAGAGCTGTTGCAATGGCTACTCCTGGCACGATATTGTTTGCTTCTTTTTTCCTTGAACCAATTACGCCTGCTATCCCACCAGCAATAGCAATGAGAACATCCCAAATGGTTGGAGAGGTTCGTGCAATCAATTCGCTACTTTCATAAGATAAGGGAGAAATCCAGAAATATAGAGTCGAGACAAGCAAGCTGACCAATACTTGAGTAAATAAAACCTCTAGAGATTGCTTGATTAAACGCGTATCAAAAATAGCTAAACCAAATCCGAGTCCAACAATCGGTGTCATAAGAGGCGAAATCAGCATGGCTCCAATAATGACAGCAGTTGAATTCATATTTAGTCCGATAGAGGCAATAAAAATCGCACACATCAAAATCACTGTATCTCTCAATCGAACATGAAGATCATCATATAATTTCTCACGGTATTCAAGTGTTGAATAGTTTCCGGTCATTGGTTACTCCTTTTATTTCATATAATCTTGTTTCTGCTTGGATGATGGTAGAGAGACTTCTGTCCAATCTTACATATTTTTCTTCTCACCTGTTATTCTTTTGAAAATTATCCTTTAAATATCCGTCAGTCCATCCTTAACATTATATCAAAAATTTTACAGTCTTTATCTGAAGAAATCTATCAATTGAACAGATAGAGAAAGTTATCGTCAACCTCATGGTATCATCGACTACTTCAATGACCTTGAGAACTAAACTAAGCATATGATAAGCAAAGGCCAATGGAGAAATGCAAAAATTACAGGAAGGAAGAAAACTGTCAAGATTTGCTTGTTAATGATTTGCTTAATCTGCTTTTGATCTAGACCTACCTTTTCGTTCGTGGTCTTCATATCCCTCAGAGATTTGTTTATAGTAGATAAAATAATTTACTAGGATACACAGTTAAAGATAGAAAAGCCCAGTTGTCTTATCCTGGGCTCTTATCTACTCTTCTCACTCAAGGACTAAGTTCACTTGAGCAAACTGAATCCGCACTATCGTTCCTTTTCCGACCTCAGACTCGATACGAATCTGGTGACCCAGTTCTTCAGAAATTTTCTTAGATAGGTAAAGTCCAAGTCCAGATGACTGCTGGGTTAGGCGACCATTATATCCTGAAAAGCCACGTTCAAAGACTCGGAGCACATCACTGTTTTTAATCCCGATTCCCGTATCTTTGATACAGAGCTCCTGGCCTTCCATATAAATCTCTAGTCCACCTTTCTTGGTGTATTTGAGGCTGTTTGAGAGGATTTGTTCAATGACAACCAACAGCCACTTCTTATCGGTCACGATGATTTTGTCAAGGTCATGTAGATTGACGGTCAGTCCCTTTTGGATAAAGAAAAGAGCATACTTACGAACCACTTCCTTAACTAAGTCATCCACTTGAACCTTTTCAAATACCAAGTCATCGTGGAAGCTTTCCAAACGAAGATACTGCAACACCAGATTGGTATAGGAGTCAATCTTAAAGATTTCCTGTTCCAGTTGCTGCTTGACCTCACGATTAGATACTTCTGCTACCAAGAGACGGCTCGCTGCAATAGGAGTCTTTATCTGATGAACCCACAAGGTGTAGTAGTCAAGCAAATCCGTCAGTTTACTTTGGGCTTCTGACTTCTTTTGATACAATTCAGACTCACGCTCTTCGAGTTTTTCCGCTAGCACACATTCCAAAGGAGACTTTGGGTCTCTTTCAGCATACAGTACTTCCTGCCGGTAAATCTGAGCTTCTGCAAAAATATCCCAAACCAAAAATAAAAGGGTTAAAAAGCTACTGAGGAGGAAAAAATAGAAGAAATAAAATCCTATACTAGCGAATAAAAACTGAAAGAGAAAAACAAGAAAACCCAATGAAAAAATATAGACAAAAAGACGACTGCGAGAACGCAGATAGGCCAGAAAAAATAATTTCCAATCAAGCATGTTTCAGTCCGTACCCTATTCCCTTCTTGGTTTCGATAAATCCTGCCAAGCCTTGCTCCTCCAACTTTTTGCGCAAGCGAGCAACGTTGACAGACAAGGTATTGTCATCGATGAAAAAGTCGCTATTCCAGAGTTCCCGCATCAGGTCATCACGCGCCACGATATTACCCGCATGTTCAAACAAAACCCGCAAAATTTGAAATTCATTCTTGGTTAAGCTCAGGACTTCACCCTGATAGTGCAGGTCCATAGACTTGGTATTGAGGATCACACCCGCATACTCCAGCAGACTTTCATCTCGCCCAAACTCATAGGAACGGCGCAACAAGCCCTGAACCTTGGCAAGGAGCACCTGCTGGTCAAAAGGCTTGGTCACAAAGTCATCTGCTCCCATATTGATCGCCATGACAATATCCATCGCCTGGTCTCTCGAAGACAGAAACATAATGGGCACCTTGGAAATCTTGCGAATCTCCTGACACCAGTGGTAACCATTAAAAAGAGGCAGGCCAATATCCATGAGGACCAAATGAGGTTCTGACTGAACAAAAAGGCTCAATACTTCCATAAAATCTTCTACCAAAATGACCTCAAAGCCCCACTCAGAGAGCAGTTTTCCCACTTGTTGTCGAATGACTTGATCATCTTCTACTAGTAAAATCTTGTGCATGCGCTCCTCCTTTGCTATTTCTCAAAGTATCAAAACCCTTCATATCAGATTTACGGATCAGTATCTCATACTGTTTAGCAGCCTATTTCCCAAATCCAGATCAGTAAACAGATGCTATATAGAGAACATTCCTACTGATATCATACCTTATTTTTAAGTATAGTTCCAGCCTTATCCTATATTTTCCTTTTTGTGCTCATTTAGTTAGCGTTTCTTTAACTTATTTAATAGATCTAACCTTCTTATTGACAAGCTAGCCATGATTTGTTAGAATATGAATGAATGAACGAATAAATTAATTCATTCATGAAACAAAGGAGGTTAAATCATATTGGACAAAAAACAATCTTTAAAGAGAGCAGCCTATGAAGTTTTTTCAAAAAAAGGTTACAAGGCAACAGGAATTTCAGAAATTGCTAGGCAAGCTGGTGTTGCAGTTGGTTCTTTTTATAACTATTACGAGAGTAAAGAAGCCATTTTTCTAGACATCTATATAGATGAAAACAACCGTGTTCGCCAAGCTATGATCGAAGAACTGGATTGGGAAATTGACATGATCGACCTTATTGGTCAACTATTTGCTCAGTCCAGAACTCTCGTTTCTTCCAATAAAATCCTTGCAGAATGGTACAATCCTGCCATCGCAGATGAGTTGCACAGCTACTATTCGTCAGAAGAAGGCAAAGTCGCAAATCCATTTCATCAGTTTCTAGTTAAAACTTTTACAAATCGTATGCAGGCTGAAGGGTATTCTCCAGAAAAGATTCAAGAGATTTTACAGGTTTATAATCTGTTTTACTATATGGATATGCATATCACGGAAAAAGATTTTCCAGATATTGGCAAAACTGTTGAAATACTTGCAACCAACTTCATTAAAGGAGTTCTAAAATAAAGAATGGATTTCTTTATTTTTTAAAAAAATATGAATGAATTATTTTTTAGTTCATTCATAAAATTAAGAACAGGAGTCATAAAAAATGAAAAGAGGTAAAAAAATGTTTATTATCATTCTATCAACACTTGGAGCGCTATGTATTATAACTTGGGGTGCCATCGCTTATCTTGGACGAAGCCAGACATTATCGATAAAATCCATCGAAAACCCCAGCGGAGATCTATATGTAATTCATATCACAAAACCGAGTCATCAAATCTGGAAAGCTGGGGCTTATGCTAAGTTTACACTCCCTGATACCTCGTCTACTGCTAGTAAATATGAAGCTAACGGAGAGCAAACCAGTCGATGGCTAACCATTGCCTCCACACCTGATGAAGATGAAATTCTCATTTTGACTCATAATAGTGGTAGCCACTTTAAGGAAACCTTGACACATTTACCGGCTGGCAGTGAGATTGAGATGAGTTGGCTGGATTCCTCTTTGACTGTTAAAGATACGAATAAACCACTAGTTTGCTTTGCATCTGATGTCGGCATTTCTGCTCTACGCCCCCTTATCAAAGAATGGGCTGGTAAATGTCCGATTATTCTCAACCATTTTGACAAAGGAGTTACTATTTTCGATAATGAGATGAAAGAACTGGCTCAAAAAACACCGAATTTTACTTATAAAACTAGCGAGGAACTTTCTCAAAGTCAAGAGTTTTTAAAACGTGCTATTGATGAATACGGCAATCAAGCCAGCTATCTCATCACAGGTCAGCCTGATGATGTTAAAGAGATGAAGAATTTTTTAAAGGAAAATGGGATTGATAGCAAAAACATACAAGTAAGCTCGTTTAGAGGTTTGAAATAGGAGCAATCTATCTTCTATGTATTTCAATCAAACCCTACTAGCTAATTCTAGGTAAATGTGATAGGATAAACATAGAGAAAGGAGCTTTTATGGCCAATATTTTTGACTACTTAAATGATGTAGCATACGATTCCTTTTATGACCTCCCCGTGAACGAGTTAGATGTTCTTGCCCTGACTGAATTAACCTATCTTCCTTTTGATGATGTAGTTACCCAAGAACCAAAGCGCCTCATAGATCTTGCACCTCAAATCCCTAGAGACACGACGATGTTGACCAATAAAAATCGTCTCCAGTTATTGAATCAGCTCGCTCAACACAAACGCTTTAAAAATTGCAAGCTCTCAGATTTTATCAACGATATCGATCCTGAATTGCAAAAACAGTTTGCAGCCATGACTTATCGTATCAGTCTCGATACCTATTTGCTTGTTTTTCGTGGGACGGATGATAGTATCATCGGTTGGAAAGAAGATTTCCATATGACCTATATGAAGGAAATCCCTGCTCAAAAACATGCCCTCCAATATTTGGAGAACTTTTTTGCTCAACATCCTAAGCAAAAGGTTATCCTAGCAGGGCACTCAAAAGGGGGCAATTTAGCTGTCTATGCTGCCAGTCAACTTGATCCAAACTTGCAGAAAAACATTATCTCTGTCTATACTTTTGATGCCCCTGGGCTTCACAAGGAACTAACCGAAACACCAGGCTATCAAAACATGATGGAAAGAACGAAAGTGTTTATCCCGCAAGGGTCTATCATCGGAATGATGTTGGAAATTCCGGACAAAAAAATCGTCGTTCGAAGCACCGCCTTAGGTGGCCTTGCTCAGCACGACACCTTTAGTTGGCAGGTTGAAGACAAGCACTTTGTCCAACTAGACGAGACCAATAGTGACAGCCAACAAGTCGACACTACTTTCAAGGAATGGGTTGAAACAGTTCCTGACGAAGAACTGCAGCTCTACTTTGACCTCTTTTTTGGAATTATTCTTGATGCAGGCATCTCCTCTATCAACGATCTTTCTTCCTTCAAGGTCATTGAACACATTCACCATCTCTTTGTCCAAGCTCAATCCCTCACTCCCGAAGAAAGAGAAACCATGGGACGACTAACCCAACTCTTGATCGACACCCGCTACCAAGCTTGGAAAAATCGAGAATAGACAAAAAACCAACTAATCTAACGATTAGTTGGTTTTTTGTTTCAGAAACTAATGGATACTACTTAGAATCTCGAGTATAGAATTAGTCTTCTTTTTTCTTGCGAGACACAAGTCCAAATCCGCTCATCAAACCAAGTACTCCTAGAGCTGCCAAAGCTGCATGATCTTCCGTACCAGTATTAGGTAATTCTTTGGTTGCTTTAGTAGTTGGAGATTGCTCAGTCGGTTTTTGTTGAGGGGCAGTAACAACTTTTTCGTAGACATGTTCTGTGTCGCCGTTTGGAAGTTTCTTAGTCTCTACGAAGCGGTAACCTGGAATATCT